>CAXTPV010000392.1:0-2008 GCA_964246135.1 uncultured Acetobacteraceae bacterium | reverse complement strand
GCCGATCACCGCGCCGACCGCCGCACCCGCCAACGTCCCGATGCCGGCGCTCGCCAGGCCGTTGTTCACGCCCGCCTGGTGCGCCGCCTCGCCGCCGCCGGCGATGTAGGCGTTCGAGCGGCAATAGGCGTCCTCGCTCTGGAACCGCGCGTAGGTCTTGCCCTTCTGCGGCAGCGCGGTGAAGCTCGGCGCGGTGGGCGGCGGCAACGCGCAACCGGCAAGGCCGATCACCGCCAGGCCGCTCGCGAGCATCAGTGTCGTGCGCATGGTTCCGTTTCCTGTCCGGTCTGGTTCCAAATTGGTCGCCCTCAGCTGGGCCGGCGGGGCTGCTTTGTCTGCCCGCGCGTGAAGCGGCCCACGTTAAGAATTGTTTCCTCCGCCCGCTGTCCGATTAAGGCGTCACGCTACGGCGCCGGGCCGTCGCTGATCTCGATCTCCGTCAGCCCGGCCTCCAGCACCCGGATGAGGTCCCGTTCCGCCAGCGCGACGCAGCCCTGGGTGGGGCCGAAATCCGGCGTCGCCACGTGAACGAAGATCGCGGAGCCTCGGCCGCGCACCACCGGCCGATCGTTCCAGCCAAGCACGCCGACGATGTCGTAGAGCCCGTCATCGCGCCACAGGTGCTCGGCCCGTCCGGCATGCGGCAGCGTCACCCGACGGTTGTACGACGCGTCCGCCGGATCGTCGCACCAGCCATCCGACCGCGCGACCGGCTCGCGCGCGACCGCGGCCGAGAACGGGGCCACCCGATCGGCGCGATAGAGCACGTGGCGCAGCGCCAGCACCCCGGAGGGCGTCGCGTGGTCACCCTCCTCCTTCTCGGCCGCGATGCCACGCTCGCCGACCGCGCAGCGCAGCGCCAGCCTTCCGAGCAGCATCAGCGCCTCATGGGCCGCACCGCCCGGCCGCGGCGACACGATCGCCCGCATCGTCACGCCGGCAGGTGCCCGAAGCGGCGCCGTTTGGTTTCGAGATAGGAATCATTCACCCCGTTCGGTGCCACCGCGATGCCGAGCCGTTCCACCACCTCGATCCCGAACGCCGACAGCGCCGCGACCTTGTCCGGGTTGTTGGTGAGCAGCCGCACCCGCGAGAGGCCGAGCCGGTGCAGCATGGTCGCGGCGAGCAGGAAGCTGCGCTCGTCGGCGTCCCAGCCCAGCGCCCGGTTGGCGTCCAGCGTGTCGAGCCCGCGATCCTGCAGCGCGTAGGCCCGCAGCTTGTTCACCAGCCCGATCCCGCGCCCTTCCTGGGCCAGATAGAGCAGCACGCCCGCGCCCTCGTCGGTCATCCGCCGGATCGCGCCCCGCAGCTGGTCGCCGCAATCGCAGCGCAGGCTGCCGAGCAGGTCGCCGGTGAAGCACTCGGAATGCAGCCGCACCAGCGGGGCGGCGCGCGCCCCGGGATCGCCGATCACGATGCCCAGATGCTCGATGCCGGCATCGGGCGCGCGGAACGCGACGATCCGCGCATCCGCCGCGTCCGCGAGCGGCACCGGCGCTTCGGCGACGATCGCGAGATCGAGCGCCGCCCGCATCGGGGTCGACAGGATCGCCCCCAGGGGGGGCGACCGGCGCCCCGCCGCCTCCACCACCACCCCGGCGCCCCCCCCCCCCCGGGCGCGGGCGCCGGGGGCGCCCGACGCGATCAGCGCCGTCGGCAACAGGCGCGCGAGCTTGAGCGCCGTCAGGGCGGCCGGCGCCGTGTCCGGCGAGACGCCCCGTGTCAGCGCGTAAGGTGCCAGCGCGTGGGGTGTCATCGCGTGGGGTGTCATCGCGTGGGGCAGGGAAGGCGTCCCGGTCCTGGTCGGGTCGGCCAGAATCCGCAGCCAGCCTTCGGCGTGATCGACCAGGGCGTCGAGCGAGGGCGCGACGTCGATCGCGACGATCGCCCTATCATCAGCCATCGCCACGATCGCCGCCTCGTCCGCCCAACCGCCGCCGCCAAGTGCTGCCGCCCGTGCGCGTGACAGCAGCAGGCGCGCCGGCGTCCCGGCCGCGCCGGCGATCGC
>CAXTPV010000391.1:0-2009 GCA_964246135.1 uncultured Acetobacteraceae bacterium | reverse complement strand
GAACGCAGCCGCGCGCCGCGCGCGCTCACGCCGTCGAGGAAGCCCGGCGCCAGCAGCGCGTCGAGCACCGCGTTGCCGGCCGCCGCCGCCAGCGGGTTGCCGCCGTAGGTGGAGCCGTGGCTGCCGGCGGTGAGGTGACGCGCCAGCGCCTCGCGGGCGAGCACCGCGCCTAGCGGGAAGCCGCCGCCGATCCCCTTGGCCGTGCTCAGCACGTCCGGCTCGATCCCCGCCTGCTGGTAGGCGAACAGCGTGCCGGTACGCCCCATGCCGCACTGCACCTCGTCAAGCCCGAGCAGGATGCCGTACTCGTCGCAGGCCGCCCGCAGCTCGCGCAGGAACCGCGGCGATGCCCGGCGGACCCCGCCCTCGCCCTGGATCGGCTCGATGATGATGCCGGCGGTCTCGCCGGTGATCGCGTCGCGCACCGCGTTCATGTTGCCAAACGGCACGTGGTCGAAGCCGGGCGCCGGCGTGCCGTAGCCGTCGAGATACTTGGCGTTGCCGGTCGCCGCCAGCATCGCCAGCGTGCGGCCGTGGAACGCGCCGTCAAAGCAGATGATGCGCGTGCGCTCGGGCCGGCCCGAGCCCGCCATCGCCCGCCGCATCACCTTGACCATGCCCTCGTTGGCCTCCGCCCCCGAGTTGCAGAAGAACACGCTGTCGGCGAAGCTCGCCGCCACCAGCCGCTCCGCCAGGCGCTCCGATTCCGGAATCCGATACAGGTTCGACACGTGGATCACCCGGGCCGCCTGCTCGGTGATCGCGGCGACCAGGCCCGGATGCCCATGTCCGAGCGACGACGTCGCGACGCCGGCGCCGAAATCGAGGTATCGTCGCCCGTCGGTCGCCACCAGCCAGGCGCCCTCGCCACGCGTGAACGCGAGGTCGGCGCGGTTGTAGGTCGGCATCACAGGGGCGATCATGGCGGCTGGTCCGGGCTCCTGGAGGGCTGATCATGCGGGATGTGTCGGTGTCGCCGCCAAAGGATGCGGGCGCGCCCGCGGGAGTGTCAAAGGCGGTGGCGCCAAGGGCGGGGGTCTCAGCGCGCGTCCGGCTCCGGCTCGGCCGGTGCCGCGCCGTAGCCGGTCCTGAACTGCTCCAGCGCGTCGGCGATGTCGGCCTCGCTCAGCAGCGGCGGCTCGCCGAGCTGCAGGCAGGCGTGATACTGCCGCGCCAGCGTTTCGACCTCGACCGCCAGCGCCATCGCGTGTCCGAGGTCGGTGCCGACCGCCACCATGCCGTGATGCGCGAGCAGGCAGGCGCGCCGCCCCGCCAGCGCCGCCAGCGTCACCCGCGACAGCTTCTGGCTGCCGAACAGCGCGTATGGCGCGACCCGGATCGAGGAGCCGCCGGCCAGCGCGATCATGTAGTGGATCGCCGGGATCTCGCGCCGCATGATCGAGATCGCGATGGCGTAGGTCGGGTGCGCGTGCACCACCGCGCCGGCGTCTGCGCGTCCGGCCAGGATATCGCGATGGATGCGCCACTCGCTCGATGGCCGCAGCCCCTCGCGGCCCGAGAACCCGCCCGCCATGTCCATCCTCACGATGTCGCCGGCGCCGAGCCGGTCATAGGGCACGCCCGACGGCGTCAGCAGCATCCGCTCGCCATGGCGCACGCTGATGTTGCCGGAACTGCCCTGGTTGATCCCGAGCGCGTTCATCGCCCGGCAGGCCGCCACCATCGCCTCACGCGTGTCCGCCTCGTCCGCCGTGCCGATCATGCCTCCGCTCCCGCGCTCGATGTCCCGTGCCGTCCCGACGCCTGAGCCCGCCGGACGACGCCGCGCTCCGCGAGGCGGCACTCGCCCATCTCGCGCGCTACGAGGCAACCAGGCAAGGCGTCGAGCGCGTGCTGGCGCGGATGATCGCGCGCTGGGCCAGGCGCGCCGCCGACGCCGCGCGCGAGGCCGGCGACGACGCGTCCTCGATCGAGCCCGACGCCGCCCGCGCCCGAGACGCTATCGCTTCGGTGGTGGCCAGGATCGCCGATGCCGGACTGCTCGACGA
>CAXTPV010000390.1:0-2012 GCA_964246135.1 uncultured Acetobacteraceae bacterium | reverse complement strand
GCAGCGGGTAGGTGCCCTCCTGCTCGATCGGGTTCTGCGTCGCCAGCACGTGGAAGGGTCGCGGCAAGGGGCGATCGACGCCCGAGACCGAGACCCTGCCCTCCTGCATCGCCTGCAGCAGCGCCGACTGGGTGCGCGGGCTCGCGCGGTTGATCTCGTCGGCCATCAGGAACTGGCAGAACACCGGTCCGGGCACGAAGCGGAAATGCCGCCTGCCGGTGCCGCCGCGCTCGACCGGATCCTCGTCCAGCACCTCGCTGCCGATGATGTCGGCGGGCATCAGGTCGGGGGTGAACTGCACCCGGCGCGCGGCGAGACCCAGCACCCGGCCGAGCGTCTCGACCAGCAGCGTCTTGCCGAGGCCGGGTGCTCCGACCAGCAGCGTATGGCCGCCCGACACCAGGCCGATCAGCGCCTGGTCCACCACCGGCGACTGTCCGAAGATCACCGATCCGATGGCGTCCCGCGCGGCCACGAGGCGGCGGGCGAACGCGTCCGCGCTGGCGACCGGGTCCGCGTTCTCGGTCAAGTCAGCTTCAGTCAAGGCGGGGCGTCGCGCTGGGGTCGCGATCGGTCAGCGTCATGCTCGTCCTTCGTCGGGAGGCGGCAGCGTCGCGCCCCGGACGTCAATCTGGCACGTCCGGACCTTTCATCAAACCGGGGCGGCTCCCAATATCCGGCTCGCGCGTGCGTGAAAGATGGACGAGCAGCGGAGGCGACGCCGAGGTGACCGACGGCAAACCCGTGGCCTGTGACCCGGCGATTCCCCCCGCCTCGATGCAGGAGGGCGTCGAGCTCGGCGACGCGCCACGCCGGCCGTCGCGGGTCGAGTGCGGTGACCTGCCGTTCCTGATCCAGCGCGACGGCTCCTGGCTCTATCGCGGTTCCCCGATCAACCGGCACGAGCTGGTCTGCCTGTTCTCCAGCGTGCTGAAGCGGGACGGCGAGGGCAGCTACTGGCTGGAGACGCCGGCCGAGCGCGGCCGCATCGAGGTCGAGGACACTCCCTGGCTCGCGGTCGAGCTCGACTGGCGCGGGGTCGGGCGCGACCAGGTGCTGTGCTTTCGGACCAACGTGGACCAGATCATCGAGGCGTCGGCCGAGCACCCGATCCGGATCGCGCTCGACCGCCCGCACTGCCACCCGCGCCCCTATCTGCACATCAGCGGCGAGCCCGGCCTGCCTGCGCTGGAGGCCAGGATCGCGCGTCCGGTCTATTACGAACTGGCGGCGCTCGCCGTGCCGGGGCACTGCCGGGGCCGGCGCTGTCTCGGGGTGTGGAGCCACCGCCGGTTCTTCCCGATCGGCGACGCGTCGACGCCGCCGAGCTGATCGAGGCGCCAGCATGGCGACCGACCGGCTACCCTTGGGCTCGTGGCTGGAGCGGCACCTTGACGGCATCCTCGACCCGCTTCGCGACGCCGATCCCACGCCCGAACACGCGCCGCGCGCCAGCGTGCTGGTGCCGATCGTGCTTGCCGCCGAGCCGACCATCCTGCTGACCAAGCGCGCGTCCCGCCTTGCCCACCACCCGGGACAGGTGAGCCTGCCGGGGGGACGGATCGACGGCGCCGACCGCGATGCCGCTCACGCCGCGCTGCGCGAGGCCGAGGAGGAGGTCGGGCTCGACCCCGCGCGCGTCCGCGTCGCCGGGATGCTGCCGGCCCACCTGACCTCGACCGGGTTTCACGTCGTGCCGGTGGTGGCCCTGGTCTCGGCCGCCGCCACCTGGCGCGCCTCGCCCGACGAGGTGGAGCAGATCCTGTTCCTGCCGCTCGCGTGCCTGCTCGATCCGGCCTGGCCGGTGCGGCAGCAGGCGGTGCTGGGCGGCGTCTGGCGCGAGTACTGGGTCTGGCCGCATCCCGAGCACCTGATCTGGGGGGCGACGGCGGACATCCTGCGGACGCTGGCCTTGCGGCTGCGCGCGGCGACCCCTGGACCGGCTTGACCTGCCGGCCGGGCAGGCGGCCGCGCTCGCGCGCGTGTGGGCGGCGCTGCCCGATGCGCGGGTG
>CAXTPV010000389.1:0-2014 GCA_964246135.1 uncultured Acetobacteraceae bacterium | reverse complement strand
CGCGAGGGCGAGCGCGTGGTGGTCGGTCAGCGGGTGATGCAGGCGCAATCCGACGTGTTCCTCGGCTGGACGCCTGCAAGCGGGGATGGCAGGCAGTTCTACGTGCGAAGGCTGAAGGACTCCCGGCTTGCCTCGGTCGCGACAGAGATCGAGCAGGAGGCGCTGCCCGCCTATGCGACGTTGTGCGGCCGCACCCTCGGCCGCGCGCATGTCCGTTCGGGCGACGCGTCGCTGCTCGCGGGTTATCTCGGACGGGGGCACGGCTTCGAGCGCGCGGTCGCCGGGTTCGCGATGCTCTACGCCGAGCAGGTGACGGCGGATTGGCGCGGGTTCCGCGCCGGCATCGCGACCGGGGCGGTCCCGGCCGCGGCCGCCTGATTTCATACCAACCGGCCGAGAGACTGACTGGCAGAAGACAAGGCTGGGCTCTGCCCAGACCCGCCAAAGGCCGGGGCCTTTGGAAGCCATTCGTTGGATTGAATGGGATTCTCGAGGCTCCGCCTTGAGCGGGTCCAGGGGGTGCCCTGGCGTGTCATCGGCCGCTCTCAAGACGGGTTGGTATCAGCGCGCGTCGGTCAGGTTCCGGCCTCCAGTCCGGCGATACGGCGGGTCAGCGTGAACACCGCGAGCCCGATCAGCCCGATCGCGATGCCGGCGGCGGCGGTCAGGCGGAAGCCACCGAGCACGTAGGTCATGGTCGAGAGCAGCGAGCCGCAGGCGCCGGTCATGAACACGGTCGTCATGTAGATCGCGTTCAGCCTGCCGCGCAGCCCCGGCGCCAGCCCGTAGATGACGCGCTGGCCGACCACCTGGTTGACCTGCACCGCGGCATCGAGCGTGACCGCCGCGACGACCAGGCCGGCCAGGCTGCGCATGATGATAGCGATCAGAGCGAGCGCGAAGGCCAGGATGACGATCACGAGCGCGCCCCCCGTTGCCCGGACAATCCAGCCCCGATCGGCCATCCGGCCCGCCAGCGGCGCGGCCAGCGCGCCGCCGGCGCCGGCGAGTGCGAATAGCGCGATGTCGCGCTGGCCGAAACCGAACCTTGCATGCAGCGCCAGCGGGATCGCGGTCCAGAACAGGCTGAAGGCGGCGAACATCAGCGCCTGGTAGGCGGTGCGGGCGCGAAGGCGGGGCTCGGTCGCCATCAGCCGGACCATCGAGGCCAGGATCTGGCCGTAATGCAGGCCGGGACGCGGTTGCCGTCGTGGCAGCACCCAGCCCAGCAAAGCTGCCAGCAGCAGCATGATGGCGGCCGAGACGTAGAAGATGGCGCGCCAGCCGAAATGGGCGGCGACCAGGCTGGCCAGCGGGCGCGCGAGCATGATGCCGGCGACAAGGCCACCCATCACGTTGCCGACGATGCGGCCACGTGTCGCTTCCGGCGCCAGGTGGGCGGCGAACGGCACCAGGATTTGCGTCGCGACCGAGCAGACTCCGACCACGAAGGAGGCGAGCAGGAAGGTCGTGGCGTTGGCCGACATCGCGACCGCCAGCAGGCCGAGCACCGCGCCTGCCAGGCAGATCAGGATCAGACGGCGGTTCTCGACCAGGTCGGACAGCGAGGCGACGAGGAGCAGGCCGGCGGCGTAGCCGAGCTGGGTCGACATCACGACCATGCCGGTGAGGCCGCCATGCAGGCCGATCGCGGGCGAGATCAGCCCGATCAGCGGTTGCGCGTAGTAGAGGTTGGCGACGATCGCACCGGTGGCGATCGCGAACATCACCACGAGGCCGGAGGTGAGCGCGTTGGCGGCACCGCCATCGTGCTCGGTGCTGGTCGCGCTCAACGCAGTGCTGTCGATGGGGGCACCGCCGGTCGCGACCTCAAGAATTGGTGCGGCGGCATGAGATCAAGGATGGCGAGCGTCGAGAGGCGGGACAAGCCTCAGGCGACGTGTCGCGCCACGTCCAGCACGCGGTCGGCGTAGTGGCCGAGCGAGAACCGCGATTCCATGCGGGCGCGCGCGGCCTCGCCCTGGCGTCGCGCCAGGTCGCGATCGGCGAGCAG
>CAXTPV010000388.1:0-2017 GCA_964246135.1 uncultured Acetobacteraceae bacterium | reverse complement strand
CGCAACTCGTCGGCCACCTGACGCAGCTGATCCGCCGAGAACCCACGCAAGTCAGACGGAGACAACACCACGTCCAGCAACGGCGTCAGCGGACGGGTGGCACCGCTCCCGGAGGGACGATCAGGAACCTGTGACCTCACAGTCCCGTTGGGTGACTGCTCCATCTGAACCGGTCTCCCCAAACGCTACCACAACCTTTAACGCGCTCCACCTTTAAGGCGAAGGCCTTGCGCCCGCCACCATCGGCGAACAATCCGCGTCCCGGCACCGAGCGCGGACCGCGCCGACTCAATGACATGCCCACCACAACCATCGGCAGCGAATTGTAACTCATCTTTGCCGCCGGGACACATAGGGCCACCTGGATCGGACCGCCATAGCGCCCACCCGGCGATGTGCTATTTAGGCAACAGCGTCGGCGCGGTGGTCCGGCTGGCGAGACATCGGTTGCAAATCGGGCCACAAATCCCCCGATAAGACGAAGCCCGCGCACCAGATCACGGTATCGCGCAAGGGTGTACGGGTGTCGCCCATGAAGGGGCAACGGGGGTAATCGACGTGGCTGTTCCGATGTTGCAGGTGGTTAAGGTTGGTGCGTACGTGGTCAAACAGCATCTGCTCGGCCGCAAGCGCTACCCCCTCGTGCTGATGCTGGAGCCGCTGTTCCGGTGCAACCTTGCCTGCAATGGCTGCGGCAAGATCGACTATCCCGACCCGATCCTGAATCAGCGGCTATCGATCGAAGACTGCATCGAGGCGGTCGAGGAGTGCGGCGCGCCGGTGGTCGCGGTCGCCGGCGGCGAGCCGCTGCTGCATCGCGAGATGCCCCAGATCATCGACGAACTGCTGGCCCGCAAGAAGTTCGTCTATCTCTGCACCAACGCGCTGCTGCTGGAAAAGAAGCTCGACGACTACAAGCCGAACCCATACTTCTCGTTCGACGTCCATCTCGACGGCGATCGCGAGGCCCACGACCGCGCCGTCAGCCAGGATGGCACCTACGACCGTGCGGTGGCCGCGATCCGCAAGGCCAAGGCCCGCGGCTTCAGGGTCTCGATCAACTGCACGTTGTTCGACGGCGCCGACGCCGAGCGCACGGCGCGGTTCTTCGACGACGTGATGGCGATGGGCGTCGACGGCATCATGACCTCGCCCGGCTACGCCTATGAGCGCGCGCCAGACCAGGCCCACTTCCTCGGCCGCCAAAAGACCAAGGAGCTGTTCCGCGACATCTTCCGCTTCGGCCGCCGCCATGGCAGCAAGTGGAAGTTCACCCAGTCGCCGCTGTTCCTGAACTTCCTCACCGGCAACGAGACCTATCGCTGCACCCCCTGGGGCAAGCCGCTGCGGAACGTGTTCGGCTGGCAGCGCCCCTGCTACCTGCTCGGCGAGGGCTACGCGCCGACCTTCAAGGCGCTGATGGACGAGACCGACTGGGATGCCTACGGCACCGGCAACTACGAGAAATGCGCCGACTGCATGGTCCACTCCGGCTACGAATCGACCGCGGTGATGGACGCGGTGCGCAGCCCGATCAAGACACTGGCGGTGGCGTTGCGCGGCCCCAGGATCGAGGGGCCGATGGCGCCCGAGATCTCCCTCGACAACCAGCGGCCGGCCGAGTTCAACTACGCCGAGCACGTCGACGCCAAGCTCGCCGAGATCGCCCGTGACGCCGCCGCGACCGGCGGCAAGCCAGGCTCGCGGCCAAAGGTGGTGATCCGCCGCAAGACGGAAGCACCGATCGACGCGGCGGAGTAGCCCGAGGGCGCGTGGCGCCCCGGAGCGTCACGCGCCGTTGACATGCCACGCGTCGCCGACATGCCACGCCTTGCCGACATGCCACGCCTTGCCGACATGAACGTCACCGTCACCTGCCTCGTCATCTTCGGCCTGATCCTGGTCAACGGCGTGTTCGCGATGGGCGAGATCGCGCTGGTCTCCGCCCGTCAGTCGCGCCTGGCCGAGCTTGCCGAACGCGGGGTCCCAGGCGCCGACCGGGCGCGCCGGTTGGCAA
>CAXTPV010000387.1:0-2041 GCA_964246135.1 uncultured Acetobacteraceae bacterium | reverse complement strand
AGCGACACGCAGGCGGCGAGCAGGCGGGGCGCTGCCTCGATGTCGAGGCCGAGGCGCGGCGCGAGCGTGAGGGCGTTGCCGGGCGCCGCCAGCAGCAGACGCGGCAGATCGAGCTCGACCGCGGCGCGCAGCCATTGCGAGTAAACAAAGCCGGCGCAGAGGTCGAACAATGCCCCTGCCCGGCGACGCGCGACCGGGCGGGTCAACGGCAGGCGGCTCGCGAGGTCGCGGAAGCGAGCACTCGCCTGCAGCCGGATCAGACGGTCGCCGAGCCGCCAGGGGGGAGACGCGACGGCGGCGGCGTGGCTCACGCCGCGTGCAGCAGCATGTCCGCCGGCAGCAGGCGACGCAGCTCGCGGCCGATCAGGCCGCGGAGCAGCCCTGCCCCGGGACAGGCCGGGATCGCGTCGATCGCGCCGGCGACCAGGGCTTCCAGCCGGGCCATCGCGCCGTCGATGCCGTGCGTGCGGGCGGCGCTCGGGCGGTCGAGCGCCGCGTCGCGGCCGGCGGGCTTGCCGAGCGAGGCGGCGTCGAGAGTCATGTCGCGGATGTCGTCGGCGACCTGGTAGGCCTCGCCCAGGCAGTCACCGAGCCGGTTCCAAGGCTCGTGCGCCGACCCGGCGATGGCGGCCCCGGCCATCGCGGCGAGCGAGAACAGCGAGGCGGTCTTGGCGCGGTGATAGGTCGTGAGCGGCACCAGCTTCTCGCCCTCCCAGCCCTGGCCGGCGACGATGCCGTGCGGCATGCCGGATGCGCGGGCCAGCAGCAGGGTCAGCGTCGCGAGATGTGGCGTGTGGGCGACGCCGCGTGCCAGCGACTCGAAGGCGAGCACGATCAGCGCGTCGCCGGCCAGCACCGCCAGCGCCGGGCCGTGCGCCGCATGCACCGATGGCACCCCGCGCCGGAGCGGCGCATCGTCAAAGCAGGGCAGATCGTCATGCACCAGGGAGGCACAGTGCATCATCTCGATCGCGGCCGCGGCGGCCAGCGCGGCGTCGTGGTCCTCGCCGGCGCAGGCGGCGTGCACCGCCAGGCAGAGGCGTGGCCTGACCCGGGCGCCGCCGGGGAATACGCCGTGGTGGATCGCGGCGGCCAGACCCGGCGGGCCGCCCGGGGTGACGGCCCCCAGCGCACGCTCCAGCGCCTGATCGATCAGGGACGCATCCATCGGCGACCTCCCTTGGGCTGCCGGCGCACCGGCTTGTCATGACGAGTTGTCACGTGAGAGTGTCAGACTTAATGGACACTGGCGTCAACCACACTCTTGTCTGTTCAGGAACCCGGCGGTGAGCGACCGCGTGGTGGTGATCGGCGCCGGCATCGGCGGGCTGGCCTGCGCGGTCGCGCTGGCGTCGCGCGGGCTCGACGTCATCGTGGTCGAGCGCGCGTCCGCGCCCGGCGGCAAGATGCGCGACGTGCTGGCCGGCGGGGCGCGCGTCGATGCCGGGCCGACGGTGTTCACCATGCGCCACGTGTTCGACGCCCTGTTCGAGGAGGCGGGCACCACGCTCGACGCGCATCTCACGCTGCTTCCGGCGGCGACGCTCGCACGCCACGGCTGGGGCGACGGCGCGAGGCTCGATTTGTTCGCCGATCGGCAACGGTCGGCCGACGCGATCGGCCGCTTCGCGGGGGCGGCGGAGGCGCGCGGCTATCTCGAGTTCTGCGATCGCGCGGCGCGGATCTACGCGACGCTGGCGCCGAGCTTCATCCACGCCTCGCGGCCGAACCTCGCCGCCCTGGTCGGGCGAGCCGGGCCGCGCGCGTTACTCGGGATCAGCCCGTTCACCACGCTGTGGCAGGCGTTGTCGGAGCATTTCCGGGACCCGCGCCTGCGTCAGTTGTTCGGGCGCTACGCGACCTATTGCGGCGCCTCGCCGTTCGCGGCGCCGGCGACGCTGATGCTAGTCGCGCATGTCGAGCGCTCGGGGGTGTGGCTGGTTGATGGCGGCATGCACCGGGTCGCGACCGCGCTCGCCGGGCTCGCGGCCTGCCTCGGCGCGACGCTGCGGTATGGCTGCGAGGTCGCGCGCATCGAGGT
>CAXTPV010000386.1:0-2049 GCA_964246135.1 uncultured Acetobacteraceae bacterium | reverse complement strand
ATTCGAACCCACGACCCCCAGTCCCCCAGACTGATGCGCTACCAGGCTGCGCTACTGCCCGACCCACCGCTTGCGGCAGGCATCGCATAGCAGTCCGGCCACGGCATCACAACCGCGCCTCCCCTTGCCCCACGCTCGGGCGGCCAGGTGGGCGGGCTGGCGGTCACTCGTCGAGCAGGCGGGCGAGGGCTTCGAGTTCGTGCAGCGTCGCGCGGAGTAGCGCCAGCACTTCGTTGGCCCTCTCGGTCTGCAGCATCCGCGCGCCCGGCCCGGGCTCCGCCTCGTCCGGCGGCATGTCCTCGTCGGCGGCGCCTTCCGGAACCGGCGGGATGCGTAGCTCCAGCTCGCCCTCGTCGGCCAGCATCGCCTCGCTGGCCGGCGGGATGTCGTCGCCGAGCGCGCCGCCGCCCTCGCGCAGCAGGCGCTGCACGCCCTTGATGGTGTAGCCCTGGATGTAGAGCAGGTGCGAGATGCTGCGCAGCAGCGTGATGTCGTCGGGACGATAGTAGCGCCGGCCGCCGCCTCGCTTGAGCGGCTTGACCTGCGGGAACCGCGTCTCCCAGAAGCGCAGCACGTGCTGCGGGATGTGCAGCTCGTCGGCGACCTCGCTGATGGTGCGGAACGCCGAGGGCGATTTGCGCAGCCGGGCACGCACCGGGTCGCCGCTGGCGGCCTGGAGCAGGGCGGCGGTCTTGGTGCCGGGGGCGGCCGTCGCGGCCTCGTCGTCGGAGATCAATCAGGCTCTCCGTCGTCGGGCGGCGGCGTTTCGCCGTTCACCAGCGCCTTCATCACCTGGCTCGGCCGGAACACCAGCACCGAGCGCGGCAGGATCGGCACCTCGACGCCGGTCTTGGGATTGCGGCCGATCCGGCGTCCCTTCTGGCGCACCGAGAAGGTGCCGAAGCCGCTGATCTTGACCGAGCCGCCAGCCTCCAGCACCACCGCCAGCCGCTCCAGCACGTTCTGCAGCAGGTCGGCGGATTCGTTGCGCGACAGCCCGACCTGCATGTAGATCTGCTCGGCGAGGTGGGCCCGGGTCACGGTATTCATCGCGGAAGCGTGACAGCGCAACCGCCCGGCCGTCAACCGGACCGGCGTCGATCATCGCAGTTCAGGCGCGATTGTGTCGCGAGATACCCACGACATCCGGTTACATCCGGACCAGCGCCGAGCCCCAGGTCAGGCCGCCGCCGAGCGCCTCCATCAGCACCAGGTCGCCGCGCCTGATGCGGCCGTCGCCGACCGCCTCGGCCAGCGCCAGCGGGATCGAGGCGGCCGAGGTGTTGGCGTGCCGGTCGACCGTGACGACCACGCGTTCGGGCCGCAGCCCGAGCTTGCGCGCCATCGCGTCGATGATGCGGCGGTTGGCCTGATGCGGCACCAGCCAGTCGATCGCGTCCTGGGCCAGGCCGTTGGCGGCCAGCGCCTCGTCGACCGATTCCGCGAGCTTGGCGACGGCGTGGCGGAACACCTCGCGGCCCTGCATGCGGAGATGGCCGGACCCGCCGGCGCGGCCGAGGGCGCCGTCGACGAACAGCAGGTCGCCGAGCCTGCCGTCGGAATGCAGGTGGGTCGACAGCACGCCGACGTCGTCGTCGGGGACGCCGCGCAGCAGCACCGCGCCGGCACCGTCGCCAAACAGCACGCAGGTGCCGCGATCCTGCCAGTCGATGATGCGGGAGTAGACCTCGCTGCCGATCACCAGCGCCGTCCGCGCCTGGCCGCCGCGGATCAGGTTGTCGGCGATCGACAGCGCGTAGACAAAGCCGGTGCAGGCGGCCGACACGTCGAACGCAAAGGCGCGGCTGGCGCCGAGCCTCGCCTGCACCTGCACCGCGGTCGCGGGGAACACGTTGTCTGGCGTCGCGGTCGCGAGCACGATCGCATCGACCGCGTCCGCCTCGATGCCGGCATCGGCCAGCGCCGCGGACGCGGCGCGCGCGCCCATCGTGGCGGCGGTCTCGTCGCCGCTGACGAGATGCCGCTGATGGATGCCGGTGCGCTCGCGTATCCAGGCATCGTTGGTGTCGACCGTCTCGGCCAGCGCGT
>CAXTPV010000385.1:0-2061 GCA_964246135.1 uncultured Acetobacteraceae bacterium | reverse complement strand
GCGCGGGGCGACTCGCGTTCTTGCCGAGCATGATGTTCGCGGTGTGCATGGCACTCAGGCTCGCGCGCTTCAACGTGGGGGTGAGCGCCGGCAACCCGCCGGCCTACGCCTACAACTTCTTCGCGGGCGTGCCGGCGCCGGCCGGTGCCGGGATGGTGCTGTTCCCGCTGTTCGCGGCACTCGAGGCCAACAGCCTGGGGCTGGCCTCGGTGTCGCGCCTGGCGCAGAGCCCGGTCGTGGTCGCGAGCGTGGAGATCGTCTGCGCCGCCCTGCTGGTGTCGACGCTGCCGGTCTGGAGCTTCAAGAACTTCCGGGTGCCGGCGCAGTTCGTGCTGCCGCTGCTGCTCGGCACCGGCACCTACGCGGCGGTGCTGGTGGCCGAACCATGGGGCGCGCTCGCCGCCGCCGGCATCATCTACGCGGCCATGCTGCCGTTCTCGCGCCGCTCGTTCCACCGCCTGCGCCGGGACGCCGAAGCGCATCCCGACGACGACGACGCCGAGGCGAGCCCGACCTGACAATGCCGTGCGTCGAGCCGCACGAGCCGGAGCCCATGCGATGCCGACGCTGATGATGACCGATCCCGCCCATTACGACGTGTCCTACGCGATCAACCCGTGGATGCGACCCGATGCCTGGCGCGATGCGCCAGACGCGCACCGGCAACAGGCGGTGGCGGCGTTCGGCGAACTCCGGCGAGCGCTCACCGAGGCGGGCGCCGAGGTCACGACGATCCCGGGCGCGCCCGGGCTGCCCGACATGGTGTTCCCGGCCAACGCCGCGGTGGTGCTCGACGGCCGGGTGATGCTGGCGCGGTTCCGTCATCCCGAACGGCAGGGCGAGACGGCGCAATTCCACGCCGCGTTCGCGGGCTTGCGTGAGCGCGGCGTCGTCGCCGAGGTCGCGACGCTGCCGGATGGCGTGCTGCAGGAGGGTGCCGGCGACTGCATCTGGGATGCGACGCGCGGGCATTTCTGGGGCGGCTACGGGCCGCGATCGGGCGAGGACAGCCCGGCCGTGCTCGAACGCTTCTTTGAGCGGCGGGTGGTGGCGCTCGCGCTGGTCAACCCGCGATTCTATCACCTCGACACCTGCTTTTGCGTGCTGCCGCGCGGCCAGGTGCTGTTCTACCCGCCGGCGTTCTCGCCGGCGGGGCTCGCGACGATACGCGCCATCGTGCCCGCGTCCGAGCTGATCGAGGCGACCGACGAGGATGCGCGGCGCTTCTGCGTCAACGCGGTGGCGCTCGGCGACACGGTGGTGATGGCGCGCGCGACCGACACGCTGCGGGGCCGCATCGCGTCGCACGGCTACACCGTGCGCGATGTCGATCTCGACCCCTACATCCTGTCGGGCGGGGGCGCCTACTGCATGACGTTGCGGCTGGATTTGCGGACCGGCTGAGCCGGCGGCGTCATGGCCGCTTCGGCCAGGGTGAGCAAGCCGAGCAGGATCGCGTCCGGAGGCGGCGGCGCGCCGCGGATGATGAGGTCGAACGGCAGCAGGGAGCGGGCACCATCCTCGGTCAGGGCGTAGCGCGCGGGCGGGTCGAGCGAGGGCAAGCTCGCGCCAGCCAAAGGTATCCCGGTGGCGGCGCAGGCGCCGACCGCGACCACGTAGCGCGGACCGCGCATCGCCTGGTAGGCGCGTAGCAGCGGACCCGACGCGTTGCGCACGCCGGCGCCGGTGATCAGCAGGGTGTCGGCATCGAGCGGCGTCGCGGTGAAGCGTATCCCGAGCCGGTTGGTGGCCGATCGCGGCGCGTCCAGGCCGCCGACCTCGAGCGCGCAGCCGCCGCAGCCGCCGGCGGCGACGTGCAGCACCGACAGCCCGCGCGTCGTTCGGGTGCGCTGGTCCGCCAGCAGCCGCTCCCGCAGCGCCGACACGTGCGCCTCGTTGCACTGGGGCGCGGGACGCGACCAGTCCCGCGCGCGCCTTGCCAACGTGTCGGGAAGCATGATCGGGGCTCCGCTGCTGGGGAGCCGGGCGGCGCCGGCCCGGCATCATACCAGCGGCTTTGGGGATTGACCCTCGGGGAAGCAAGGCTGGGCTCTGCCCAGA
>CAXTPV010000384.1:0-2064 GCA_964246135.1 uncultured Acetobacteraceae bacterium | reverse complement strand
GCTCGCGACCTACCCCCTGGTTTGGGCCGGACCCGACGCGATCGCGACCGATGGTGCCGATGCCACGTCGCTGCTGCGGCGGCGCGTCTATGTCGACCTGCCGGCGCGATGGTAGGCGGCCGCCTCGGCTGGGGCATCGCCGGCTGCGGCTGGGTCGCGCGCGACCACGCCGCCCCGGCGATCGCCGCGTCGCGCAACGGCCGCCTGGTGGCGCTGCACGACCCTGACGAGGCGGCACTGGCACGTATCGCGCCTGGCGATCGCGAGGCCGCGCGGTCAACCGCGCTTGACGGCTTCCTCGCGACTCCCGGTCTCGACGCGGTCTACATCGCGACGCCCAACCACGCGCATCGTGGCCTGGTCGAGGCCGCCGCCGCCGCCGGGCTGCACGTGCTGTGCGAGAAGCCGATGGCGCTCGACGCCGCCGACGCCGACGCGATGGTCGCCGCCTGCGAGCGCCATCGCGTGTTCTACGCGACCGGGTTCGACCAGCGCTTCCATGCCGCCCACATCCGTGCCGCCGGGCTGATCCGTGATGGCGCCGTCGGCCGGGTCGCGGCGCTGCGGCTGGTCTATTGCTGCTGGGTCGGGGCGTCGTGGTCGGACGACAACTGGCGCATCGATCCCGCGCGCGCCGGCGGCGGCGCGCTGTTCGACCTCGCCCCGCACGGCCTCGACCTCGTCGCTATGCTGCTCGGCGAGGCGCTCCTCGAGGCACGCATTCTCGGCCAGCACCGCATCCACGACTACGCCGCCGGCCGGATCGATGACGGCGCCATGGTCGTCGCCCGCACCGCGTCCGGCGTGCTGGCGCAGCTCCACGTCGCCTATAACTGCCCGGAGTTCCTGCCGCGCCGGCGGCTCGAGATCATCGGCGTCCGGGGCCAGCTCACGCTGACCGACACCATGGGCCAGACCGGCGGCGGCACGCTGACCCTGGTGGACGCCGATGGCGCCAGAGAGGTCGCGGTCGAGGGCGCGGAGCGCTCGCCATTCGCAAACCAGGTGGAGCGCTTCGCCGACCACCTCGCCGGACGCCGGGCGTTCGGGTTCACGGCGCGGCAGGATCTGCGCACGATGGCGCTGCTCGCCGGCCTGCGCGACGCGATCGGGCGGGACGCGCCGGTCCAGCTGGCGGAGGCCTGAACGATGCCGCTCTCGCCCTATGCGTGCAGCAATTGCGGCCATTGGCAGCGGCATTTCGCGGTGCCGCCCCACTGCCCGATCTGTTCGGACGTGCGGAACGACCTGCCCGACGACGGCTGGGATTTCCGCGTCCCCGCAGACCTCGCCGACCTCACGCATCACCACCGCGAGGTGATGCCGGGGGTGTGGGAGTTCTGGACCACGCCGCGCTTTGGCCTCGACAGCCATGGCTGGCTGCTGCGCGACCCGGGCGGCAACGTCGCCTTCGAGGCGGCGCCGTTCTACGACGACGCAAGCCTCGACGTGATCGCGTCGCTTGGCGGCATCGCGGTGCTGGCGGCGTCGCACCCGCACGGCTACGGCGCGCTGTGGCAGTTGCAGCAGCGTTTCGAACCGCCGCTGCTCATCCAGCGCGAGGATCTGCAGTGGACCAAGGCGTTCCGCGTCACCCATCCCTGGGATGAGACGCACGCGATCGCGCCCGGCCTCACGCTGCATCACACCGGCGGCCACTACGAGGGGCACGCGATCCTGCATGACGCGCGGCGGCGAGCGGTGTTCGTCGGCGACGCGCTCAAGCTCGATTTCGACGCACGCGGCAGGCTTGGGGCGCTGTCGACCCACAAGGCGTATCACAAGCAAATCCCGCTTTCGCCCCATGAGGCGCGCTGCTATCGGCGGGTGTTCGCGGCGCTCGATTTCGACACCGTGTTCACCCCGTTCGACCACGCGACCGGCGTCGACAAGGCCGCAGTGCTGGCCCTGTTCGACCGGATGGTGGATGGCGCCGCCTCGACAGCGCCGGTTCCGCTCCCAGTTCTGGCGATGAACCGAACGCCGGACGCATGACCCTACGCTACGCCTACAACACCAATGGCTGTGCCCATCACCGGCTCGATGACGCGATCGGGCTGATCG
>CAXTPV010000383.1:0-2068 GCA_964246135.1 uncultured Acetobacteraceae bacterium | reverse complement strand
GCGTCAGCCGCGCGCCGTTCGGCAGCGGATCGGCGCTGGCGGTCGATCGCAATCCGGCGGTGATCCAGCATGCCGGCTCGACGCCGCGCAGGTTGAGCGCCACCCGGCGTCCGGGCCAGGCCGACGCGACGCGGGTGCCACGCACCTGGAGCATGCGCACCCGCAGCGCGCGCGGCCGGGCGGCCGACGCCGGCAGCAGCGCGTCCAGTCGATCGCCCTCGTGCAGCGCGCCGCGACGCAGCGTGCCGGTCACCACGGTGCCGGCGCCGGCGATGCTGAAAGCACGATCGACGGCGAGGAAGGGCAGGCCGTCATCGGCCGGGGTCCGCGCTTGGGCCGCCTCGGCCGACAGCCCCGCGCGCAGCCGGTCCAACCCGTCGCCGCTGACGGCGGACACGAACAGGACCGACGCGGTGTCGATGCCGTTGCGCCCCAGCAGCGCGCGCGCCTCGGCGCCGGCGGCGCGCGCCATGTGCGGGTCGGCGAGGTCGGTCCTGGTGACGGCGACGATCGCGCGCCCGATCCCGAGCAGGGATGCGACCTCCACGTGTTCGACCGTCTGTGGCCGCACGCCCTCATCGGCCGCGACCACCAGCAGTGCCACGTCGATCCCCGTGGCGCCCGAGATCATGGTGCGGACGAAGCGCTCGTGTCCCGGCATGTCGATCACGTCGATCGTGCCGCCGGATTCGGCCGGGAGGTGCGCGAAGCCGAGCGCGATCGAGATGCCGCGCCGGCGCTCGTCGGCCAGGCGGTCGGTCTCGATCCCGGTCAGCGCGCGCACCAGCGTCGTCTTGCCATGATCGACATGCCCGAGCACGCCGAGCACGAGGCTGCCCATCGTCGCGGGCATCGTCGCGGGCGCCATCGTGTTCAGGGCGAGTTGGCGATCGCGTGCACCGCGGCCGCGACCGACGCGAGCTCGTCATCGGCGATCGCGAACATGTCGAGCAGCACCCGACCGTCCGCGACGCGCCCGACGATCGCGGGGGTGCCGAGGCGGAGCAATCTGGCCAGCGCGTCGGCGCCAAGGGACGCGACCGCGAGCGACACCGCCCGGCTCTCGATCCGCTCGCCCGGCAGGGTGCCGCCGCCGGTCTCGGCCGCGCTGCGCTCCACCGCCGCGTCGATCAGCGGCGCCGCGCCCTGGAACGCTCCCTGCGGCGCCGGGCGCGCCAGCAACTCGCAGAGACGCTCGGCGCGCGCCTCCAGCGTGGACGCCGTCTGCCCGAGCATCCGGAGGATCGGGATGCGATGCGCGGCGCCGGCCGGGTCGCGATGCAACCGCAACACCGCCTCCAGCGCGGCCAGCGTCATCTTGTCGAGCCGCATCGCCCGCATCAGCGGGTGCCGGCGGAGCGGCGCGATGGCGGTCTCGGTGCCGATCACGATGCCCGCCTGCGGGCCGCCGAGTAGCTTGTCGCCCGAGAACGCGATCAGGTCGCAGCCCGCTTTTGCCTGCGCGCTCACCGTCGGCTCCCGCAGCCGGCCGTCCGGCGTGATCCGCGCGAGATCGGCGATGCTGCCGCTGCCGAGATCCTGCATCATCCTCAGGCCGTGGGTGCGCGCGAGCGCCGCCAGCGACTCGCAGGATGTCTCCTCGGTGAAGCCGGTGATCCGGAAGTTGCTGCGATGCACCTTGAGCAGCATCCTGGTCGCGGGGCCGATCGCGCGCGCGTAGTCGGCGAGGCGGGTCCGGTTGGTGGTTCCGACCTCGACCAGCCGGGCGCCCCCCTCCGCGATGATGTCGGGCACCCTGAAGCCGCCGCCGATCTCGACCAGCTCGCCGCGCGACACGATGACCTCGCCGCCGCCGCCCGCGTGCGCCGACAGCGCCAGCAGCACGGCGGCGGCGCAGTTGTTGGCGACGATCGCCGCCTCGGCGCCGGTCATGTCGTGCAGCAGCGCCTCGATCGCGCCGAGGCGCTGTCCGCGCAGGCCGGTCTCGAGATCGAACTCGAGGTTGGTGTAGCCCGACGCCGCCGCCGCCGCCTCGATCGCCTCGGCGGGGAGCGGCGCCCGGCCGAGATTGGTGTGGAGCGCGATGCCGGTCGCGTTGATCACCCGG
>CAXTPV010000382.1:621-2075 GCA_964246135.1 uncultured Acetobacteraceae bacterium | reverse complement strand
CCATGACGATCAGGCCGCGATTGCGCGACGCCTTGCGTACCGAGGCCACCTGCTCGGCCAGCACGCCGAGGTGGAGGTCGGACGCGATCGAGAAGCCGATCACGTCGAGGCGCTGGGCGCGCGCCTGCGCGGTCGCGTCCAAGCGCGACGCGGGCAGTGGCGGACGCACCTGCCAGCCGTCGCGGCGAAAGAACTCGCCCAGCATGGCGAGGCCGAACCCATGCGTCTCGCCGGGCGCCGGCAGCAGCAGCACGGTGCCGGCCGACAGCCTCTTTGCATCGGCGACGAGCGCGGGCGCGATCTCGCGAAGAAACGAGTGCAAGCGCAGCGTGCCGATCGTCACCTCGGTGAAGCTTGTCCGGTCATCCTCCCAGAGGTCGCCAAGCCGGCGCGCCGCCTCGCTGAGCAGGCCGAGACAGAGCGCCTCGGGTGTCTCGCCGGTGCAGCGCAGGCTGGCGAACAGGGCGGCGGCCGGACGCGGGTCGGCCAGCAGCAGGCGCTCGACCAGGCGATCCACGGTCAGCCGGTCGGCGACCGGGCGGCGCGCGCCCTCGATCGGGACCTGCCCGGGAGGCGTGTCGGCGCGTTGGCGCGCGACCAGACGGGGCAGCACTTGTTGCCGCACCAGGGCGAGGATCGCGGGAATGTTGCGGTCAGGCATCGCGCGCGGCCATGAGAAGCTGGTCCCGTCGTCGCTATACTGCGGCATCAGCCCGGCCATCACGCGCTCCCTGCACGACCACAGCGACGGTCAGGATTGAAGCAACGTGTCCGGCATGTGTCAACCTAGGATTACGTCGCGA
This sequence comes from uncultured Acetobacteraceae bacterium, assembly GCA_964246135.1. GTDB lineage: Bacteria > Pseudomonadota > Alphaproteobacteria > Acetobacterales > Acetobacteraceae > CAXTPV01. The sequence goes on along the minus strand of CAXTPV010000382.1, from coordinate 1,272 downwards.
ACGCTTGACACTTGCTCGCGGCGAGTCCTAGCGTCCTGGCATCGGCAGCGGTCCCGGGGGCACGCGATGAGCACGACGCAGTTCTTCTCCAACATGCTGAGTGGCGTCGATTGCTGCCCCTGGCCGGCCACCTCCGGCTATGCCGGCAAGCGCCGTGACGATCAGGCCACTGTCGCGCCGTTCGTCTACACGCCCGAGCAGCGCCGGCGCCGCGACGAGAGCAACTGGACGATCGTCCAGGGCGTGCTCGCGCCGGTGCAGTTCGCCGCCTTCGCGCTGAGCCTGGTGCTGGTGCTGCGCTTCCTCGCCACCGGCGAGGGCTACACCGCGGCCACCGCCTCGATCGTCGTCAAGACGATCCTGCTCGGCACCATCATGGTGACCGGCGCGCTGTGGGAGCGCGCGGTGTTCGGAAAGCTGCTGTTCGCACCGGCCTTCTTCTGGGAGGACCTGTTCAGCATGCTGGTGATCGCGCTGCACGCCGCCTACGTCGCGGCGCTGCTGACGCACGCGCTGACGGCGTCCCACCTGATGCAGCTCGCGCTTTGCGCGTATGCGACCTACGTCGTCAACGCGACCCAGTTCGTGCTCAAGCTGCGCGCGGTGCGTCGCGAACCGCCGGGCTACGCGCTCGGCGCCGCCGGGTGAGCG
>CAXTPV010000382.1:0-611 GCA_964246135.1 uncultured Acetobacteraceae bacterium | reverse complement strand
TTCGGGGGGGGGCGCCGCGGGGGGAGCGACGCCGTCACCCTCGATCGGACCCCGGGCTGCCAGCCGGCGGCCGACGGCGTGCTGCGTGAGCGCGGCCAGCGGGAAGTGTTCTGCGGCCTGACCGGCATCGTCTGGCTGCATCGCGCGATGCAGGACGCGTTCTTCCTGGTGATCGGCTCGCGCACCTGCGCCCATTTGCTGCAATCGGCCGCCGGCGTGATGATCTTCGCCGAGCCCCGCTTCGCCACCGCAATCATCGAGGAGCGCGATCTCGCCGGCCGCGCCGACATGAACGACGAGCTTGACCGCGTGGTCGGCCGCCTGCTGGAGCGTCGGCCGGAGATCAGGCTGCTGTTCCTGGTCGGCTCCTGCCCGTCCGAGGTGATCAAGCTCGATTTGTCGCGCGCCGCCGCTCGGCTGAGCCGCCGCTCCCTGCCCGGCACCCGCGTGCTGGCCTATTCCGGCAGCGGCATCGAGACGACGTTCACCGAAGGCGAGGATGCCTGCCTCGCCGCGCTCGTGCCGGTATTGCCGCGATCCACCGCGGCTTCGCTGTTGATCGTCGGCGCGCTGGCCGATGTGGTGGAGGATCAGTTCCGCCGCCTGTTCGC
>CAXTPV010000381.1:0-2078 GCA_964246135.1 uncultured Acetobacteraceae bacterium | reverse complement strand
GAAGATCACCGCGGCGTCGGGGATCACCACCACGGGGTGCGGGCGCGGCACCTCGAACGAGATGTTGACGTAGAGCCCGGGCCGCAGGACGTGGGCCGGGTTCGGGATGTCGATCTCGGTCAGCATCGAGCGTGACTGAGCATCGATCGCGACCGCGCTGCGCGCGACGCTGGCCCGGAACACCCGGCCGGGCATCTCGGGCACGGTGGTGCGGGCGTCGATGCCGTCGCGTATGCCGACCGCCTCGCTCTGCGGCACGTAGACCTGGGTGCGGAGCACGTCGTCGGAATCCTCGGTGAAGATCGGCGTGCCGCTGCTGGCGGTGGCCTGCAGCAGGTCGCCGATGTCGACGGCGCGGCTGGTGATCACGCCGTCGAACGGCGCGGTCACCCGCTCGAAATCGACCAGCGCCTGCAACCTGACGACGTTGGCCTGTTGCGCGCGCAGGTTCGCCTCGGCGACGGCGATGCCGGCCTCGGCCGAGGTCACGGTCGAGGTCTGCACGTTGGCGTTGGCGACGTCGTTGTCGGCGCTCTGGCGGGTGGCCCAGCCCTGGCCGGCGAGCGTGCTGGTGCGAAAGCGGGTCACGTCGGCGAGCCGGTGGTTGGCCACCGATTGCTGCAGGTTGGCGCGCGCCTGGGTGATCGAGGCCTCCAGCTGGCCGACGGTCGCGACCGCCTGGGCGAGGTCGGCGTCGGTGTCGGGCGCCGACAGCCGCACCAGCAGGTCGCCCTTGCGCACGCGGCTGCCGATGTCGACGCGTCGCTCGGCGACGTAGCCGGTCGCGCGCGCGTAGATCGAGGCGGTGTCGAAGGGCTGCGTCTGTCCGGGCAGGGTCACGGTGATCGGGCCGTCCTGGCGCCTGGCCTCCTGGACCGACACGTCTGGCACGTTGTTGACCTGTTCGTGCATGGTACGGTCGGCGTCGGCGCTGGTGCGGAGATGGCCGACGACGCCGATCGCCACCAGCACGGCCACCGGCACGCCGACCAACAGCACCAGCCTTTTCGCCGGCACACGGCCACGCTTGCCAGGCTTGCCACCGTGCTCCGGCCGCGATCCGGACTCGCGTCGCAGGGTCTCGGTGTCGCTCACAGATAGTCCTCCGGGGCGTGGACGTCGGGGCGTCGCAGCAGGGCATAGAGGAACGGCACGAACAGCAAGGTCGAGCAGGTTCCGACCGCGACGCCGCCCATCACCGCGCGAGCCAGCGCCGCGTTGGCCTCCGAGCCCTCGCCGAGTGCGAGCGCCATCGGGATCAGGCCGACGAACATCGCGCCCGCCGTCATCAGCACCGGTCGCAGCCGGGTCTCGCCGGCCATGATCGCGGCTTCCACCGCCGAGCAGCCGGTCTCTTCGCGGTGCTCGCGTGCGAACGTCACCAGCAGGATCGAGTTCGCGCTGGCGACGCCGACGCTCATGATCGCGCCCATCAGCGACGGGATCGAGAACGTCGTGCCGGTCACGAACAGCGCGAACACCACGCCGGAGAACACCATCGGCAGAGCGCACAGCACGACGAACGGGTCGCCCCAGTTCTGGTAGTTCAGCACCATCAGCAGGTAGACGGCGACGATCGCGACCGCGAGGCCGATGCCGATGTGCAGGAAGGCCTGGTTCATGCTCTGGATCTGGCCGCGCACGACGACCTTGTCGGGCGCGTGCAGGTGATGCTGCTCGTCGGCGACGATGCGGTTGATGCCGTTCGAGACCGTGCCGAGATCGCTGTCCTGGACCGCGGCGTAGACGTCGTAGGCGCTTTGCGAGTTGATGCGGGTGCCGACGCTTTCCTCCACGCCGCGGTGGAACGTGGCGACGTTGGAGAACAGGTTGAGCGCGCCGCCGGCGTTGCCCGTCGTTTCCAGCGGCGTGTCGCTCACCTTGTTTAGCGTGTCGAGCCGGTATTCCGGCGCCTGCACCCAGAGCTGCCAGGGAATGCCGGTCTTGGGATCGGTCCAGAAGTTCGGGCTGACCTGGAAGCTGCCGGACACCGCGATGTTGATGTCGTCGGCGATCTGCTGCACCGACAGGCCGAGCTCCAGCGCCCGCTCGCGGTCGATCGCGGTGTAGAACTCGGG
>CAXTPV010000380.1:0-2085 GCA_964246135.1 uncultured Acetobacteraceae bacterium | reverse complement strand
GCACGCTGGTGCTGCACGTGATGATCGCGCGGCCGGTGCGGCCGGGTGGGTTGGCGAACCCCGACACCCGGCGGCTTGGGGTGGAGCTGATCGGGTTCCGGCTGGATCCGATGGGCAAGGGGTCCGGGGCCGATGGCCCCAGCGGGTCGAGGGCAGCGCCCTCGCCTTTCGTTCACGGCCCGCCGGAAAAAGCTTGATCTCGGTTAAGGACGCCGGAAACTTGAAATTAAATCAAGATTTTCGCCGTGGCCCGGCGGCGGCGGGACCTTGCCGGGTCAAATGGCATCATGCGCCTGGCTCAGGTTTCGGTCACCACCAGGATGGCGGGAACGTCGTCGGCCTGGAGCGCGACGCGCAAGACCCCTGGCGGCGCGTCGCGGCGTTTGGCGACCCTGGGCCGGTCGGCCACCGGATCGTAGGCCTCGATCGTCAGCGCCGTCGCGGCAAAGCCGCGGATCGAGAGCGCGACCGGCACCATCGCCATGTCGCGGCGCATGTCGAGGCCGTGCAACCAGTAGACGAAGGCGGTGCGGCGTGGGGTCACCGCGATCGGGATCAGCACGAAATCGTCGGGCTGGGCGAAGTCGGGATTGCCCGGACCGCCATCGCCGCGCCAGAGCGTCATCGCCTCGCCACCGACATGGTCGATGCCGTAGCTGAAGGGGCGCGGCGCGGCCGGCGCGTGGATCGCCGCCTCGGGGGTGGCGCCGGCGATCGCGCGCAGGACGCGGGCGAGCGCGAGCAGCGGCAGGGTCGGGGTGTCGGGCGCCTGCTCGTCGACGATGGAGAAGAAGGCGAGGTCGCCGACGCCGCGGAACAGATAGACGCGCTCGACGCCGATGCCGAGGTGGAAGAACAGGGCGCGCAGCGTGCCTTTGGCCAGCAGGCGCCACAGCGCGGCCGGTTCGGTGACGCCCACCTCGTGGCCGGCGGTGCCGGTCTCGGTGATCCAGACCGGGCACGGATCGCCCGGCCTCGCGCCGGCGCCATGGCCGCCCTGCGAGACCGCGTCGGCCACGTCGGGCACGATCGCGGTCGGGAAGGTCATGGTGCCGTTGAGCTCGTGCAGGTAGCAGGAGAACGCGGGCACGAACGCGGTCCTGGCGTGGCGGGCGTCGAGCAGGGCTGGCGACACGTTGTCATGCGGGAAGTGGTGGACGCTCGGATAGGGATGCTTGGCGAGCGCGTTGATCCGGCGGGGCTGGGCGGCGGCGGCCGGCACCGGCGAGACGCTGGCAAAGCCGTTGACGAGGGAGACACCGGCGAAGGCGGCCGGATGCGCGCCGGCGATTGCGGCGGTCGCGGCGACGAGGTCGGTCATGGCGCGGGGCGTGCCGCCCGGATACTCGTCGCGCCCGGCGCCGGCGCCGGGCGGGTAGTAGTTGTTGATGTCGAGGAAGCGGCTGCCGAACGAGGTTTCGTTCCAGATCTCGAGGTCAAAGCCGAGGTTGGGGGCGCCTTCGGTGCCGAGCGCGCGGGTCATCAGCGCGGCGGTTGCGCGCACATAGGTTTGCCAGCCGGCGAGCGTCGCCTGGTAGTCGGCCGAACCCGGGGTGCCGAACGGCCGGTATGCCAGGGTCACGAACACCGGGCTGGCATCGGGCGGGAGGTCGCGGCCGAGCGGACGCGACAGCGTGACGCGGCCGCCATCCACGGCGGTGACGAAGCTCGCCGGGAACAATCCGCTCGGATCGAGGCTGACATAATGGTTCACCGGCACCCAGAAGCCGATGATGCCGCTGCGTCCGGGGACCAGGCGCGAGGCGTCGGCGAGTTCGATCGTGGTGTCGCCGGCGGCGGCCGGTCGCGCCAGGCCGGGCTGGAACTGCTCGAACGGACAGGGCCGCTGGTCATGCGCCTGCAGCAGCACCAGCGGGCGCAGGCCCGAGCGCCTGACCGCGCGCAGCCAGGATTGCGTCGCCTCGGCCTCGTCGTGGTTGAGCAAGGTGGGGTTGTCGTAGCGGAACGAGGCCCAGCCGATGCCGATCCGCAGGTGCCGGAAGCCATGCCGGCGGAACATGGCGAGGCTCGATGCGTGGCCGGTGCCGGAGTTCTGGATGCCGAGACCGTCTTGCAGCGCGTCGA
>CAXTPV010000379.1:400-2093 GCA_964246135.1 uncultured Acetobacteraceae bacterium | reverse complement strand
GTCGTCGAGGAGCGCGCGCTGACGTCGACCCGCCTGCCGCTGGTGCGAGGCTGAGGCGGCGGCGCGCGAGCCTCGCGCGCGATCAGGCCACCAGGGTCAGGCCGGGCCGATGCCCGCCATGCCGTCGAGCGCGCGCATCGCGTCGTCCGGCAGCGCGAACCCGTCCGCCGCCATGTTCTCCCGCAGATGCGCGACCGACGCGGTGCCGGGGATCAGCAGGATGTTGGGCGCACGTCGCAGCAGCCAGGCGAGCGCCACCTGCATCGGCGTGGCCCCAAGGCCTTCCGCGACCTCCGACAGCGCCGAGGATTGCAGCCGGCTAAAGCCGCCGAGCGGAAAGAACGGCACGTAGGCGATGCCGTCCGTCGCGAGGGCGTCGATCATCGCATCGTCGTCGCGATGCGCCAGGTTGTACTGGTTCTGCACGCAGACGATCTCGCAGATCCGCCGTCCTTCCGCGACCTGCGTCGGCGTGACGTTGCTCAGCCCGACATGGCGCACCAGGCCCTGGCGCTGAAGAACGGCCAGCACGGTGAGCGGCGCCTCGATCGACCCCTCGACGACGTGATGCGGGTGAAACATCGCGCGCAGGTTGACGACTTCGAGCACGTCGAGGCCGAGGTTGCGCAGGTTGTCATGCACGGCTCCGGTCAGTTCCGCGGCCGAGAACGCCTTGTTCCACGATTTGTCCTCGCCGCGGACCGCGCCCACCTTGGTCACGATGACGAGGTCGTCGGCGTAGGGCGCGAGCGCCTCGCGGATCAGCCGGTTGGTCACGTGCGGGCCGTAGAAATCGCTGGTGTCGATGTGGTTCACGCCCTGCGCGACCGCGTCCCTTAGCACGGCGAGCGCCGCGTCGTGATCCTTCGGCGGCCCGAACACCCCCGGCCCCGCGAGCTGCATGGCGCCAAAGCCCAGCCGACGCACCGTGCGGTCGCCAAGCGTGAAGCTGCCGGATCGGTCGCTGCTGGCCATGATTGATCTCCTCTGGGCTACGCCCCCAGTTGGGTGTTGCCGGCGGCCATGATAACGCGGAGAGATCGGCACGGGCTGTACGGCAGGGCGAACAGTGAAGGTCGATCTCGGTGATCTGAACGCCTTGATCGCGGTGTCGCGCGCGGGCGGCTTTCGCGACGGCGCGCGCGCGAGCGGCGGCAGCGCGTCCGGCCTCAGCGAGGCGGTCCGTCGCCTGGAGGCGCGGCTTGGCGTCAGGCTGCTGAACCGCACCACCCGCAGCGTCGTCCCCACCGAGGCGGGCAGGCGCCTGCTCGACCGACTAGGCCCGGCGCTGACCGAAATGGAGCAGGCGCTGGATGCGCTGAACAGCTTGCGTGACCGGCCGGCGGGCACGCTGCGCCTGAACGTCCCGATCAGCGCGGCGCGGCTGGTGCTGCCCGCCATCGTGCCGCCCTTCCTCGCGTCCTACCCCGACATCAGCCTCGAAGTGATCGCCGATAGCGGGTTCGTCGACGTGCTCGCATCCGGAGGCGACGCCGGCATCCGCTACGACGACAAGCTGGAGCAGGACATGATCGCGGTGCCGATCGGGCCGCGCGTCCAGCGCTTCGCCACCGCCGCGTCGCCCTCCTATCTCGACCGGCGCGGCCGGCCACGGCATCCGCGCGACCTGCTCGACCATGCCTGCCTGCGCCGCCGCGTCGCCGGGCGCGCGGTCGCCGCGGGGGGGGTGGGG
>CAXTPV010000379.1:0-390 GCA_964246135.1 uncultured Acetobacteraceae bacterium | reverse complement strand
CGCGGCACCGGCACCTCGCCGATCCTAAACTCCACCATCCCGGCCGGCGCCCCCGGCCCGGCGGGGCCCGGGCCCCACCTGGCGGGGGGGGGGGGCGGGGGCGCGGCCCCCGCGATCGCCTCGTGGGAGTTCGAGTGCCAGGGCGAGGTGGTGCGGGTCGACCCCACGGGACCCCTGTTGGTGCTGAACGGTGCCGCCACCGATCTCGCCATCGAGGCGGCGGTCGCCGGCACCGGCATCGTGACCATCTTCGAGGACTGGCTGCGCCCCCATTTCGACAGCGGTGCCCTCGAACCCGTCCTCGAGGCCTGGTGGCAGCCCTTCTCCGGCCCGTTCCTCTACTACCCCGGCCGTCGCCTCACCCCGGCCCCACTCCGAGCCTTCCTCGAC
>CAXTPV010000378.1:0-2114 GCA_964246135.1 uncultured Acetobacteraceae bacterium | reverse complement strand
GCGTCGGAGCGCGTCGCGCGCCGACGCGGCGGCGGCGGCCAGGTGGCTATCCATGGTGACGATGACGACGCGATACGGTGCCGGATCAGCGTGCATGGTGCGCCTTGCTCTCGTAGAGCGTTTCCACGGTGATCAGCGGCACCCCACGCGCCAGTGCGAACGCCTCGGTGTTGCGTCGCGCCCGGCCACGCACGAAGCGCGGCACCCGCCCGAGCTCGGCTTCGGCCTCCGGCGCCCAGCGTGTCGTGGCCTCGGCGATCGCGACCGGTGCCTCGGGCGCCGCCACGGCCGCGACACCGAGATGCGACGGCGCCGCGTCGGCGCCGAATTCGTGATCGTCGCGGAACATGCCGAGCAGGTGCTCTTCCAGCCCCATCATTAGCGGGTGCACCCAGCTATCGAACAGCACGTTGGCGCCCTCGAACCCCATCTGCGGCGAGTAGCGGGCGGGGAAGTCCTGCACGTGGACCGGCGCCGAGATCACCGCGCAGGGCACGCCGAGACGCTTGGCGACGTGGCGCTCCATCTGGGTGCCGAGCACGAGGTCGGGCTGCAGCTCGGCAATGCGCGCCTCGACCTCGAGGTAGTCGTCGGTGATCAGCGCCTCCAGGCCGTAGCCGCGCGCGGCGTCACGCAGCTCGCGGCCGAACTCGCGGGAATAGCTGCCGAACCCCACCACCTCGAAGCCCAGCTCGCCCGAGGCGACCCGGGCGGCGGCGATCGCGTGGGTCGCGTCGCCGAACACGAACACCCGTTTGCCAGTGAGGTATGTCGCGTCGACCGAGCGCGAGTACCAGGGCAGGTTGCAGCGCTCGGCGGCGAGCGACGGGTCGATGCCGGCCAGCGCCGCCACCTCGGCGATGAAGGCGCGGGTCGCCGCGACCCCGATCGGCACCGTCGCCGTCGCCTTCTGCCCGAACCGCTTCTCGAGATAGCGCGCGGCGGTGCCGGCGATCTCGGGATAGAGCACGACGTTGAAGTCGGCGTCGCCGAGCCGCGCGAGGTCGGACGGCGTCGCGCCGAGCGGGGCCACGACGTTGACCGCGACCCCGAGCCTTCCCAGCAGGCCCACGATCTCGCGCGCGTCATCGCGATGGCGAAAGCCGAGCGCCGTCGCGCCAAGCACGTTGCAGGACGGACCCGCGCGTTCGCCTGGGGTGCGGTCATGCGCGCAGGCGCGCACCAGCGCGTAGAAGGTCTCGGCGGCGGCCCAGTTCTCCTTCCTCTGATAGGACGGCAGGTCGAGCGGGATCACCGGGATCGGCAAATCGAGCGCGCGGGCGAGGCCGCCGGGATCGTCCTGGATCAGCTCGCCGGTGCAGCTCGCGCCGACCAGCATCACCTCGGGGCGGAACCGCTCATAGGCGTCGCGCACCGCGGTCTTGAACAGGCCGGCGGTGTCGCCGCCGAGATCGCGCGCCTGGAACGTGGTGTAGGTCACGGGCGGGCGGCGGTCGCGCCGCTCGATCATCGTGAACAGCAGGTCGGCGTAGGTGTCGCCTTGGGGCGCATGCAGCACGTAGTGCACGCGCTCCATCGCGGTCGCGATCCGCATCGCGCCCACATGCGTCGGCCCCTCGTAGGTCCAGAGGGTGAGCTGCATCGGGGCTAGACCGCCAGCGCCGCGCGCCCCCCGCGCGGGGGCGCGGCCCCGGCCGGCCGCGGCCCCCCCCGCGCGGGGCCCGCCGCGCGAGCGGGCGCGCGAACAGGCCGGCGAGATCCCCCGCCTGCTCGTAGCCATGCACCGGGCTGAACAGCAGCTCGATCGACCATTTGGTCGCGATGCCCTCGGCCTCCAGCGGGTTGGCGAGGCCAAGCCCGCACACCACGAGATCGGGGCGCGCGGCGCGGCAGCGATCGAGCTGGCGGTCGACGTCCTGGCCCTCGCTCAGAGCGGTGCCGTCGGGAAGCATGTCGAGCTCCTCGGCCAGATGCTGCCGGTGCAAATAGGGCGTGCCGACCTCGACCAGGCGCATGCCGAGCTCGCGGGCGAGGAAGCGCGCGAACGGGATCTCGAGCTGGCTATCGGGAAACAGGAACACCGAGCGGCCTTCGAGGCGCGCGCGGTGGCGGTCGACCGCCTGGCGGCCGCGCGCGATCCCGGGCGCCAGGCT
>CAXTPV010000377.1:0-2131 GCA_964246135.1 uncultured Acetobacteraceae bacterium | reverse complement strand
GGCCGGGGGCTGTCGTCGCCGGTCGTGAACGTGCTCTGGGGCGTGTCGAACCTCGCCGCCGGCTACGCACTGTGCCGGGCGGGCCGCTTTGCCATCAGGTCGACGCCGTCGGTGGTGGCGGCGGGTGCCGGCGCGTCGGTGCTGTCGCTGTTGCTGGCGCGCCATTTCGGCGGGCTTGAGCGCGAGGACAGGCGGTAGGGCGCGGGTTGGCGGAGAGGGTGGGATTCGAACCCACGGTACGCTTGCACGCACAACGGTTTTCGAGACCGCCCCGATCGACCGCTCTGGCACCTCTCCGGCGGTGGGTCCGTATAGTTCACCTCGCGGGCGGGCCGCAACCGGTGAACGGCGGCCGGAAGCCGGCGCGGATTGACGCTGGGCGGCGGGTTTCGTATAGGCGCGGGCTCGCTGCCTCGGCGGCCCATTACGAGAAGCGACTGGGACGTGCCGCCGCCATCCTGGGGGTGGCCGCGCCTACGGATCGAAAGTGGCAACATGTTCGCAGTCATCCGCACCGGCGGTAAGCAGTATCGCGTGACACCGGACGCCGTGCTCAAGGTCGAGAAGCTCGTGGCCGATGCCGGCGCGACGATCACCTTCGACGAGGTGCTGGCGATCGGCGGCGAGGCGGGCACCACCATCGGGGCGCCGCTGGTCGCGGGCGCGACGGTCACCGCCACCGTGATCGCGCAGGACCGGCTGCCGAAGGTCATCATCTTCAAGAAGCGGCGGCGGCAGAACAGTCGCAGGAAGCGCGGCCATCGCCAGCACGTCACCGTGCTGCGCATCGCCGGCATTAACGCGGCCTGATCGCGGCGCGAGGAGAGAACTCATGGCACACAAGAAGGCGGGCGGCTCGTCCCGCAACGGGCGTGACACCGAGGGCAGGCGCCTTGGCGTGAAGAAGTTCGGCGGCGAGGCGGTGATCGCCGGCAACATCATCATCCGCCAGCGCGGCACCAAGATGAAGCCGGGCCGCAATGTCGGGCTTGGCCGCGACCACACCATCTTCGCGGTGGCCGATGGCCGGGTGACGTTCGAGCACAGGCAGGATGGCAGGGTGTGGGTGTCGGTCGACACGGCACCGGCACAGGCGCTGGCGGCACAGGCGTTGGCGGCGGAATAGGCCGGCGCCTGCGTGAGCGCGCGACGTGAAGTTCCTTGACCAAGCCAAGATCTACGTGCGCTCGGGCGATGGCGGCGACGGCGTCACCGCGTTCAGGCGCGAGAAGTTCGTGGAGTTCGGCGGGCCGGACGGCGGCAATGGCGGCCGCGGCGGCGACATCGTGTTCGAGGCGGCGTCCGACCTCAACACCCTGATCGACTTCCGCTACACCCAGCATTTCCGGGCCCGCAAGGGCGGCAACGGCTCGGGCTCGGATCGCACCGGGGCGGGCAGCGACGCGGTGGTGATCCAGGTGCCGGTCGGCACCCAGATCATGGACGACGCGCGCGACGTGATGCTGGCCGACCTCGATGCCCCCGGACGGCGGGTGCTGCTGTGCCGCGGTGGCGATGGTGGCTTTGGCAACGCGCACTTCAAGACCAGCACCAACCGGGCACCGCGCCGGGCCGACAAGGGGTATCCGGGCGAGGAGCGTTGGGTGTGGCTCAGGCTCAAGCTGATCGCCGATGTGGGCCTGCTTGGATTGCCGAACGCGGGCAAGTCGACCTTCCTGGCGGCGTCATCGGCGGCGCGGCCGAAGATCGCCGACTACCCGTTCACAACGTTGCATCCGCAACTGGGCGTGGTGCGGCTCAACCATTCGGAAGAGCTGGTGATCGCCGACATTCCCGGGCTGATCGAAGGGGCGCACGAGGGATCGGGGCTGGGCGACCGGTTTCTCGGCCATGTCGAGCGCTGCGCGGTGCTGCTGCATCTGATCGACGGCGCGGCGGGCGACGTGGTGCGGGCCTGGCGCACGATACGCGAAGAGTTGCGGGCCTACGGCGCGGGGCTTGCGGACAAGCCCGAGCTGATCGCGCTGAACAAGTCGGACGCGATGAGCGCGCGCGAGGCGTCGGCCAGGGCGGCCGCGCTGCGGCGTGCGACCGGGGCGCCGGTCGCGGTGATGTCGGCGGCGACCGGCGACGGGGTCGCGCTCATGCTGCGCCGGTTGCAGGACGCGGT
>CAXTPV010000376.1:0-2144 GCA_964246135.1 uncultured Acetobacteraceae bacterium | reverse complement strand
GCCGTAAGAAGGCAAGGGGCTTTGCCCCTTGAACCCCATCAAAGGCGAAGCCTTTGAAATCCATTCGTTTCTTGGTCCCAACGCGAAAGGATGATCGCGTGCTGACAGTTGAATTGGATTTCAAAGGCTGCGCCTTTGATGGGGTAGAACCCCTGGCCTTTGCGTCGGCGGTGCTGACGTCAGCTTTGGTTGACGGTTTAATCAAGATTCTGCGTTTTCAAGTTTGGCGTCATGCGGTCGCGTTTGGTTTGACGGTGACGACCTGGGCGGTTTGTACCAGCAGCGCGCTGGATTGGGCGATGAGTGCGTTGGCGGAGGCTTGGGCGTTGGGGCCGCCGCGCTGGATGTCGGCGAGGAGCGGGCCGGCCACGGCGAGGGCGACGTTGACGATGGTGGCGAGGCCGGGGTCGGCGATCAGCGCGATCTCGGCGACGCCCTTGCAGATGCCGTAGAGGCTGACCGCGCCTGACGGCGTCAGCACGCCAGACGCGACGCCGATGGTGGTCATCACGGCGCAGCCGGGCAGTCCGAGCAGCGGCGAGGCGGCCGCGCTGGTCAACAAGCGTCTGCGATGCATGGGCAAGCGCTCCCTGGATTGCCCAGGGTCGCCGCGTCCGCACGTAGCGTCGAGCGAAACGAACAGGGGTTCAGGGGACGACCGTCCCCTGGCGGGGCTTGGGGCGGAGCCCCGAACCTTGCCCGCCGGCAAGAATGGGCGCACCACCGCCGGCCCGAGCAGAAGGCAAGATCGCGCCGTCATGACCGCGCTTTATTCGTCAGAGACCGCGCCTTGGTCGCCCGCGAGCTGGCGCGGGCGGCCGATCCGCCAGGCGCCGGCCTACCCCGACCAGGATGCGCTGGCGGCGATGGAGCGCAAGCTCAGGACCTATCCGCCGCTGGTGTTCGCCGGCGAGGCTAGGCGGTTGCAGCGGCATCTCGCCGCCGCGGCCGAGGGGCGGGCGTTCGTGCTGCAGGGGGGCGCCTGCGCCGAGAGCTTCGGCGAGTTCACCGCCGACATCATACGCGACACCTTCCGCGTGCTGTTGCAGATGGCGGTCGTGCTGACGTTTGGCGCGACGGTGCCTGTGGTCAAGCTCGGGCGCATGGCGGGGCAGTTCGCCAAGCCGCGCTCGGCCGAGACCGAGACCATCGGAGGCGCCAGCCTGCCGAGCTATCGCGGCGACATCGTGAATGGTCCCGGCTTCACGGCGTCAGAGCGCACGCCCGATCCGGCGCGGATGGAGACCGGCTATTTCCAGTCCGCCGGGACGCTGAACCTGCTGCGGGCGTTCGCTCAGGGCGGCTATGCCAATCTGCAGCAGGTGCATCGCTGGAACCTCGGCTTCGTCGGGCGATCGCCGCTGGCCGGCCGCTACGGCGACCTCGCAGGAAGGATCGACGAGACGCTCGGCTTCATGGAGGCCTGCGGCATGGCGGCCGCGACGACGCCGGCGATCAACGAGACCGAGTTCTACACCAGCCACGAGGCGTTGCTGCTGCCGTACGAGCAGGCGCTGACCCGGATCGATAGCACCACCGGGGAGTGGTACGGCTGCTCGGCGCATTTCCTGTGGATCGGCGAGCGGACGCGGGCACCTGACGGGGCGCATGTCGAGTTCTGCCGGGGCTTGCGCAATCCGCTCGGCGTCAAGATCGGGCCGGCGACGCGGCCCGACGATGTGGCGCGGCTGCTCGACATTCTCGACCCGGACCAGGTCGCGGGCCGGGTCACGCTGATCAGCCGGATGGGGGCGGCCGCGATCGAGCGGGCGCTGCCGCCGCTGGTGCGGGCGGTGCGCGAGTCCGGCCGCAAGCCGGTGTGGCTGTGCGATCCGATGCACGGCAACACGGTGGCGACCGCGACGGGGGTGAAGACGCGTTCGTTCGACGCGATCCTCGCCGAGCTGCGGGGCTTCTTTGACGTGCTGGCCGGCGCCGGGGTGGCGCCCGGCGGGGTGCATGTCGAGATGACCGGCCAGGACGTGACGGAATGCACCGGCGGCGCGCACCGGCTGACCGAGGCCGATCTCAGCACCCGCTACGAGACGTTCTGCGACCCGAGGCTGAACGCCGAGCAGTCGCTGGAGATGGCGTTCCTGCTGGCCGAGGAACTCAAGCGCCGGCGGGTGCCGGGGGGGCCCCCC
>CAXTPV010000375.1:0-2146 GCA_964246135.1 uncultured Acetobacteraceae bacterium | reverse complement strand
GTCCCGCGATCAGCACCGCATCTGCGAGACCATTCACCACGGCGCTGCGCGCCAGCGCGCCAATGCTGCGGCGCCCGAGCGAGGAGGCGAACTCTGGCGTCACGTTCATGAACAGTTTCAGCGCTCCGCCGCCGATCGCCTTTCGATAGCGAAGCAGGCCTGGCAGATCGGGGCTCCAGACGCCCATGTCGCTCTCGTAAGCGCCCGAGAACACGCCGCGCACGAAGCCGGCGCCTGTCGCACGGCCGACTGCAATTGCTGTGCGGATATCATAGAGATGGTCGACACCGAACGGGATCGCACGGGGTGTGGAGCGCGCGATGATCCAGGACATCGTGGCGGCGATCTCCGGCCCGGCCTCGAACGCATAGGGCCGGTCACCCTCGTTGCAGAACAGGACGGCATCGAACCCGGCCTGTTCGAGAGCGTCCACATCACGCTCGACCGCTTCCAGCAGCGCCTGCGCGCCTCCCACATCGTCATGCAGCGGCGTGCCGGGCAGCGGCGGAAAATGTGCCATCGCGATGACGGGCCGTTCCACACCGAACAGGTCGCGCAGCATGGAACCGGACATGAAATCTCACTCCTTGTCGCTGCCGCTTAACAGCATGGCAGACAGAACCATAGCGTCCCAAGAATCAACCAGAAAGCAACAGCATTCTCCCACATTCGAACAAAGCGTGATGGGAAAATAGACTGTCGATCAGTTGCGAAGCTGCGCCGCGGCGATGTCTAAGTCGGCGAGCTAGCCAGGTTGTGGCAGCCTGCTTGGCACCATGACCTCGTCCAACCCCCAACAGGAGCTTCCGATTTCCGGCCGAGGTGATCCAGCACGCGGTCTGGTTATATCGTTGCTTCAGCTCGCCCGTTTCCAAGCTGTCAGCGTCATCGCCTGCCCAACCTAATGATATCTGGCGCCCTCCTCCCGGCGATTCTCACTGTTGAACTAAGATCATCTGCGCGGCGCGCTCAGCAATCATGATTGTCGGCGCTTGGATGTTGCTCGAGACCATGCGCGGGATCACTGACGCATCCGCGACCTTAAGGCCTTCGAGTCCGCGCACCTTCATGGTTAGAGGATCGACCACGGCCATAGAGTCGGTGCCCATCCGGCACGTGCTCGAAGGGTGATAGAGCGTCGTGCAGTGGCCGCGGATGTAGTAGGCAATCTCCTCATCGCTCTTGCACTCTGCGCTTGGCGCGAGCTCACCTGTTAGGATATCGGCGAGCGGAGACTGCGCCGCGATACGCCTATTGATGTGCACACCTTCCACCAAGGTCGCCATGTCGATACCGGTCGGGTCGCTCACGAAGTAGCGCGGGTCAATTGCCGGCGCCTCGATCGGGTCAGCCGAGCGGAGGTGGATCTCGCCCCGGCTGTTCGGACGCTGCAGTGTGGAATGGAGCGTGATACCTGATCCGGAATGGAGGAAGCGTGCGTAGTCTCGGTGCGGGCTGAGCGCGCCGTAGAGTTGGATGTCAGGCTCGACGTCGGGCCGGCTCCTGACCTGTCCGCCAGCCGCGACCCAGGCCGAGGTCCTGAGGCCCGAGCGCGGCGACCCTTGCCACGCCTGGAACGAGTCGTCCCACTCCTCCGCGGTCAGGGCGCCGATCCCGATCTTCTCGCGCGCACCGAACGAGATCGGGATGTTGATGTGGTCTTGGAGATTCTTGCCGACGCCGGGCAGGTCATGGACCGGCTCCACATCCACCGCCTTGATCTCGTCTGCCGGGCCGATGCCGGACAGCAGCAGGAGGTGGCACGAGCCGATGGCGCCGGAGCTCAGGACCACCTCCGAACTCGCGTAGGCCGTGCCGGGCCGGCCTCTCTCAAGATAGTCGACTCCGACCGCGCGACCGTTCTCGATGATGATGCGGGTGACGAGGATGCCGGTCTTGATCTCGAGGTTCGAGCGCTCAAGCGCGGGCCTCAGGTAAGCCTTGCCGGTGCCCCAGCGCTCTCCGCCCCTGATGACGGACTGGAAGAAGCCAACGCCTTCCTGCTCCGGCCCATTGAAGTCGGTGTTGAGGCGATAACCCGCGGCCTGGGCGGCCTCGAGCCACAGATGCTCGCCGCGGTCGATGTAGGCGGGATCGCTCACGTGAAGTGGGCCGCCGACGCCGTGATAGGGGTCGTTGCCGAGGC
>CAXTPV010000374.1:0-2161 GCA_964246135.1 uncultured Acetobacteraceae bacterium | reverse complement strand
GCGATGGCGCGCTCGGCCTCGCCGCGCGCCTGGCCGGCGGCGTCGAGATCGCCACGGATGCGGGTGCGCCGCTCCTCGATGGTGGCGCCGATCCGCGGTAGCGCCCAGCGCGCCAGCAGCACGTAGAGCACCACCATGATCACCGCCATCCACCCGACCTGGGTGATGGTCAGATGATTGGCGAAATCCATCTGCGGCAGCTTGCTCGGCGCCGCGACCGCGGTGCCCGGCACGGCCATCACGGCCAGCGCGATCAGGGTCCGGCGCATCGCCGCCTCCACCCCGGACCCGCCGCTCAGGAGAACAGCAGGATCAGCGCGATCACCAGCGCGTAAAGCGCCACCGCCTCGGTCAGCGCGAACCCGAGCAGCACTTCGCGGAACATGCGGTCGCGCGCCGCCGGATTGCGGCCCACCGCCGAGACGAACGAGCCGAACAGATTGCCGATGCCGACCCCCGACCCGGCGACCCCGATGGTGGCGAGGCCCGCGCCGATGTCCTTCGCCAGAATTGCTGTCTCGATCGCCATGGAGCTTCCTGTCGTGTGTGTGTCTTGGTTGATCGGCGGCACCTTATGGACGGACAAGGCCGCGCGATCAATCGAGCCCGCGCCGGCGTGCCGGCCGCCCTCAGTGCCCGTGGATCGCGTCGTCGAGATAGAGGCAGGTCAGCACCGCGAACACGTAGGCCTGCAGGAACGCGACCAGGAACTCGAGCGCCACCAGCGCGAAGTTCAGGCCCAGCGGAATGATCGCGGCGAGCGCGCCCGTGAGCCCGAGGCTCGCCGTCAGCAGCAGCATGAACCCCGCGAACACCTCCCACATCACGTGCCCCGCGGTGATGTTGGCGAACAACCGCACCGACAGCGAGATCGGCCGCGACAGGTACGACACGATCTCGAGCGGCACCAGCAGCGGCATCAGCCAGAGCGGCAGCCCCGACGGCGCGAACAGGCGCAGGAAATGCAGTCCCTGGAACCAGAACCCGACCGCGGTCGCGAACAGAAAGATGAAGATCGCGATCGAGAACGTGACCGCGATATGCGCGGTGAACGGAAAGAAATACGGAAACAGCCCGAGCAGATTGCCCACCAGCACGAACGAGAAGATCAGGAACACCAGCGGAAAGAAGCGAACCCCCGCCTCGCCCATCGTCTCCGTCACCAGGTTGTGGGTGAACTCGTAGAACATCTCGACCATGCCCTGTAGCCGTCCGGGCAGGTTGGTGCGCGACGCCAGCGCCAGCGCCAGCAGGCCGACGATGATCACGGCCGCCAGCAGCATCATCTCGTTGGAGTTGGTGAACCCGACCGCAGCCCCGGCGCCGCCAAACCCCGGCACCAGCGTGAACTGCCCGAGCGGATCCATGCCAGTCTTCGCCATCAGCCCGTCTTGCCCATCAGGAAACTCCCGGTCCGTGTCCGCCCTGGCCACTGCCGGCGCCGGGCGAACTCGACCGCATCAGGTTCATCACCCCGGCCGCGACCCCCACCGGCACGAACGCCACCATCAGCCACGGCTTGGTGCCGAGCAGCCGGTCGAGCCCGTAGCCGATCGCGCAGGCGACCGCCAGCGACGCCACCATCTCGACGCCCAGCCGGAACGCGAACGACAGCGGGCTCGGCGCCCTCGCATCCTTCGCCCCCGGCCCGGCGACGGGCGCGTCCAGCCCGGCGCGCTTCCGCGCCTCGTCAAGACGCTGGTCGAACCCGGTCCGACCATCACCCGTCACGATAATCCCCGCCCGTCATCGCTACCGTTCTGCGCCGATCGGCCGCGTCCTGCTAGGGTCCGCGCGCGCGCCTCGTCAAGCGGGAGAGCCTCGATGCCAAACCAGCCTGGCCCGATCCGGATCGGCACCGGCGGCTGGAGCTTCCCGCCCTGGCGCCAGACCTTCTACCCGGCCAACGTCACCCGCGCCCGCGAGCTCGCCTACGCCGCCGGCGTGCTCGGCTCGATCGAGATCAACGCGACGTTCTACCGCACCCAGACCGAGACGGTGTTCCAGGGCTGGCGACGCGAAGCGGGCGAGGGCTTCGTGTTCGCGGTCAAGGCCCCGCGCGCCGCGACCGCCACCAACGATCCCGATCGCGCCGCGGCCTCGATCGAGCGCTTCCTCGACTCCGGCCTGCTCGCACTCGGCCCCTGCCTCGGTCCGATCC
>CAXTPV010000373.1:0-2182 GCA_964246135.1 uncultured Acetobacteraceae bacterium | reverse complement strand
GGATGCCGCCGAGCGCGCCTATCGCGACGAGCTCGACGCCGCTTCGCGCGACGCGGAAGCACCCGAGATGGGCCTGGTGCAGCTCGTCGAGCCCGGGCCTGGACGCGCCGACCTGCTGACGCTGCGCGCGCTTCGCCTGCTGGGCGAGGCCGACATCATCTTGCATCGGCGAGACGAGAGCAGCGCCGTGCTGGAGCTCGCGAGGCGTGACGCGGAGCGACGCGTGGTCGCCGGCAACGCGTCGGCCCTGCTGGTGGCGCTCGGTCGGGAAGGACGCCGCGTGGTGCGCCTCAGGCCGGAACCCGGCGAGCAGGAGGCGCTAAAGGCCGCTTGCATCGCCGTCGAGGACGTTCCAGGGGTGCCCGGCCCGCAACTGACCGAGAGGACATGACCGATGCCGCAGATCGTGCGTGACCGCCACCATCCTGCCCGCATCGCGATCGCTTCTGTCTTGCTGCTCCTGGTCTCGGCCAGGGCTGATGCCGCGTCGCGGGTGATCGACGGCGCGACGTTTCCGGACACCATCCAGGCGGACGGGGCCACGCTCGCGTTGAACGGGGCGGCGGCTCGCGTCTTCTTCATGATGGTCGATGGCTACGCGAGCTCGCTCTACGTCCGCCAGCCCGCGCACGACCTCGGCACCATCGAGGGCGAGCCGAACCCGAAGCTCATCCGCACCGTGTTCCTGCATAACGCGTCGGCCGCCCAGCTTCGCACCGAGCTCACCCGAATCCACAGGCGCTATTGCGCGAGCAACGCCTGCGCCGCCGCCGACGACAGCAGCTACCAGACGATGCTCGACCACATCCAGGCGGTCACCGCCGGCGAGAGCGAGACGCTGCTGGTCACCGATCGCGGCGTCGTGGTGACGCTGGGCGCGGGCGCTGCACTGCAGATCGACAACCCGCACTTTGGCGTCGCCCTGCTCGGCTCCATGTTGGGCGAGAGCGCACCCACCGAGCGACTGCGCCGTGGCCTGCTCGGCCTGCCGAACTAGCCCGCCTCGCGCCGCATCGATCGGCGTGCTAGGCCGCCCGAATGCTCGGCATCGATCCCGCACGCAGTTTCCGACCGGTCCGGATCGCCGTGCTGACCGTGTCTGACACCCGCGACCGCGCGACCGATCTCTCTGGCGACATCCTCGTCGGCCGTCTGGAGGCGGCCGGGCACCTCCTTGCCGACCGCGTGCTCCTGCGCGACGAGGCCGACGCGATCGAGGCTCAGCTCCGGCGATGGGTTGCCGATCCGGTGGTCGAGGTGGTGCTCAGCACCGGTGGCACCGGCGTCACCGCGCGCGATGTCACGCCCGAGGCGTTCGAGCGCGTGTTCGAGAAGCGGATCGAAGGCTTCGGCGAGCTCTTCCGCATGCTGAGCTTTGCCAAGATCGGCACGTCGACGATCCAGTCCCGCGCGCTCGCGGGCGTCGCCGGCGGCACCTACCTGTTCGCGCTGCCTGGCAGCCGCGGCGCGGTCGCCGATGCCTGGGACGACATCCTGGTGCACCAGCTCGATATCCGTTTCCGGCCCTGCAACTTCATCGAGTTGCTGCCGCGCCTGTCGTGAGCAGGCCAGGCGCGGCCCCGGTCCTGCCGCACCGCCAGAACTGCCACGCCGCCAGCGGCAGCGCACACGACGTCGCCGCCAGCGCGATGCGCAGCGACTCCGCCCCGAAGGCCGGGCGCAGCCAGTCGCTGAGCGCCCCTGCCAGGACCGGCCCCAGCACGGTGCCGACCACGTTCAGCACCAGCAACAGGAGCGACAGCGCGGTCGCGCGCATGCTGGCCGGCACGAGCGCACTCACGATGGCGGCCGACGGCCCCGCGTGGGCCGCCCCCAGCAGTGCCGGCGTGATGAACAGCCACCAGGGCAGCGCCGCGCCAGGGCTGACGTAGAACGCCAGCAGCGACGGCCAGGCAACGAGGCAGCAGATCGCGAGCACCAGCGGCCGGCCGCCGCGCACGCGCCGCTCGGCAACGTCTGCGACCCATCCCGCCAGCACCGCGCCGACGCCGCCGAGAACGCCGGTCATCAGCCCGAGGAAGAGGCCGCTCGCGCGGGCATCCATGCCGTGGTCGCGCGCGAGGAAGGACGGCATCCACGCCAGCGCCGAAAACGCGGCGAGCGACGCGAGACTATTGCCGGCCAGCAGGGCACGAAACGCCGTCTGGCCGAACAGCGTGCG
>CAXTPV010000372.1:1798-2186 GCA_964246135.1 uncultured Acetobacteraceae bacterium | reverse complement strand
ATCCCGTAGGGGCCCAGCAGGTCGATAGCCTCCTGCAACTGGGTGCCGGTATCTGCCAGCAGCAGGGTGTCGAACGGCGGCGGCGGCATCGGTCCCAGATCAGCGCTCGCGGACTTGCCACCGCCCGGCTTGCCTTCGCCAGGCTTGGCTGTCCCGGGCAGCGCGGGCGCGGGGGACTCGGCCCTGTCCGGCTGGATCTCGGCGGGCGCGGCGGGATCGGTTGGCGGCGTGCGCGCCGCCTGCCGCTGGTCGAAGGCCGACAGCGTCTTGAGGCCGGCGTTCAGGCTGGCGAAGCTCGCGTCGTGACGAAGCAACAGCGGCGTCGCGAGGCCGGCGCGCGCGGCGGTGTCGGCCAGCGCCGCCGCCATCGCGTCGCCGAGCGCCCCCT
>CAXTPV010000372.1:0-1788 GCA_964246135.1 uncultured Acetobacteraceae bacterium | reverse complement strand
GGTCACCAGCCGCGACACCTGCTGCTCTGGCGTGAGCCCGAGCACCCACACGCCCGGCCGTGCCGCGGCGAGGTCGCTGGTGTAGGCGAGCACCGGGATCGAGGCCGGCGTCGCGACCGCGGCAACCGCGCGGGTCTCGGTCGAGGTCAGCGGCCCGAGGATCAGGCTGTCGCCCGCCTTGACCGCGGCCGTCGCGGCGCGGGTGGCGCCGGCACTCGTGCCGCCGGTATCCTCGACGTCGAGCGGCAGGCTGGAGCGCGAGAGCGCGAGCCGGATCGCGTCGAGCATGGAACGGCCGAGCGACAGGTTCGGCCCGCTGAGCGGCAACAACGCCGCGACCCGCGCCGATGAAGGCGGCGTGACGCCGGCAAGGACCGGCGGCGGCGTCGCGCCGTTCTCGGCGTTGCACCCGGCGAGGCCGCAGCCGACCATCGCCACCGCCACGCCCCGGCGCCAGAAAGAGCCCGATGTCCGAGGATGCATGCGACGAAATCCCCCTTCCGCCCCAGCCCGGGCCCGCCGACACGGTGCGCGCTGGCCCCGGTCTTGTGATCGTTTCCACGCCCATCGGCAACCTGGGCGACATCACGCGGCGCGGTGCCGCGGTGCTCGCGGACGCCGACCTCATCCTGTGCGAGGACACCCGCATGACCGCCCGCCTGCTCGCCTCGCTCGGCATCAGGGCACGCACCGAGGCGCTGCACGAGCACAACGAGCGCGCGCGCATCCCCTCCCTGCTGGCCAGGCTCGCCTCGGGTGCCCGGATCGCGCTGGTCTCGGATGCCGGCACGCCGCTGCTGTCGGATCCCGGTTTCCGGCTGGTACGCGCCGCGATCGAGGCCGGGCATGAGGTGCGCGCGGCGCCAGGCGCCAACGCGGCGATCACCGCGCTCACGGTGTCGGGCCTGCCGCCGCATCCGTTCATGTTTCTCGGCTTTCCGCCGCCCCGCAGCGCGGCACGGCTTGACGCGTTCAGGCGCCTGCGGGCCGCCGAGGCCGCCGGCCTGCGCGCGACCCTGATCTGGCACGAGGCGCCGCATCGCCTGGTCGCCATGCTCGACGACCTCGCCTCGGTGTTCGCCAACCGCGCCGCCGCGGTCGCGCGCGAGCTGACCAAGCGCTTTGAGGAGGTCAGGCGTGACGATCCCGCCGCCCTGGCCGCGTTCTACCGGACGACGGCGCCACGCGGCGAGATCACCGTGCTGCTCGGTCCCCCCGACGATGAAGGCGAGGCGTCAAGCGCGGCTTCGCTTGATGCGCAGCTGCGCGACGCGCTGGCCGCGATGAGCCTGAAGGATGCCGCGGCCGTGGTCGCTGCGTCGAGCGGCCTGCCCCGACGGTTGGTCTACGCGCGCGCGCTCGAGCTGGCGGGAGAGGCGCGGGACGATGATGCCGGCACGCTGGACGCGTAGTGCCGTTCACCGCGCGACGTCTCCCGGTACCGTCACGATGTCGACGCCGCAGACCTCGCGCGCCGGCCAGTGGGTGTCACGCAGCGCCTGGCCAGGCGCGGTCCCGGTACCGGGACCGGCCAGGATGAAGCGGACGCCGTGCCGCGCTGCCAACGCCACGAGGTCGGCCGCGAGGTTCGGCTCGGGCTGGTTGCGCAGCAGCGGCAGGATCGCGGGTTCGCGCTGGAACGACAGCGGCACGAAGCTCAGCAGGCCGCCGGCCTGCGCGAACGCCATGCCGGACAGCGCCTGCCACAGCATCGCATCGCCCGAGCCGTACGGCAGCAGCAGGATGGTGGCCGCAGGTCCGAGCGCTCGCTCGACGGCCTCATGCGTG
>CAXTPV010000371.1:0-2191 GCA_964246135.1 uncultured Acetobacteraceae bacterium | reverse complement strand
GGTCGCCGCCCCCGATCTTCTCACCGCGAGCAGCGCCGCGATCGGGGCGCTCGCCGGTGGCGCGCTCGGCGCGGCTGGCGGCGCCGCCAGCACGCCGTTGGCGCCGCCGCCTGCCTACGCGGCGCCACCGCCCTACGCCGCACCCGTCTACGCCGCACCTGCCTATGCCGCGCCGGGCTACGGGGTGCCGTCCGCCTACGCCGTGCCGCCGCAGCCCTATGGCGCACCCCAGCAAGCCTACCCGCCAGTCGGTTACGGAGCGCCCCCAACCTACGGCCAAATCCCGTATGACGGCGCGCCGCCTGGCCATGACGATTAATACCAACGGCCCTTGGGTCTGACCGATCGGATCATGCGAGGCCAAAGGCGCTGCCTTTGTCCTAGGCTCAAGCGAAGCCCCGAGAATGCAAGCACTTAAGCGATGGTTTCCAAAGGCCCCCGGCCTTTGGCGGGTCTGGGCAGAGCCCAGCCTTGCTTCCTCAATGGTCGATCCCAAAAGCCGGTCGTGTAAGACAACCTGATCAGTCAAGCCGCAGTTTCGGGCTGAGCAGGCGATCCAGGTCATCGGCGAGCCAGGTCGCGGCGCCGCGCCATGGCCCATACAACTCGAACTGATGCTGGCGATAGAGCAGCGCATGCGCGAGCCGAGCCGATAATCCATGGAGCAGACCGCCACCGAACTCGAACCGGCCGAGCGTGCCCCAGCCGTTGTAGTCGGCGAGCGAGACCACGGCGCCGACCTCGCGATAGCGGAACGGCGGCATCGCCCGGCCGCCGATCCAGCGAGCCAGGTGGCGCGACAGGTGGCGTGCCTGCTGGCGCGCCGCCTGCGCCGTCGCCGGCACCGGGTGGCCGCCGGCGCCGGTCAGGCTGGCGCAGTCGCCGAGCGCGAAGATCGCGTCGTCGCGCGTCGTCTGCAGGCTCGGCGAGACCACCAGCTGGCCGGTCCGGCCGCGTTCCAGCCCCTCGATCCGCGCGGTTACCGCCGGCGCCCGCACGCCCGCCGCCCAGACCTTCAACCGGGCCTCGATCCGGCTGCCGTCCTGCAGGGTGTAGCCGGCCGCGTCCGCGCCCGTCACCTGCGTTGCGGTGCGGACCTCGACGCCGAGGCCCTCCAGGGTCTGTCGCGCACCGTCCGACACCCGCGCGGGAAACGCCGGCAACAGGCGCGGCCCGCTTTCCAGCAGCCACAGGCGCATTGACGGCCGCAGCCCGGGCGGAGCGTAGCCGGCGGCAAGGTCGAGCGCCCGCTTCAGCTCGGCGGCGAGCTGCACCCCGGTCGCGCCGCCGCCGACGATCGCGATCGTGAGCGTCTCGCCCTGATCAAGCGAGGCGAGGAGGTGCTGGCGCAGGCGCAGGTGGAACGCGTCCGCCTCGACCAGGTCGTCGATGAACAGGCAGTGCTCGGCGACACCGCGCGTCCCGAAATCGTTGGCCCGGCTGCCGATCGCGATCACCAGCGCGTCGTAGTCGAGCGTGCGGGTCGTCGTCGCGCCTTGCCCGGGCACCGCGGGGTCGGCGAACGGCGTGATCGTGACCTGCCTCAAGCCGCGATCGACTCCGGCCAGCGTCCCCGGCCAGAACCGGAAGTGGCGCCGCCTGGCCTGCGCGAGGAAGCTCACCTTCTCGCGCTCCGGGCGCGCGGTGCCGGCCGCAAAGCCGTGCAGCATCGGCTTCCAGACATGCGACAGGCCGCGGTCGATCAGGGTGATGCGCGCCTGGCCCCGGCGGCCCAGCGTCTCGCCGATCCTGGTCGCGACCTCGAGTCCGGCGATGCCGCCGCCGGCGATCACCAGCCGAAACGCCTCGCCCATGCCGCCTCCCGACCCGTCAACCGGCTTTTAGCGGCCGGCGCTCGAAGTGGTTGCCGCGGCCTCGCGCGTTCATTACGCTCCTTTAACAGCAACGCGTTCAGACAACAGCCGCACGTTCTTACAACAGCAGCACGTTCTCTCCACAGCAGACTGGGCACGACGCCATGGGCATCGCACCAATCATGCGTGCCATCGGGCGCATCCGCCGGCGCTGGGGTCCGGCCGCGCGGGCGCCCGGTCGCCTCGCCTTTGGCGCGCTGACGCGTGACGTGAGGTTGCTGCACCGCCTGCCGCGCGACCAGGCGACGCGAGTCGCGGTCCAGGCCGAGCGTTACGCCACCCGCACCCTGCCCCGGGACCGACGCGCGCTTCCTGGT
>CAXTPV010000370.1:0-2204 GCA_964246135.1 uncultured Acetobacteraceae bacterium | reverse complement strand
TGCTCGGCTTCTGGCACAACCACCCGAGCCTGTCCTACCTGTTCAGCGGCCTGTTCATCGGGCCGACCAGCCAGCACCCGCGGATCGACGAGGCGCGCAGCGACGCGCTGGCCGAGCTCGAGATCGCGCTGGCGCAGATACGCGCGGGCGACGAGGCGGCGCCGGCGACCGCGCCCTGGCTGGTCGACCGCCTGTTGCGCAACCTGCTCGCCGACATGACCGGCAACACCCATCGCACCGAGTTCTGCATCGACAAGCTTTACGCGCCGGAATCGAGCACCGGCCGGCTCGGCCTGATCGAGTTCCGCTCGCTCGAGATGCCGCCCGACGCGCGGATGGCGGTGGCCCAGAGCCTGCTGATCCGGACCGCGGTGGCGGCGTTCTGGCGCACGCCCTACACGCGCCGGCTGATACGCTGGGGCTCCCGGCTGCATGACGACTTCATGCTGCCGCACTACGTCGGACAGGATTTCGCCGACGCGCTGGACGAACTCGCGGGCCTCGGCTTTCCGCTCGATCCCGCGTGGTTCGCGCCGCATGCGGCGTTCCGGTTTCCGCTGGTCGGCTCGACCAGCCTGCTCGGCATGGAGGTGGAGCTGCGCCATGCGCTGGAACCCTGGCCGGTGCTGGGCGAGGTCGCCGGCATCGGGGGCACCGTGCGCCAGGTCGACAGCTCGGTCGAGCGCCTGCAGGCGCGCGTTACCGGCTGGACCGAGGAGCGCTACGTGCTCGCGTGCCAGGGCATGCGGGTGCCGCTGACCGCGACCGGACGCGCGGGCGAGTTCGTCGGCGGCGTGCGCTTCAAGGCCTGGTCGCCGTCCTCGTCGCTGCACCCGACGATACGGGCGCAGACGACGCTGGTGTTTGACGTGTTCGACAGCTGGAACGGCCGCAGCATCGGCGGCGTCACCCACCATGTCGCCCATCCCGGCGGCCGCAACTACGAGACCTACCCGGTGAACGCCGGCGAGGCGGAAGCGCGTCGGCGGGCGCGCTTCCTGCCGTTCGGGCACAGCCCGGGCCCGATGCCGACGCCGCGCGACCAGGTGTCGCCCGAGCATCCGCGCACGCTGGATCTTCGGCGAGGCGCGTAAAGCGCGGTGATCGCCGAAATGGGCGTGGACGATCAACCCGGCGGCGCCGCCCCGGTTGACGAGATGGTCGATGGCGCCGGGCGCATCAGGCCGCATTACCGGCGCGTGTTCGAGGCGGTGCAGTCGCTGGGCGTCGACACCCTGCGTCATCGCGCGCGCAGCCTCGAACGCGCGGCGGTCGAGGAGGGCGCGGCCGGCCTGCTCGCCGACGCCACCAGCGCGCTCTGGCGCTGCGACCCCGTGCCGCTCACGATCGGGCGCGGCGAGTTCGCGCACCTTGCCCGCGGCTTGGCCCAGCGTGCGACGCTGTTGGAAGCGGTGCTGTCGGACCTCTACGGCGCGCAATCGCTGCTCGCCGACGGCCAGCTGCCGGCCTCGCTGGTGTTCGGCAGCCGCGACTTCGTGCGACCCTGCCGCGCTGATCCATCGGGGGTCGTGGCGAGGCGGCTCTGGCTCTACGCCGCCGACCTGGCGCGCGGGCCGGACGGGCGCTGGCGCGTCATCGCCGATCATTGCGCCAAGCCGGACGGCCTTGGCGCCGCGCTCGAGAACCGCCGCCTGCTGCGGCTAGTGGTGCCCGAACTGTTCCGGATCGGTGTCGAGAGCCATGATCCGTTCTTCGAGGGCTGGCGCGATGCCGTCCGGCGCGCGGCGCCCGGGCGGCAGCCGGAAGCGGTCGCGGTGCTGAGCGAGGGCCATCGCGATCCCGCCTGGTCCGAGCACGTATCGCTGGCGCGTGCACTTGGCTGCGACCTGGCGCAGGGACGGGATCTCACGATCCGCGGCGGTGTTCTCTGCCTCAAGACGCTGCGCGGGCTGCGTCGGATCGACGTGCTGGTGTGCCTGCAGGCAGCGCATCTGCTCGATCCGCTGGAGCTCGACTGGACGGCGTCCGGCGTGCCCGGGCTGCTGGGCTTGCAGCGTAAGGGCAGGCTGACGATCCAGAATGACCCTGGCAGCGCGCTGGCCGGCGCCCCCGGTTGGTCGGCCTTCCTGCCGGCGCTGTCGCGTCGGCTTCTCGGCGAGGAACTGCTGCTCGGCGCCGGCACGACGCTGTGGCTTGGCGAGCCGGAAGCCCGCGCGCGGCTGAACGCGAACCCGTCGGGCTGG
>CAXTPV010000369.1:0-2207 GCA_964246135.1 uncultured Acetobacteraceae bacterium | reverse complement strand
GCTCAAGGCCGAGATCGATCGCTTCCAGGCGCTTGATCTCGTCGCGCAGACGGCCCGCCTCCTCGAACTCCAGGTTGGCGGCGGCCGCGCGCATGCGACGCTCGAGCTCGCCGATCGAGGCCTTGAGGTCGCGGCCGACGAACTCCGTGGTGCCGGCGCCGGCGACCGGCTTGACGGTGACGTAGTCCTGCTCGAACACCGAGCTCATCGCCTCGCCGATATGGCTGCGGACCGATTGCGGGGTGATGCCGTGAGCCTGGTTCCAGGCCGCTTGCTTCTCCCGCCTGCGGCCGGTCTCGCCGATCGCGAAGTTGAGGCTGTCGGTCATCACGTCGGCATAGAGGATGACGCGGCCATCGATGTTGCGCGCGGCGCGGCCGATGGTCTGGATCAGCGAGGTGCGGGAGCGGAGGAACCCCTCCTTGTCGGCGTCGAGGATGGCGACCAGCGCGCATTCCGGGATGTCGAGGCCTTCGCGCAGCAGGTTGATGCCGATCAGCACGTCGAACACGCCGAGACGCAGGTCGCGGATGATCTCGATGCGTTCGAGCGTGTCGACGTCGGAGTGCAGGTAGCGGACGCGCACGCCGTTCTCGGTCAGGTAGTCGGTGAGGTCCTCGGCCATGCGCTTGGTCAGCGTGGTGACCAGGATGCGGCCGCCGCGTGCCGACACGGTGCGTATCTCGGCGAGCAGGTCATCGACCTGGCGGCCGACCGGCCTGATCTCGGTCACCGGGTCGATCAGCCCGGTCGGACGGATCACCTGCTCGGCGAACACGCCCTGCGTGCGCTCAAGCTCCCAGGGTCCAGGGGTCGCGCTCACGAAGATGGTCTGCGGGCGGAAGCGCTCCCACTCGTCGAACTTGAGCGGCCGGTTGTCGAGGCAGGACGGCAACCGGAAACCGAACTCCGACAGGATCGATTTGCGCGCGAAGTCACCCCTCGCCATGCCGCCGATCTGCGGCACGGTGACGTGGCTCTCGTCGACGATCAGCAGCGCGTCCTCGGGCAGATACTCGAACAGGGTCGGCGGCGGCTCGTTCGGCTTGCGGCCCGACAGGTAGCGCGAGTAGTTCTCGATGCCCTTGCAGACGCCGGTCGTCTCCATCATTTCAAGATCAAACTGGGTGCGCTGGCCGAGGCGCTCGGCCTCCAGCAGCTTGCCCTCGGTGGTGAGCTCGGCGAGGCGAAGGCGCAGCTCCTGCTTGATCTCGCCGATCGCCTGGTTAAGCGTCGGACGCGGCGTCACGTAGTGCGAGTTCGCATAGATGCTGACCTGTTCGAGATCGCCGGTCTTCTCGCCGGTGAGCGGATCGAACTCGTGGATGGCCTCGATCTCGTCGCCGAACAGGGTGATGCGCCAGGCGCGATCCTCGTGCTGGCTCGGGAACACGTCGACCGTCTCGCCGCGCACCCGGAAGGTGCCGCGCTGGAACGCCGCGTCGTTGCGCTTGTACTGCTGCTCGACCAGGGCGCGGACCAGGATGTCGCGCGCGATGGCGCCGCCACGCTCGAGGCGCACGACCATCTTGGAGTAGGTCTCAACCGAACCGATGCCATAGATGCACGATACCGAGGCGACGATGATGACGTCGTTTCGCTCAAGCAGCGCTTGCGTCGCGGCATGACGCATGCGGTCGATCTGCTCGTTGATCTGCGAGTCCTTCTCGATATAGGTGTCGGAACGCGGCACGTAGGCTTCCGGCTGGTAGTAGTCGTAGTAGCTGACGAAATACTCGACGGCGTTGTCCGGAAAGAAGCCGCGCATCTCGTTGTAGAGCTGGGCGGCCAGCGTCTTGTTCGGCGCCAGCACCAGCGCCGGCTTCTGGGTCGCCTCGATCAGCTTGGCGACCGTGAAGGTCTTGCCCGAGCCGGTGACGCCGAGCAGCACCTGGTCACGGTCACCGTTGCCGATGCCGGCGACCAGCTCGCCGATGGCGCGTGGCTGATCTCCGGCGGGCTCGTAATCGGAGCGCAGCACGAAGCGTCGGTCGCGCGGCTTCGGCGGCTGACGGATCGGCGCGAACATGGTCGCGGGAACGCCGGCCGACCGGTCGCGGCCGGACCGGGTCGGGGTGTCGGGCGTGAGCGCATCTGGCATGCCAAGGCAAGTTGGGCCGACCACGCGGGCGCGGCAAGCCGTGCGCAGGCCGGCGATGGATGCTCAGTGCGGCGGCAAGGCGGCCGGCCGG
Source organism: uncultured Acetobacteraceae bacterium (assembly GCA_964246135.1). GTDB lineage: Bacteria > Pseudomonadota > Alphaproteobacteria > Acetobacterales > Acetobacteraceae > CAXTPV01. The sequence continues at coordinate 15 of CAXTPV010000369.1, read as the reverse complement.
GGTGGTGGTGCGAAC
>CAXTPV010000368.1:0-2216 GCA_964246135.1 uncultured Acetobacteraceae bacterium | reverse complement strand
GGGCGGGGCGAAACCCCAAACCCCAGGGGGGCGGCCGCGGGGACGACGCAGGCCGGCGGCAGATCGGCGGTCATCCGGAGGCGTGAGGGTGGTGCATGCTTGACCTGGAAGCGGCGCGCCGTCATGCGTTCATGCCGTGCGGAATGATCACCATGCAACCGGTTGAAGGCGGCGGCGCGACGCGGCCGGGCGCGTCCGTCACCGAGGGGGCGGGGACGGCGCCGGAGCGGACGGCCCGGTCAGCGGCAGCGCGTCTGGACACCGCGCTCGACCGGATTTCCGGTGCCCTGGTCCGGCGCGCCGAGCGGGAGGCGGCCGGGGCCGACCTTGAGCGCGCGCGGATGGCGGAGTCCGAGCAACTGGCCGAAGCCGAGCCAATGGCGGCGGGTCGCGCGCCGGAAGTTCGCCGGCGTGTTGACGTGTTGATCAAGACCCTGCGTCAGGCGATCGCCGAGCACGAGGATCGTGGCGTGGGTGGCAGCCAGGTGGCGTCGGAATGAGGATCGTCCGGAGGGCCGCATGGCGCAGGTGACCGTCAGGATCAACGGCTATGCCTACACCGTCGTCTGCGAGGACGGGCAGGAGGCGCATCTGCAGGCGATGGCGGCGCAGGTCGAGCAGCGCATCGATCGGGTCAAGGCGACCGGCGGCCAGAGCGGCGAGGGACGGCTGCTCGTGCTGGCCAGCCTGCTGATGGCGGACGAGCTGCACGACCTGTCGGTCGCCCGGCCACGCCCCGACGGCGCGGGGCGCGAGGAGCCAGAGCTGCGGCGGCTCGCCGAGCGTGCCGAGGACATTGCGTCGACGCTGGAGCGTGACTAAGTGTCCTGGGCGGGGCTGCCCGGTGCGTCAGACCATTCATCCCCCGGGCCGATAAGCACTCCTACGGGAGCTGGCGCTGCCGTGATCGTGGTCATGGTATCTGGCACCCACCTGCACTTGCAGGCTCTAGGAGGGTGGTAGTGTCAACGGCCATGGCGGCTCCGCACCGTATTGCTCTCGATGACGAGAAGGCTGCCGCTCGGCGCCGCTTGCGGCGGGCAAGCCGCCCGTTCGACGCCGGTGCGAACGACGCCCTCATCCGCCGGCTCGTCTTCCTTTTGGGCGATGTCAGCGGCCTGCACGTCGCGGCGACCTGGCCGTTGCCATCGGAGCCCGATTTGCGGCCGCTGCTGGCGGGCCTCGATGAAGCCGGCGCCGTCGTGTTGCTGCCCCGGATCCACGCTCCGGCGATGCCGCTCGCCTTTGATCGCTGGCGCAACGGCATGACCATGCTGCCGGGTGCGCTTGGCACCAGCCAGCCTGCGTCACCAGCCGCCGACCGCGACCTTACCCCCGACATCATCCTGGTTCCGCTGGTCGCGTTCGATCGCCGCGGGGGTCGGCTTGGACGTGGCGGCGGCTTTTACGATCGGACCTTGCGGGCGCATCCCGGCGCGCGCGTGATCGGCGTCGGGTCGGCGTCATGCGAGGTCGCTTCCGTGCCGATGGGGCTGCTTGACGTGCGGCTCGACCTTATCGTCACCGAGGGCGAGACCATCCGAACCGGCGCGCGCGGCTGACGCTTGCGCATCCTGTTCCTAGGCGATGTGGTCGGCCGTGCCGGGCGCGAGGCGGTGGCGCGACACCTGCCCGAACTGCGCCGGCGGTTGCGGGTCGATCTCGCGGTGGTCAATGGCGAGAATGCGAGCCACGGCTTCGGCCTTGCGCCGGGCATGGCCGATGGCCTCTTCGCCGCCGGCGCCGACGCGATCACGCTTGGCAACCACGCCTTCGACCGCAAGGAGCTGATCGGCCACATCGAGCGCACGCCGCGCATCCTCCGGCCGCTCAACTATCCCGCCGGCACGCCCGGGGCCGGTGCCGTCGTCATCGAGCTGCCGCAGGGCCGGCGCGCGCTGGTGGTCAACGTGATGTGCCGCCTGTTCATGGAGCTCCTTGATGACCCGTTCCGCGCGGTCGACGAGTTGCTCGGCCGCTACCGGCTGGGACGGCCTCCGGTCGGCACCATCAACGCCGTGGTGATCGATCTGCACGGCGAGGCGACCAGCGAGAAGGCGGCCTTCGCGCACAGCTTCGACGGCCGCGTGTCGGTAGTGGTCGGCACCCACACCCACGTGCCGACGGCCGACCATCAGATTCTGCCGGGAGGCACCGCGTTCCAGAGCGACGCCGGCATGTGCGGCGACTACGACAGCGTGATCGGCATGGGCAAG
>CAXTPV010000367.1:0-2225 GCA_964246135.1 uncultured Acetobacteraceae bacterium | reverse complement strand
ACCGCGAACCACGGCATCAATTCAAAACGCGGCCGCGGCGCCCACCGCGCCGGCACCGCCGGCATTGCCACCGGCGGCGCCCGAGGGCAGCACCGGCGCCGAGGCCGCCGCCGCGCCGCCGCGTGCGAACGATCCGTCAGCGCCGCTCGACACTCCGCTTTGCGGCCAAGCCGCCCGCGCGCTCAACGCGGCCGGCGCCGTGCTCACGCCGGCCACCATCGCCGAGGGCGGCGCCTGCCTGCAGACCGCCTGCTTCGACCCGCTGACCAGCACCTTCGTTGGCGCGGATGGCTATCGCCATGTATGCCAGTGACCGCCCCGGGGAGAAATGTCATGCGGCGGCGTACTCACGCCAGAGCCGCGCCGCTCGCGGCGCCCTCGTCCAGCCCTGAGCGCCATCATCGCGAGACCTCGACCGGCGGTGGCCTTTAGCCCTGAGCCAGTCGGCCGCGCCCGCCGCACGCGCCCCGGCCGCGATGCGTCTCGACGCGTTCAAGGCCCCGCCCTTCCTCGCCTATTCAGCGCGGGTGTCGGCGGCCACCATCATCACGCTCTATCTCGCCTTCTGGCTGCAGCTGCCGACACCCTACTCGGCGGTCACCACCGTGTTCATCGTCGCGAACCCGGTGCGTGGCGCCATCGTGTCAAAGAGCGCCTGGCGCCTGGTTGGCACGCTGGTCGGCGCCATCGCCGCCATCATCCAGTTCGCGCTGTTCGGCCAGGCGCCGATGCTGTTCGACCTCTTCATGGCGGCCTGGGTCGGCCTCTGCTGCGCCGCCTCCAGCCTACTCCGGTTCTTCCCCTCCTACGGCACGGTGCTCGCCGGCTACACCGTCGTGATCATCGACGTCGGCGCGCTCGCGCATCCCGACGCGGCGCTGCAAACCGCGCTGTTCCGGCTGTCGGTGGTGGCGCTCGGGGTGGTGATCACCGGCCTCGTGTTCCTGCTCACCCAGCGCGCGCCCGACATCGCCTCGTTCGACCATCAGGTCGTCGGCCTGTGCGGCGCGATCGCCCGGCTGATCGCCTCGCCCGGCGACGGTCCGGACGCCTGGCGATCACGCCGCCAGGCGCTGACGCTGGAGATCGCGGGCCTCGAGCAGTCGATCGTCTATGCCGGCGCCGACAGCCTCGCGGTGCGAGCGCGCGCGCTCGCGCTGCGGCACGCGCTGACCCGCCTGCTCGGCGCGCTGGTCAGCGGCGTCCACGCGGCCCAGACCCTCAACCAGAACCACGACCCGGCGACCGCCGAGGCGGCAGCCGTCTTCACCGCCGCCCTCGACGCCATGGCGTCCCGCCTCGACGACCGCCACCGCGCCTGCCGCGCGCTCGCCGACGGCGAGCACGCCCTGCGCGCCCTGATGCAGGCCGGCGCTCCGCTCGACCTGCTCGCCGCGATCGATCAGGCGCGCGACACGCTGGCCCGTCTCCGCCGCGCGCTCGGCAACCTCGATGACGGCGCCGCCGATGGCGCGGCCCGGCTCACCAGCTACCTCGACCTCCGCTCCGCCGCGCGCAACGGCGTCCGCGGCTTCCTCACCGTGATGCTCGCCTGCGTGTTCTGGTACGCGACCGAGTGGCCCTCCGGCCCGACCCTGATCGCCTACCTGGTGCCGGCGGTGGCGCTGCTGTCGAACCAGCCCGCACCCGGGACCGCCGCGCTGCGTTTCGTGCAGGGAAGCGTCATCGCCATCCTGCTCTCCACCGTGTTCCAGGCCGCGGTGCTGCCGCCGCTGATCGGCTTTCCGCTGGTCGTCGGCGCCCTGCTCATCTTCGTGCTGCCGGGCATCGCGCTGCAGCTGTCCCCGAAGTGGAACGGTGCCGCGTTCAGCTACCTCGTCTTCTTCAACACCGGCGTCGGCCTCAGCAACCCGGCACGCTTCGACCTCGCCGACACCTTCGCCAGCGCCGAGGCCTACCTGCTCGGCGCCGCCGCCCTGATACTGGTGTTCCGCCTGCTGCTGCCGCCGAGCAACGCCCTGGTCGCGGGCTATCTCGCCCGTTCGCTCGCCAGCGCCGCCCCGCGTCTGGCCCGCCGGCCGCGTGCCCGCGCCAGCCTTGCGTGGGAGAACGTGCAGTTGCAGAAGCTGCTGCTGATGTCAGCACGTCTCGAACCGCTGAGCGCGTCGGCGCGCACCACCCTGGCCGAGGATGGCGAGGCGGCGCTGATGCTCGGCCGCCTGGGGCACCGCCTGCGCGCGCTTGCCGCCGGCACCGCGCTCGCC
>CAXTPV010000366.1:0-2251 GCA_964246135.1 uncultured Acetobacteraceae bacterium | reverse complement strand
GTGCTGCTGCGGCACGCGGCGCTGCGGCGGATCGGCGGCATCGAGACGGTGCGGGGCGCGCTGATCGACGATGTCGCGCTGGCGCGCGCGGTCAAGGGCGCGGGCGGCCAAATCTGGCTCGGGCATGCGCGGCTGGCGCGCAGCCTGCGGCCGTATCCGGGGGCCGCCGATGTGTGGCGGATGGTGGCCCGCACCGCCTATGTGCAGCTGCGGTTCTCGCCGGCGCTGCTGGGCGGCACCACGCTCGGAATGGCGCTGGTGTGGCTGCTGCCGCTGCTGCTCGCGGTGTTCGGCCATGGCGGCGCGCGGGTGGCGGGCGGGCTCGCGCTCGCGTTGTCGCTCGGCTCGTTCCTGCCGACGCTGCGGCGGTTCCGGCTGACACCGCTCTGGGCGCTTTCGCTGCCGGTGGTCGCGCTGTTCTACATGGCGGCGACGATCGGGTCGGCGATCGATCATCACCGCGGCCGCGGCGTGGTGTGGAAGGACCGCGCCTACGGCGGCGGACGCACGGTGTCCTGATGGCGGCGGGGGTTGTCGGGCCGGAGCTGCCGCCGGGCAAGGGCGCCGGCGACGAGAACTTCCCGGTGGGATCGCGTCTGCTGGCGCCCTGGGTCCGGCCGCATGTGCATGCCTATTACGGCTTCGTGCGCGCCGCCGACGACATCAGCGACAGCCCGACCCTGGAGCCGGCTGAGAAGGTGGCGCGGCTCGATGCGATGGAGGCGGCGCTGCTTGGGGGCGCGGGTGCGTCGCCCCACGCGGTGGCGCTCAGGGCGAGCCTGGAGGCGACCGGGCTCGACCCCGCGCTCGCGACCGACCTGCTGGTCGCGTTCCGGCACGACGCGACGGTGCCGCGCACGCCGGACTGGGGGGCGCTGCTCGACTATTGCCGCCACTCCGCGAACCCGGTCGGGCGCTATCTGCTGGCGCTGCACCATGAGGGGACGGCGACGCACGCGCCGTCGGACGCGCTCTGCACCAGCCTGCAGATCCTGAACCATCTGCAGGATTGCCGGGACGACTTCACCCTGCTCGGGCGGTCGTATCTGCCGGGCGACTACCTCGCCGCCGAGGGGCTCGGCCCGGACGCGGTGCTGGCGCCGGCGACCAGCCCTGCCCTTGCGCGCGTGTTCGGACGCGTGCTCGATGGCGTCGACGATCTGAACCGCCTGGCGCGGCGCCTGCCGGGGCAGATACGGGACCGGCGCATGCGCCTGGAGGCCGCGGTGATCGTGGCGCTCGCGCATCGCCTGGCCCGCAGGCTGCGCGTGGCCGATCCGCTCGCCGTACGCGTCACGCTTGCCCGACAGGACATCATCGTGAGCCTTGTTGCCGCCCTTAGACACCTGCCACGTTCCGCGCCGTCGCCGCGCCTCCGGGTGTCGCGATGAGTGCCGCACCCGCCGCCGGGATCGGCGCCCTGCCCGAGCGGCGCGCGATGACGCCCGATGGCGACGGGCCGCTCGCCTGCGACCCGGCCGACATCCAAGCGGTGGATGCGATCGTGGCGCGCGCCGGGACCTCGTTCATGCGCGGGATGCGCATCCTGCCGCGCGACCGGCGCACCGCGATGCACGCGATCTACGCCTTCTGCCGGCTGGTCGATGACGTCGCCGATGACGACGACGCGTCGCTGGTGGGCCGCATGCAGGCGCTCGATGGCTGGCGCACGCGGGTGCACGAGCTTTACGCGGGCCAGGCGTCGGACGCGGTGACGCGTGTGCTGCTGGCGGCGATCCGACGCTATGATTTGCGGCAGGCGGACTTCATCGCGGTCATCGACGGGATGCGGAGCGATAGCGAGCAGGCGATCGTCGCACCGAGGCTGGCGGAGCTCGACCTCTATTGCGACCGGGTGGCGTCGGCCGTCGGGCGGCTGTCGGTCCGCGCGTTCGGCGACAGCTCGGACGATGCCGACGTCGTGGCGTTCCATCTCGGCCGCGCGTTGCAGATCACCAACATCCTGCGCGACCTCGCCGAAGACGCCGGGCGCGGGCGGCTCTACCTGCCGCGCGAGTGGCTGGACGCCGAAGGCGTGCCGCACGCGCCGGACGCGGCGCTGGCGCATCCGCGCATCGGCGCGGTGTGCGCGCGGATGGTGGCAGAGGCGCATCGGCACTTCGAGGCGGCGAGCGTCGCGATGGCGCGCTGCGACAGGCGCGCGATGCGGCCGGCGCGGCTGATGGGGGCCACCTACGCCGCGCTGCTGGCGCGGCTCGATCAACGCGGCTGGTCGGGCGCGGCGTAGGTG
>CAXTPV010000365.1:256-2268 GCA_964246135.1 uncultured Acetobacteraceae bacterium | reverse complement strand
GCCTGGGACGGCTTTGAGGCGGCAAGCCCGACGCTGCGGCGGCGTCGGCCGGTCACCTTCGCGGAACTGCCCTGGCGGCTGCGTCGCGCGACCGCGCTGCGGGACGCGCTGCACGCATCACGCCCCTTGGTCGGGGCGGACCAGCAAGCGCGGCACGACGCGGTTCCCGGGTTGGCACTGGAGGCTGTGCGATGAGGCGCCCCGCGACCGCGCGCCGGCGCGGGCCTCGCGTGGTGGTGATCACCGGCGGCTCGTCGGGCATCGGCCGCGGCACCGCCCGTCACTTCGCCCGCCTGGGCTGGCGGGTCGGCATCATCGCCCGCGGCCAGGCCGGCCTCGATGCGGCCCGCGACGAGCTCGTCGGCCTCGGGGCGATGACGGCGATCGCGCAAGCCGACGTGACCGACAGCGCCTCGCTCGGGCGAGCCGCCGACATCATCGCCTCGGGGCTCGGACCGATCGACGTCTGGATCAACAACGCCGGCATCGGCGTGTTCGCGCGCTTCACCGAGATGACGGAGGCGGAGTTCGCGCGCGTCACCGACGTGAACTACGGCGGCGTCGTCAACGGCACCAGGATCGCGCTCGCGCGCATGATGCCGCGCGACGCCGGCCACATCGTCAACGTGAGCTCGGCGATCGGCATCCGCGCGACGCCGCTGTTCTCGGCCTACGCCGGCGCGAAGTTCGCGATCCGCGGGTTCTCGGACGCGGTGCGCGCCGAGCTCGTCCACGCCGGCAGCCGGGTGGTGCTGACCACCGTGTTCCCGCCCAGCGTCAACACGCCGTTCTACAGCCACGCCATCGCCCGGATCGGCGCCTCGCCACGGCCGCCGCCGCCGATCTACCAGCCCGAGCTGGTGACGGAAGCGATCCACCTCGCCGCGACCACCAGGCGGCGCGAGATGCTGATCGGCGGCCAGACGCTGCTGACCGCGATCGCCCAGACCCTGGCGCCGGCGCTGACCGAGTGGCTCGCGGCCCGGCTCGCGCCCTGGCTGAAGCGCTCGTCAAACCCCGGGATAGAGGCGGAGCGGGACGAGAACGTGTTCACGCCAAGTCGCCTCGCCTCGGCGTCACGCGGCCCGTTCGATCGCGAATCCCGCGGCTGGAGCGCGCAGGTGTGGGCAACCAGGAACCGTGGCCGGATCGCGCTCGGCCTCGGCGCCGTGGCCCTCGCGATCGCATCCCGCGCGCGCTAGGCTCGGCACAGGCCGGGCTTGGCTGCCCGGTTGGCGATCATCACATCGACGCCATGATCTCCGTTGCGGGGACACGTGCGGCGTCGGCGGCGTTACCCTCGCGTCAACGACCACCAAGCGAGGCACGATGTCCATCACCATCAATGGCCGTGACGTCGCGGCACCCCACGATGCGCGCGTCTCGCTTCTCGACCTGTTGCGGGAGCACCTGCATCTCACCGGCACCAAGAAGGGCTGCAATCAGGGTGCCTGCGGCGCGTGCACCGTGCTGGTCGAGGGTGAGCGCATCCTCTCATGCCTGGCACTCGCCATGCAGTACGAGGGCCGCTCGATCACCTCGGTCGAGGGACTGACGCCCGAGAGCGGACTGCATCCGCTGCAGCGCGCGTTCATCGAGCATGACGGCTTCCAGTGCGGCTACTGCACGCCCGGCCAGATCTGCTCGGCGGTCGGCATGGCGGGCGAGTGGAAGCGCGGGCTGCCAAGCGCCGTCACCGCCGATCTCGAAGCCGGCACCATCACGCTGACCGGCGACGAGCTGCGCGAGCGGATGAGCGGCAATCGGTGCCGTGGCGGCGCCTATACCGGCATCGGCGCCGCGAGCGCCGAACCCTCCGCCGCCGGGGCGGCCGAGGGACCCCGTGCCGCCGCGCGGGCGCGGGCGACGCCGCCGACGCCGTCCGCCTTGGGGGCGCCGCCGGCGCGCGCTATCTTGGCGGCGGCACCAACCTGGTCGACCTGATGCGCGAGACGATCGAGCGGCCCGACGCGCTGGTCGACGTCACCGGCCTGTCGCGCACGATCGAGGAG
>CAXTPV010000365.1:0-246 GCA_964246135.1 uncultured Acetobacteraceae bacterium | reverse complement strand
CGGCCTGCTGATCGGGGCCGCGACCAGGAACACCGCGCTCGCCGAGCATCGCGGCGTGCGCACCCGCTACCCGGTGCTGGCCCGCGCGATCCTGGCCGGCGCCAGCGCCCAGATCCGCAACATGGCGACGATCGGCGGCAACGTCCTCCTGCGCAGGCGCTGCACCTACTTCTACGACAACGCCGCCAGCTGCAACAAGCGCGCGCCCGGCGCCGGCTGCGACGCGATCGACGGGTTCAACCGCAT
>CAXTPV010000364.1:0-2272 GCA_964246135.1 uncultured Acetobacteraceae bacterium | reverse complement strand
GCGTGGGGTGCCCTTCTGGCAGGAGGTCTACCATACCGAGCGGCGTGCCGGCGCGATCGTCGAGGCGTTCACTCCCAACGTCGCCGACCCCCTCGTGCGCGAGGCGGTTGCGGTCCAAGGCGTCGAGGAGGCGCGGCACGCCAACCTCATACGCACGATGATCGACCGCTATGGCATCGCCGCCACCGAGCAGCCGATCGAGACGCTGCCGGCCGACATCGAGACCGCGTTCATCGATTTCGGCTTCGGCGAATGCCTCGACGCGTTTCTCGGCTTCGGCGCGTTCAAGACCGCGCGCGAATCGAAGTTCCTGCCCGAAGCGATGTTCGAGATCTTCGACATGCTGATGTTCGAGGAGACCAGGCACATCGTCTTCTTCATCAACTACATGGCGTGGCGGCAGGTGCAGCAGGGGCGTGGGTTGCTGCCGATGCGGGCAGCCACCCATGCCTGGTTCTACGCCCGCGCGGGACGGCGATTGTTTGGCATGGTCGGCCGCGGCAAGGACCAGAACAACGGTCGCGACTTCGCCGTGACCGAGGCCAACATGTTCCTCGACGGCTTCTCGTTTCGCGGCTTCGTCGAGGATTGCTATCGCGAGAACGCGAGACGCATGAGCGCGTTCGACCCCGGCCTGCTGCAGCCCAGGTTGCTGCCCTCGATCGCCGACATGGCGGCGGCGGGGCTGCGGTTCTGGGACCGCGCGAGGCCGCATGTCCGCGACCAGACGCTGGCGGCGCACTAGCAGGCTGCGGAAAACGCCCCATGCGCTGCTCAAAGCGTTGGGGTCAAGGCAAGGGGCTTTGCCCCATCAAAGGCTCGCTTTTGAAATCCTTTAGTTAAGAAGAGGGGTCTGGGGCCGATGGCCCCAGCGGGTCGAGGGCAGAGCCCTCGCCTTGCCTCAGCTCCCTACCAAAACCGACTGCCCGGGGCCGGAATGCCAGACGACCTAGCAGGCCGCATCGAGCCAACGCAGCTTTCGGACGCGCTGAGCGAGCGCTATCTCGCCTATGCGATGTCGACCATCATGTCGCGTTCGCTGCCGGACGTGCGGGACGGGCTCAAGCCGGTCCACCGCCGGCTGGTCTACGCGATGCAGCAGTTGCGGCTCGACCCCGGCTCGGGCTTCAAGAAATGCGCGCGCGTGGTCGGCGACGTGATCGGCAAGTTCCACCCGCATGGCGATGTCGCCGTTTACGAGACGCTGGTGCGGCTCGCCCAGGAGTTCGCGGCGCGCTACCCGCTGGTGGAGGGCCAGGGCAATTTCGGCAATGTCGACGGCGATAACGCCGCCGCCATGCGCTACACCGAGGCGCGCCTCACCGCCGTCGCCGCCGCCATGCTGGCCGGTCTCGACGACGACGCGGTCGATTTGCGCCCGACCTACTCCGGCGAGGATCACGAGCCGGTGGTGCTGCCGGCCGGGTTTCCGAACCTGCTCGCCAACGGCGCCGCCGGCATCGCGGTCGGGATGGCGACCAGCATTCCGCCGCACAACGCGGGCGAGCTGTGCGAGGCGGCGGTCGCGCTGATCGACGATCCGGACGCGAGCACGGCGGCGCTGCTCGCTTACGTCAAAGGGCCGGACTTTCCCACCGGCGGCATCCTGGTCGAGGAGCCGGCGGCGATCCACCAGGCCTACGAGACCGGGCGCGGCAGCTTCCGCCTGCGCGCACGCTGGCACCTCGAGGAGGGGCGGTTCGGCACCTGGCAGGTGGTGGTCGACCAGATCCCCTATCAGGTGCAGAAGGCGCGCCTGATCGAGCAGGTGGCCGAGCTGCTGGAGGCCAAGAAGCTGCCGCTGCTCGGCGACATACGCGACGAGAGCACCGAGGCGGTGCGCCTGGTGCTGGAGCCGCGCACCCGCACGATCGTCCCCGCCGCGTTGATGGAGACGATGTTCCGGGCGACCGCGCTCGAAACCCGGTTTCCGCTCAACATGAACGCGCTCGGCCCCGACCGCACGCCACGGGTGATGGGCTTGCGCGAGGTGCTGCGGCACTGGCTCGACCACCGGCTGGTGGTGCTGCAACGACGCTCGCGCCATCGATTGGACGCGGTGCGCCGCCGGCTCGAGGTGCTGGACGGCTTCATCAAGGTCTACCTCAACCTCGACGAGGTGATTCGGATCATCCGCGAGGAGGACGAGGCGAGGCCGGCGCTGATGGCGGCGTTCGCGCTCTCCGAGGCGCAGGCCGACGCGGTGCTGAACATGCGCCTGCGCTCGCTGCGCCGCCTCGAGGAGGCGGAAATACGCGCCGAGCATGGCAAG
>CAXTPV010000363.1:0-2290 GCA_964246135.1 uncultured Acetobacteraceae bacterium | reverse complement strand
CCAGTTGGACCCACCAGGGAACCCAGGCGGGAAGCTCGAACGGCATCGTCATGGCGCGATGTTAGCCAAGGTGGGGGCGGCGCGTCACCGGGCGCGTCACATGCCGAGCGCGCGGCGGTAGACGTCGAGCAGGGTTTCCTGCTCCTCGACCTCGGACGCCTGCTTGCGGCGGACGCTGATCAGCTGGCGCAGGACTTTCACGTCAAAGCCGGCGCTCTTGGCCTCGTTGTAGATGTCCTTGATGTCGCCGCCGAGCGCGCGGCGCTCCTCCTCCAGGCGCTCGATGCGGTCGACCAGGCTGCGCAGCCGCTCGTGCGCGATGCCGCCGGATTCCGAGCCGGGGCCGCGATCGTCCGGCTTGGTGGCGTGGATCGAGGCGACTTCGGCCATGGATTTTCTCCCCTGTGGCGGGCCGGTTTGCCGGTGGCGGGGCGTGGGGTCAACCTCGGTTCGCGGGAGGATCAGCGCTGGTGCAGCGCCTGCCACTCGGGGTAGGGCATGCCGTAGACGCGGGCGCGGGCGTCGGGGTCGGACAGCGTGATGCCCTCGGCCTCGGCGGCCTCGCGATACCAGCGCGACAGGCAGTTGCGACAGAAGCCGGCGAGGTTCATCAGGTCGATGTTGCGCACGTCGGGGCGCTCGCGGAGGTGGGCGACCAGGGCGCGGAAGGCCGCGGCCTCCAGGCGCTCCTGCGTCGCGGCGTCGGGTTCGGGCATGGCTGGTCTCCCCTCCGGATCGATTGCAGGATGCGAGGTGGGCGCGTAGACCGCCCGCCGCATCCCCCGGAGCTTGCCCGATGGCCGCCACGACCGCGCCGATGGAGCCGTTCGACTACGTGATCTTCGGGGCGACCGGGGATCTCACGATGCGCAAGCTGCTGCCGGCGCTGTATCATCGCTTCCGCGGCGGCCAGGTGACGGATGCGAGCCGGATCATCGGGGCGGCGCGGTCGGACCACTCGACCCCGGCGTTCCGCGAGCTGGCGCGGGGCGCGATCGAGCGGTTCGTGGCCAAGGACGCGGTCGATGCCGACACCGTCGGGCGGTTCCTGGAGCTGGTGCACTACGCGCGGGTGAACGGGGCGACGGCGGAGCACTGGCCGAACCTCGCGCGGCTGTTCAAGGGCTCGGACCCGGCGCGGGTGCGGGTGTTCTATCTCGCCACCGCGCCGGGCCTCTATGGCGCCACCTGCCGCAACCTCGCCGAGCGGGGGCTGGTGACGCCGAGGGCGCGGGTGGTGCTGGAGAAGCCGATCGGCACCGATCTCGCGTCGGCGCGCCGGATCAACGAGGAGGTGGGCGCGCATTTCGACGAGGCGCAGATCTATCGGATCGACCATTATCTCGGCAAGGAGACGGTGCAGAACCTGATGGCGCTGCGGTTCGCCAACTCGATCTTCGAGCGGCTGTGGAACGCCGACTGCATCGACCACGTGCAGATCACGGTGGCCGAAACCGTCGGCGTCGAGGGGCGCGCCGCCTATTACGACGGCTCGGGGGCGCTGCGCGACATGGTGCAGAACCACCTGCTGCAATGCCTGTGCATGCTGGCGATGGAGCCGCCGGGCTCGCTCGAGGCGGACGCGGTGCGCGACGAGAAGCTGAAGGTGCTGCGGGCGCTAAAACCGATGGACGCGCACGCGATCGCCAGTGCCACGGTGCGCGGCCAGTACGGGCGTGGCGGCGTCGATGGCGAGGCGGTGCCGGGCTATCTCGACGAGCTTGGCGAGGGCGCCGCGAGCCGGACCGAGACCTTCGTCGCGATCAAGGCGGAGGTGCAGACCTGGCGCTGGGGCAAGGTGCCGTTCTACCTGCGCACCGGCAAGCGGATGCCGGTGCGGATGTCGGAGATCGTCGTGCAGTTCAGCGATGTTCCGTACTCGGCGTTTCCGCCCGGGGCGGAGCTTGCGCCAAACCAGCTGATCATCCGGCTGCAGCCCGACGAGGGCATCCAGATGGTGGTGATGAGCAAGGACCCGGGGCCGGGCGGGTTCCGGCTGCGGCCGGCCAAGCTCGATCTCAGCTTCGAGAAGGCGTTCTCGGCGCGGTTCCCGGACGCCTATGAGCGGCTGCTGATGGACACCATACGCGGCAACTCGGTGCTGTTCATGCGGCGCGACGAGGTCGAGGCGGCGTGGGCCTGGGTGGAGCCGATCCTGGAGGCTTGGCGCGACAGCCCGGAGCAGCCGCGACCGTACAAGGCGGGAAGCTGGGGGCCGACGGCGGCGATCACGCTGATCGAGCGCGACGGCCGCACCTGGCACGAGGACCTCAGCTGAGCGGGCGGGGGA
>CAXTPV010000362.1:0-2310 GCA_964246135.1 uncultured Acetobacteraceae bacterium | reverse complement strand
GTTCTGGGGTCCGCGCCGGGTCGAGGCGACGCCGCGCGCGGTGCTGCCCTTCCTCAACGAGCGCAGCCTGTATCAATTGCAGTGGGGATTCCGCAAACAGGGCCGCCGCATCGAGGACTTCCTCGACTGGGCGCGCGGCGAACTGCGCCCGGTGATGCGCCGGATGCTGGCACTCTGCGAGGCCGACGACATCCTCCACCCGCAGGCGATCTACGGCTACTGGCCGGCCGCCGGCGACGGCAACGACCTGATCCTGTTCGACCATCAGGACCCGGACCGCGAGATCGCCCGCTTCGCCCTGCCGCGACAGCCGCGCGACGACGGCGAGTGCATCGCCGACTTCGTGCGCGACATCGATGCGGGCGAGCGCGACGTCGTCGGACTCCAGGTCGTCACCGTCGGCCAGGCGGCGTCCGACCGCGCCCGCGCGTGGTTCGAGGCCGACCGCTACCAGGATTATCTCTACTTGCACGGCCTGTCGGTCGAGATGGCCGAAGCGATGGCGGAGTACACCCACAAGCGCATCCGCGCCGAGCTCGGCTACGCCGGCGAGGACGACCGCGACATGGAGCGCATGCTGAGCCAGCACTACCGCGGCTCACGCTACTCGTTCGGCTACCCCGCCTGCCCGCGCCTGGAGGACCAGGCGGCGATCCTCAAGCTGCTCGACGCCGAGCGGATCGGCGTGTCGCTGTCCGACGAGTGGCAGCTGCACCCGGAACAATCGACCAGCGCGTTGGTGATCCTGCACCCTCGGGCGAAGTATTTCATGGTGTGAGGAAGGCCAGGGCGCTGCCCTGGACCCGCTGGGGCCATTGGCCCCAGACTCCGTCACCTAAGGCTCCATCACCCGGCGATCTCGGTGATCGGGGCGTGTTGGACGGGGAAGCTGACCGAGCGGGCGATGAAGCAGCACCGATGTGCCTCCGCGTGCAGAGCCTCGGCGACCTGCCGGTCCGAGCCGGGCGCGAGCGTCACCCGCGGACGCAGCAGGACCGAGGCGAACTGGCCGGCGCCATCCGCCTCCTCGACCAACACTCCCTCGGGCTCATCGCGATAGGCGACAACAACGACGCCCGCCTCGGCGCAGAGGCCGAGATACCAGAGCTGATGGCAGGCCGACAGCGAGGCAAGCAACAGCTCCTCCGGGTTCCAACACGCCGGATCGCCCCGAAAGGCGGGATCGGACGAGCCGGAGATCGGCGGATGCCCCGCCGCCTCAATGCGATGCGACCGGGCATACCCACGCGCCGACACGGTGCCGGCACCTCGGTTGCCGGTCCAGGTGAGACTGACGCAGTAGCGATGTTTGCGCACGGACGACCTCAGACGGGATCACGCGTTCGGGTTGGCCACATCATCGCGGACAGTCCGATGCTGCCGCGAGCACGAAAGGAGCCATCCGATGAACGAAGCCCAAGCCCAAGACTGGCTGCTGCCCAGGCTGCTAAAACTCCTCGCCGAAGCCGACCGCGCCGGCATCGCACCCGACATGGCGGCGACGGCGATCACCACCCTGATCACCGGGCCGGCGTTTACTAGGCGGGGCGTTCAGGCGGAGGAATGAGCGTCTCCCGTTCTCGTTCGTCGATCAGACACGCTTGAAGATCGTGATGCCTCGAAACCGGTGATTGGTGCTTTTCCACATTCCGATCGTCGCCTCGATGCGGAATGCTTCCTTTCGGTACACAGGGAACACCTGATCCAGCCAGACGACGTGCGCGCCGGGCGGCAATCGCTGCAGCGCCCTCATGACCACGTTCCGCTTGATCATGCCGGTTCCATAATGTTGGCAGTCCTCGACGGAATAAGGAGGATCGGCCAGAACCAGGTCATACTGTTCGAGCGGCACGGTTCGCAGGTGCTGCGCATCGTCGACATAGGTCGGTTGCAGGGATGGGTTGATGTCGACCGTGTCCCCGGGGATGACCGCAAGATCAACCGTGCCGCTGAAAACATGAAGCGCGCGGGTCTTGTCGGGAAACAGCGCCTTGACGCGACGCAGGTATCCGGCCGGATAGCCGCCATAATAGGCGGATCTGACCCGATAATCGTTGCCCATGATCCAGGTGCCGACAACACGGCCATCCTCACCAAGGAAAAGGTTACGAGGGAAGCCGGTCGCGAGGACGTAGTTGTCTATGCGGTCGGACCAAGCCAGCGTCGGACGGGGTGCAAAATGGTTCATCGATCGATTCTAGTACACTGCTGCCGAGGCGTGTACCAGGAATTCAAGACCAGAACGCGACCTAAACTTGGCGGACCCGACACGATTCGAACGTGCGACCTTCGCCTTCGGAGGGCGACGCT
>CAXTPV010000361.1:0-2314 GCA_964246135.1 uncultured Acetobacteraceae bacterium | reverse complement strand
AATCCATTCGATTCCATGAATCGGTTTCCAAAGGCCCCCGGCCTTCGGCGGGTCTGGGCAGAGCCCAGCCTTGCCTCACGCCGCGCGCTGGGCGAGGCGGGCGATGGTGTCGCACAGGGTGTCGACGATCTCGGAGACGAGCTGCTCGTCCTCGGCTTCGGCCATGACGCGGAGCACCGGCTCGGTGCCGCTGGCGCGCAGCAGCAGGCGGCCCTGGTTGCCGAGGCGGGCCTCGGCCTCGGCGCAGGCGCGGTCGAGCTCGGGGGCGCCGAGCGGCGAGGCGCCGTGGAAGCGCACGGAGCGCAGGCGTTGGGGAAGAGGCTCGAACACGCGGCACACCTCGCTGGCGCGGCGGCGGCGGTCGACTACGACGGCCAACACCTGCAAGGCCGCGACCAGGCCGTCGCCGGTGGTGGCGTAGTCGGACAGGATCATGTGGCCGGATTGCTCGCCGCCGACGTTGCAGCCGGACTCGCGCATGCGCTCGGCGACGTAGCGGTCGCCGACCGCGGTGCGGTGCAGCGTGAGGGCCTGGCGCTCGAGGTAGCGCTCGAGGCCGAGGTTCGACATCACGGTCGCGACCACGCCGTCGCCGGCGAGCCTGCCATCCTGCTGCCAGGCGCGGGCGATCAGGGCCAGCACCTGGTCGCCATCGACGATCTGGCCGCGTTCATCAGACAGCAGCAGGCGGTCGGCGTCGCCGTCGAGGGCAATGCCGAGATCGGCCTGGTGGGTGAGCACGTGGGCGCAGAGATGCTGCGGCACGGTGGAGCCGCAGGCGCGATTGATGTTGGTGCCGTCGGGTTCGCAGCCGATCCGGATCACGTCGGCGCCCAATTCCCACAACGCGGTGGGCGCGACCTTGTAGGCGGAGCCGTGGGCGCAATCGATCACGATCTTCAGGCCGTCGAGGCGAAGCCCGCGCGGGAAGCTCGCCTTGGCGCTCTCGACGTAGCGGCCGGCGGCATCGGTCAGGCGCATGGCGCGGCCGAGATCGGCGGGGCCGGCGAGCCGGCCGGCGAGACCGGCGCGCATCAGCGACTCGATCGTCGCCTCCTCCTCGTCTGACAGCTTAAAGCCGCCCGGGCCGAACAGCTTGATGCCGTTGTCCT
Source organism: uncultured Acetobacteraceae bacterium (assembly GCA_964246135.1). Classification (GTDB taxonomy): domain Bacteria; phylum Pseudomonadota; class Alphaproteobacteria; order Acetobacterales; family Acetobacteraceae; genus CAXTPV01. The sequence goes on along the minus strand of CAXTPV010000361.1, from coordinate 1,202 downwards.
CGAACAGGTTGTGCGAGGCCGAGATCATGACGCCGAGATCGGCGCGCAGGCTGCGCGTGAGCATGGCGATGGCCGGCGTCGGCAGCGGGCCGACCAGCATCACGTCCATGCCGGCCGACAGGAAGCCCGACACCAGGGCGCTCTCGATCATGTAGCCGGACAGGCGGGTGTCCTTGCCGAGGATGACCCGGTGGCGGTGGCTGCCGCGGCGGAAGATCACGCCGGCGGCCTGGCCGAGGCGGAGCGCGGTTTCCGGCGTCATCGGGTCGACATTGGCGGTTCCCCTGATCCCGTCCGTGCCGAACAGGGTGCGGACTGCGCCCATTCCGGAGTCTCCCTCGCGTTGCCTGGGCTGATTCTAGCAGGGTTGGTGGCCGTCGCCGATGGCGGCGGCGACGCGGATGGCGCGCGCGGTCTCGGCGACGTCGTGGACGCGCAGGATCAGGCCGGGGAGCGACAGCGCGGGCGCGATCGCGGCCAGCGACTCCGGCAGGCGCTGATCGGGGCGGAGCGACGGGCCGAGGAAGGATTTGCGCGACACGCCGAGCATGACGCGGCAGCCGAGATTGGCCAGGATCGGCAGGCGGCGCAGCAGCGCGCGGTTCTGGGCGGGAGTCTTGGCGAAGCCGATGCCGGGGTCGACGACGATTCGGGCGGGGTCGATGCCGCCCTGGATCGCGGCGTCGAGGCGCTGGCCGAGTTCGCGGACCACGTCTGGCGCGATGTCGTCGTAGTTGGTGTGGTCACGCATGGTCTCGGGCGTGCCGCGCATGTGCGTGAGCGCGACCGTGCACCGGCGGGATGCCAGCAGGGGGATGGCGTCGGGGTCGAAGGCGAGCGCGGAGACGTCGTTGATCATCGTGGCGCCAGCGTCGAGTGCTACGGCCATTACCTCGGCGCGTCTGGTGTCGGCCGACAGGATGGCGGCGCCAACCCCGACATCGGCGGCGAGGCCCTCGAACACCGGGCGGATGCGGGCGATCTCGTCGGCGATGCTGGGCGGGACCGCGCCGGGGCGGGTGCTCTCGCCGCCGATGTCGAGGATGGCGGCGCCGTCTTCGAGGAAGCGTTTGCCCGCGGCGATGGCGTCGGCGGGGTCGAGGTGGCGGCCGCCATCGCTGAAGCTGTCGGGGGTCGCGTTGAGGATGGCCGTGACCAGGGTGCCTGGGGGCAGGCAAGCGTCCGGCGGGGGCGCGGTGACG
>CAXTPV010000360.1:0-2314 GCA_964246135.1 uncultured Acetobacteraceae bacterium | reverse complement strand
GGCCCCAGCGGGTCGAGGGCAGAGCCCTCGCCTTGCTTCAGCTTCCTGCTAGAGCATCGCGAGCGGGCGGGTGGCCGCGGGCGGCGGGAAGGCGTCGTCGAGGCGTGCGAGGTCGTCAGGCGTCAGGGTGATGTCGAGCGCAGTGGCGTTTTCGCGCACGTGCGCGACGGTGCCGGCTTTCGGAATCGAGATCACGCCGCTGTCGCGGAGCGACCAGGCGAGCGCGATCACCGCGGGCGTGACCCCGTGGCTGGCGGCGACGGCGGCGAGCCCCTGGTGGCGCAGCAACCCGCCGCCCTGCCCGACCGGGGAGTAGGCCATCACCGGGATGCCGCGATCGCGGCACCAGGGGAGGAGATCGAACTCGATGCCGCGCGCCTCGGGATTGTAGAGCACCTGGTTGGCCGCGGCGGCCGAGCCACCTGGCAGGGCGGCGAGCTCGCGCATGTCGTCGGGATCGAAGTTCGACACGCCCCAGTGCCTGATGTCGCCTGCCTCGCGGCGGCGTTCGAAGGCGGCGACGACCTCGGCGAGGTTCTCGCCGCCGCGCCAGTGCAGCAGATAGAGGTCGAGCCGGTCGGTGCCGAGGCGCTTGAGGCTGCGGCCGCAGGCGCGCGCGATGCCGTCGGCGGTGGCGTTGCTCGGGAGCACCTTGCTGACCAGGAACACCTCGTCGCGGCGTCCGGCGATCGCCTCGCCGACCAGCGTCTCGGCGGCGCCGTCGCCATACATCTCGGCGGTGTCGATCAGCGTCATGCCGAGATCAAGGCCGGCGCGGAGTGCCGCGATCTCGGCCGCGCCGTCGGACCCGGCAGCCGCCATCTTCCAGGTGCCGAGCCCGAGCGCCGGCGCCTCGGTGCCGTCAGGCAGGCGGACCTGGCGCGGGGTCATTCGCCCTTCCCGGTCGAGGGTCGTTTGTGATCGTCCTCGGGCTTGCTCTCGTTGACGTGCGCGGTCTCCGAGGCGAGCCGATCGTCACCGGGCGGTCCGCCCTTGGCCTGCTCGTCGGGCGGCGGCGCGCCCTCGTCGTGCCGGTGGCGAGCGTGGTCCGGGAACGCGCCGTTCGGCCTCGTGCCCGTGTCGTCCTGCTTGTCCATGGCGTTCTCCCCTGGCTTCGCAACGCGACCCGGGGCGCGCATGTTCCGGCCTGATGGCAGGGCGTGTTCCGGGCGCGACTTGCCTGTTATGGCTGGCGATCAACCCCGAGCGGAGAGCGTGATGTTCATCGGCATCGACATCGGCACGTCCTCGGTCAAGAGCGTGCTGCTGCAACGTGACGACGATGGTGGCGAGACGGTGATTGGCGAGGCTTCCCGCCCGCTCGCGGTGTCGCGGCCGCATCCGGGCTGGTCCGAGCAGGCGCCGGAGGACTGGTGGACGGCGACGGTCGAGACGCTGGACGCGCTGGCCGCGCGCCATCCGGAGGCGATGGCGGCGGTGCGCGGCATCGGCCTGTCCGGGCAGATGCATGGGGCGACGCTGCTCGACGAGCATGGACGGGCGCTCTGCCCCGCGATCCTGTGGAACGATGTGCGGAGCGTCGCCGAGTGCGCCGAGCTTGAGGCGGCGCTGCCTTCGGCGCGCGCGATCTGCGGCAACGCGATCATGCCGGGCTTCACCGCGCCGAAGCTGCTCTGGGTGCGGCATCACGCACCCGAGCTGTTCCGCCGGACCGCGCGCGTGCTGCTGCCGAAGGACTACGTGCGCTACCGCCTCAGCGGCGCGTTCGTGAGCGAGATGTCCGACGCCGCCGGCACCTGCTGGCTCGATGTCGGCGGACGGGCGTGGTCGCCGGCGCTGCTGGCGGCGACCGGGCTTACCGAGGCGCAGATGCCGAGCCTGGTCGAGGGCAGCGCCGCGTCGGCGATGCTGTCGCCCGAGCTTGCGAGGCGGTTCGGCATGGGCGACGTGGTGATCGCGGGGGGCGCCGGCGACAACGCGGCGGCGGCCTGCGGCATCGGCGCGGTGCGCGCGGGCGATGCGTTCATCTCGCTCGGCACGTCGGGGGTCGTGTTCGTGGCGACCGACGGCTACCGGCCCAACGTCGAGGGCGGGGTGCACACGTTCTGCCACGCGATCCCCGACGCCTGGCACCAGATGGGGGTGATCCTGTCGGCGACCGACAGCCTGGCGTGGCTTGGGCGCCTGCTCGGGGCCGAGCCGCGCGCGCTTACCGCCGCGCTTGGCGACACGCTGGCGCGGCCGTCACCGGCCTTGTTCCTGCCGTATCTGAGCGGCGAGCGGACGCCGCACAATGACGGCCGGCTGCGCGGCGGCTTCGCGGGGCTTGGGCAGGAGGCGGACCGGGCGGTGA
>CAXTPV010000359.1:0-2331 GCA_964246135.1 uncultured Acetobacteraceae bacterium | reverse complement strand
GGGCCCCCGCGGGGGGGCTCCGCCGGGGGGGGGCGGCGCCGTGCCGCCGGGGGCGGCCGCCGGGGGCCGCCGCCAGCCACGCCGGCGGCGGTGTGTCGTTGAGGTGCAGACGCTCGAACGCGTCGGGGTCGGTCTCGGCCGCGAGCTGGAGCACGTAGCGCCCGTCGGACGCCACCGCGGCGCGATCGGCGAGCACGACGGCGACGCCGGCGCTGCCGGTGAACCCGGTCAGCCAGGCCAGGCGCTCGGCGCATTCCGGCACGTTTTCGCCGAGATGCTCGTCGGCGCGCGGAACGATCAGCCCGTCGAGGTCGCTGGCGGCAAGTGCCGCCCGCAGATCGGCGAGGCGCGCGGCGTGGAGGGAGGCGGCTGGCTGCGACAAGGCGTTGTCCTTCCGGGCCGGACCGTCTGGCCCGCGAGGCGTCCAGGCTCGACGCAGACCGCCCCCGCGGTCAAGCCGGTCCCCGACCGGCTCGCCGGCACCATGATCGATGGTCCCGGCATCGCGCGCTCCCTCGCCGACACGCGGACATCGATCGCGGCCGCACCGAGGCGTTCAGGTGACGCGATGCCGCGACATCATCGCCGCCACCTTCGCAAGCGTGTTCATGTTGCGCGCGGTGCCGTGCCGGGCGGCCGGTATCGTCAGCCGGGACCTGCCGATGCCGTTGGGGTAGTGGACCAGGATCTCGCGGGTTCCAAGCCGGATGTCTTCCCGCGCGCGTCCGGTGATGCCGTCGAGCGCGGTCGCGGATGGTGGCGCGTCAAGCAGGATCGCGATCATCCGGTCGGCTCGCACCCAAGGCGATGCCAAGGCCAGGATGCCGGCCAGTTCGTCGCTGGTGCACACGATGACACCGACCGGCGCGCCGGCATGGGCGTGCAGCCTCGGGCGAAGCGCCGCCTTCACATCGTCCTCGGAGCGGTCGCTCCGGAACACCACGTTGCCGCTGGCGAGGATGGTCTCGACGCCGGTGAAGCCCGAGCCGACGCAGATCGCGCGCAGATCAGCCATCGTCAGCCTGCCGGTGCCGCCGACGTTCACCGCGCGGAGAAAGGCGGCGTAGCAGGTCATGTCCCGAACGTGTAGCGGCCGGCGCCGAGCGGCACCTGGAACCGCACCTGCCGCGCCGATGCATCGTATGCGCAAGGGATTGCCAATCCGTTCGCGTCGCTGACGGCGAGCGGGCGCGAGGCCCCGTGCAGGACGACCTCGAACCCGTCCCATGGCGGCGCCAGCGCGCCCTCCGGCGCCGAGACAGTAAACCCGCCGCCGTCATGGGCGAAAAGCTGCCGGCAAAACCCGCCGCGCTGATAGGCCAGCGTCTGCCCATCATCGGCATAGACCGAGCCGTGGCAGCCTTGCCCCGGATAGACGTGCAGACTAAGCGGCCCGGCGGCAGGTTCCATCGCGCTCTGCACCAGCGCCTGGCGCGGCACGATGGAACCGGCGCGCGCGAACACCGGCACATGCCCGAGGCTCTTTGCCAGCATCGGCGGCCCCTTGGCCGGATGCGCGAGCGCGAGCCCAGTCCAGTAATCGAACCAGCCAACGCCCGCGGGCAGGATCAGCGTGTAGTCGTCGAGCGTCTCGTCGGGCGGCGGCGCCACCAGCAGCGAGGGCCCGAACATGAACGACGCCTCCTCGTCGGCCAGCGACGCGTCCGGAAACTCGAGGAACATCGGACGCATCAGCGGCACCCCGGTCCGCGCGGTCTCCTCGAGGCAGGTGACGATGTAGGGCAGCAGCTCGTAGCGCGCCTCGATCGCCCGCCGCCGCAACGCCTCGTGCGCGGGTCCGTGCACCCAGGCCTCCTGGTCGCGCGTGCCGAGATCGGTATGGTTGCGATAGAGCGGGTTGAACGCGCCGAGCGCGATCCACTGGGTCAGCAGCTCGGGCGTCGGGCTGCCCCGAAAGCCGCCGATGTCGCAGCCCGCCAGCGCGAACCCCGACAGCCCGAGGCTCAGCAGTTGCGGCGTCGACAGCCGCAGATGGTTCCAGGTGCTGGTGTTGTCGCCGGTCCAGGTCGCGCCATGACGGTGGCCGCCGGCGTAGCTCGCGCGCGTCAGCACGAACGGCCGCCGGTCGGGCGCAAGCGCCAGCAGGCCGTCATGCGTCGCGCGCGCATTCTGCATGCCGTAGACGTTGTGCACCTCGCGATGATCGGCGACGCGCGGCGCGAACCCCGGCTCCTCGATCCGATGCCTGAGATCGGGCGGCATGGTGTGGCCGGGTCCGTCAAACACCGCCGGCTCGTTCATGTCGTTCCAGATCCCGGCGACACCGGCCGCGACGAGCCCGCTCGCGAGCCCGCCCCACCACTCCCGCGT
>CAXTPV010000358.1:0-2332 GCA_964246135.1 uncultured Acetobacteraceae bacterium | reverse complement strand
CCGCAAGTCCGACGATCTCGCCTTCGGCCACCGTGAAGCTCACGTCGGACTTGCGGGCCTCGTCGGCGCCGGCCGGTCCGAGATCGCTCAGGCGATCGTCGGGCTGAGCCGCCCCGGCGGCACGATCCAGGTCTTCGGGCACACGGTTGCCATACGCAATCCGAACGCCGCGGCGCGTCTCGGCATCGCCTACGTCACCGAGGATCGCAAGGCCCGGGGCCTGCTGCCGAACCGCCCGGTTCGCGAGAACGCCACCATTTCCAACCTGCGCCGCTTCGCCAAGTTCGGCGTGCTCCGGCTCGCCGCCGAGGCGCGCTACGTCCGGACCATGGTCGAGCGCCTCGACGTGCGCCTCGCCGGCCTCGGCGTCGAGATACGCACCTTGAGCGGCGGCAATCAGCAGAAGGTGCTGATCGGCCGCGCGCTCGCCGTGGCGCCGCGCATCCTGATCCTCGACGAGCCGACGCGGGGCGTTGATATCGGCGCCAAGCAGGAAATCTACGCCTTCATCGAGCAACTGGTGGCCGACGGCATGGCGGTGCTCCTGATCTCGTCCGAGATGGAGGAGGTGCTGCGCCTGTCCGACAGGATCGTCGTCCTGCGCCGCGGCCGGATCGCGGCGACGCTGTCGCGGCAGGACGCCACCGAGAGCAGCGTCATGAGGGCCGCCGCCCTTGCCGCGTGATGACGCCCGCGCGCCTGTTTCGCGGGGCCGCGTCGGATCGCTCACGCGCGGCTGGCAGCGGATCGGCGTGCTGGCCGCCTTCGTGCTGCTGGTGATCGCCGCCTCGCTGCTGTCGCCGCGCTTTCTCACGCTCCCCAACCTTCTCAACGTGCTGCGGCAGGTGTCCATCGTCGGCATCCTGGCGATCGGCATGACCTTCGTGATCCTGACGCGCGGCATCGACCTCTCGGTCGGCTCCATCCTCGGGATCGCGGTCGTGCTCTTTGCCGGGTCAATGGACAGCCGGGGGATGGCGGCCGCCATCCCGGCCGGACTCGGGGCTGCCGCCCTGGTCGGCCTCGTCAACGGCATCGGCATCGCCTATGCCGGCATCCCGGCCTTCATCATGACGCTGGGGATGCTGTCCTTCGTGCGCGGCCTCGCGTTCATCTACACTGGCGGCACGCCGATCCCGATCCTCGACGAGCGGTTCTACGCGCTCGGCAACGGCACCCTGGCCGGGGTCCCGATACCGGCGCTGATCCTGATCGCGGCGCTGATCGTGAGCGGCTTCGTGCTTGGGCTGACGCCGTTCGGCAGGTCGGTCTACGCGATCGGATCGAACGAGGACGCGGCGCGTCTGTCGGGCGTCCCGGTTCGGCTGTTCACCACGCTCGTCTACGTTATCTCGGGCCTGATGTCGGGGCTGGCCGGCCTGGTCTACGCGTCCCAGCTCAGCATCGGCACGCCCATCGCGGGCCAGGGCTACGAACTCGACGCCATCGCGGCGGTGGTGGTCGGAGGCACCTCGCTGTTCGGCGGCAAGGGGTCGGTGGGCGGCACCTTCCTGGGCACGCTGATCATCGGCGTGCTGGCGAACATCCTCAACCTCACCGGCGTGGATCCATTCGTGCAGCAGTTGTTCAAGGGGGCGCTCATCATCGTCGCCGTCTTCATCATGAGCCGGTCGGGCAGGCGATGACGGACCTGGATGGGTTGGCACAGGCGCTGCACGCGCTCCGGCCCGGGGTGGACCGCTACGTCACCCGCGAGCGTGTCCGCCGCTACCTGGCGGCGCTCGCCGATACGCCGGCCGCCTCGACCACGGCAAGCGCGATCCGCACGCCGCTCCTGCGGCAGATGCTCGCGCAGGACGGCGCCTTCGCCGACGGGCAACTGCAACTGCACGGGGATTTCGGCGGCACGGGCAGCACCGTTATCCTGACCGGGTCAGCGAAGCCGGCCAAGCCGCTCTGGTACTTCGCCCATCTCGACACGATCAGCTACCTGCTCCAGCCCTTCGACGGCGAGCGTTACCCGCTGGTGCCGTTCTGCTACCACCTGGTCGTCGATGGCGTGCGTGCGGCGCGCGCCTATCGCTACGATCTCACCCGGAACGCCTACGCGGTGCTGATGGACGGGCAGCTCGAATCCGTCTCGGGCACGCCGTTCTTCCGGCCCGCGCCGGGCGCGGTGCCGCTCCGGGCAGGCGATCGCGTCGTCCCGGTCGCGCCCTACCGCGAGGACCGGGCGAGCGGTCGCTTCACCGGCCACGCCGACAACGCCGGCGGCGTGGCGGCGCTGGCGGTTGCGGCGCCCGTGCTGGCCGGAGCCGGCGTGGAGGCCATGCTTGCCCTTCCCGACGAGGAGGAGGGTCCGCCCGGATCA
>CAXTPV010000357.1:0-2342 GCA_964246135.1 uncultured Acetobacteraceae bacterium | reverse complement strand
GGGCGGGACAGCGAGGCCTGCGACCAGTGGCGGCCGCCATCGCGGGAGACATCCACCCGCGCGACCTCGCGCGCCGAGGCCACCGCGTAGCCGCGCAGGGTCAGCGGGCCTGGCGCCAGGGTCGCGTGCGGCCCCGGCACGCAAATGGCGGCGTTGAGCGGCATCTCGTTGATGGTGACGCCGCGCGACCAGTCCAGCTTGTCGACGGTGACGTCGGACGGCAGCAGCTTGTAGTCGCGCGCCTGCATCGGGTTGGCGGACGGGGCGTCCTGGACGGTGACGCGGGTCAGCCATTTGGCCGAGCGGACGCCGGCATAGCCCGGCACCACCGCGCGCAGCGGGAAGCCGTGCTCCGGCCGCAGGGCCTCGCCGTTGATCGCGAACGCCAGCAGCACTTCGGACGCCATCGCCTTGGCGAGCGGGATCGAGACGCCGTAGTGGAAACGTGCCTCGCCCGGGGCCTGGCAGGAATCGGCGCACTCGAACGCGACGTGCAGGCCGGGGGAGATGGCTGCGCCGGCCTCGCGCAGCACGTCGGCGAGTGCCACGCCGCTCCAGGCGGCGCAGCCGATGGCGCCGCCGGCCCAGGGGTCGCCGGTGACCGGCGCCACCTCGCGCATGTCGGCGCGGCGGTTGCCGGCGCACTGCATCACCGCGGTCACGCCGCGGGCCGGGAACGCGGCGCGTAGCGCGGGGACCGAGAACTCGAGCGCGTTGGCGACCAGGCCGTCGACGCGGAGACGGTGGCCTTCCTCGGTCAGCGCCGGGATGTCGCCGTGGGTGCGGACGTAGAAATCCGCCTGGGCGGTGATCGGCGAGGCGCGCAGGCGGTCGAGCGGGGTCTCGGCGTTGTAGGGCGCGGTGCCGTGGACGATCAGGCCCGGCTTCACGCGCGCGGCTCCCCGACCCGCGCCATCGCCCAGAGCGCGAAGGCCTGCACCAAGGCGGGCTCCCGCAAGTACTCGAACCGGCCCGACGCACCGCCGTGGCCGGCCTCCATGTTGATCCGGAGCAGGATCGGCGCGTCGGCGATGGTGCGGGCGCGCAGCTTGGCCACCCATTTGGCCGGCTCCCAGTAGGTCACGCGCGGATCCGACAGGCCGCCGAGCGCCAGCACCGGCGGGTAGGCGAGCGCCGACACCTGGTCGTAGGGCGAGTAGGCGGCGATGCGGTCATAGGCCTGCGCGTCGGTCAGCGGGTTGCCCCATTCCGGCCATTCGGGCGGAGTGAGCGGCAGGGTCGGGTCCGACATGGTGTTCAGCACGTCGACGAACGGCACCGAGGCGGCGATGCCGGCCCAGAGATCGGGGCGGAGGTTCAGCACCGCGCCCATCAGCATGCCGCCGGCAGACCCACCGTGGGCGACGATGCGGCCTGGCTCGGCGTGGCCGGCCTCGATCAGGCGTTCGGCGCAGGCGATGAAGTCGGTGAAGCTGTTGGGCTTGGCGGCGCCGCGGCCGTCGAGGAACCAGCCCCAGCCCTTCTCCGAGCCGCCGCGTATGTGGGCGGTGGCCCACACCCAGCCGCGATCGACCAGGCTGAGCGAGCGGATCGAAAAGCCGGGCATCATCGGGATGCCGTAGGCGCCGTAGCCGTAGAGCAGGGTCGGGGCCGGGGTGTTGCGGGCCAGCGTGTCGCGACGGGCCAGAAGGGTGATCGGCACCTCGGTGCCGTCGGGCGCGGTTGCGGTCAGGCGGCGCACCACGTAGTCGGACGGGTCGTGGCCGCGCGGGATGTCCTGGGTCTTGCGCAGGGTTCGCTCGCCGGTGGCCATGTCGAGGTCGAACCACTGGCGCGGCTGGGTCGGGCTCTCGTAGGTGTAGCGTAGTGTTGTGGTGTCGTATTCGAACTGGCCGGCGAGGCAGAGAGCGTAGGCCGGCGCGTCGACCGCGACCGGGCGCTCGGCCCCCGTCGCGCGGTCGGTGATGACGATGCGGTCGTTGGCGTCGACGCGCTCGACCCGCACCAGGTGGTCGGCGAACGCGGTGACGGCGGTGATGAAGCAGCCCGGGCGGTGTGGCACCAGGGGGCGCCAGTTGGCGCGGGACGGGTCGGCGAGCGGCGCCTCGGCCAGCATGAAGTCGATCGCGCCGTCGGCGTTGGCGCGGATGACGAAGCGGCCGTCCCAGTGCTCGATCTCGTAGCGCAGGCCGGGTTCGCGCGGCGCGACCAGGCGTGGCGTCGCGGTGGGGGCGCCGGCGGGCACGATGCGGGCCTCGCTGGTCTCCTGGTTGCCGATGCTGATGACGATGAATTCGCGTGATGCGGTGAGGCCGACGCTGACGAACATGCCGTCATCGGTTTCGTCGTGCACCGTCACGTCGTCGGCGGCGGTGCCGCCG
>CAXTPV010000356.1:0-2356 GCA_964246135.1 uncultured Acetobacteraceae bacterium | reverse complement strand
CCACCAGCACGTCCCGCCCGGCGGTCGCCTCGCCGGAGACATGAAACCGGCATCGTGGTCGCAGGAACTCGGCACGCGTGCACACGCCCACCACCATGCGTCCCCGGTCGGTCGGGACCGCGTCGAGCGTGACCGTCAGGTCGGCCGCCGCCGCGTTGATCGTCGTCATGGCGAGCAGCACGGCGACGCCGAGGGCGCGACAGGGGGTCAAGACGCGTGCGGCGGGTAGCTTCGCCCGCGCCACGTCGCCGGCACGCCGCGCCAGGCACGCAGCAGGCTGGCCCACTGCACGAACAGCAGCGCCGCGACCGACACCGGGTGCAGCACGGCGCCGATCAGGCTCTGGCGGAACCGCAGCGCCAGCAGCAGCCGGCTCGCGAGGCCACAGGCCAGCGCCGCGGCTGCCGCCGGCGAGGGCGCCACGATCAGCAGCGGCAGCGGCAGCACGTGCCCGAGCCCGAGCAGCACGGTCCAGACCGGCAGCCCGACCGGCGTCGCCATGCCCTCGGTCGCGTTCTTGGTCAGACCCTCCCACAGCAGCGCGGCGGAGGCGTACATCCGGCAGGACGCGAGCTCGGTCGCGTCAAACAGCCCGGTCGCGATCCCAGCCCGCCGGAACGCGCGTGGCAGCATGAGCCCGTCATGGCGCGAGCTCCTGATCGCCTCATGGCCGCCGGCGCGGGCATAGGCCGAGGCGCGCGCGACGAACAACTGGCCGCACCCGGCGCCGAGCCCGGGTGCTCGCGACAGCATGCCGAGCGGGATCGGCAGGTAGCAGAGCAGCAGGAAATGGATCAGCGGCAGCAGCAGCACTTCGGACCAGCCGCGGGTGATCTCGTGCGGCAGGCCGCTCGCCAGCCCGACCTGCGGCCGGCGCTCCATGAACCCCGCCATCCTGGCCAGCGCGTCGGGCGCAAGGCGGACATCGGCGTCGAGGAACACCATCAGCTCGTGCGAGGCGAGCGACGCCAGCGCCGCGCAGGCATGCTGCTTGCCGGCCCAGCCCGGCGGCAGCGGCGGCGCCAACGCGACCCGCACCCGCGCATCCGCGATCGCGCCGAGGATCGCCGCTGTCCGGTCGACCGAGTGATCGTCGAGCACGATCAGTTCGAGCGCCACGCCCTCGCTCGCCAGCACCGATCGCACCGCGTCGCCGATATTGCCCTCCTCGTCGCGCGCCGGGATCAGCACCGAGACCTGCGGCCGCCCGCGCGACCGTGGCGGCCGCCGGTACACGACGAGGTTCACCAGCAGCAGCGACAGCGGCAAGGCCGCGAGCGCGAGGCACGCACCGGCCAGCGTGATCATGCGCCGTCCCCGTGCGACGCGCGGAAACGCTCGCCGCGCAACAGCGCGGCGCCGCGACGCCACTGATCGTAGATCACGTCGGCGCCCGAGGTGCCGCGCACCAGCACCCGGAACCGCGCCGGATCGTGCGTCATCGCGTCGGCCGCGAGCGCGTCCATGGTGTCCTCCAGCGCGCGCGCCAGCTGTTCGGCGACCGACACGTCGGCAGGCCCCGCGACGGCGACCGGCTCGCCGAACCGGACCAGGATTTCCGGCCGGCTCTCGCCCCAGAACTCATAGCCGAGCGCGAGTGGCACCAGCAACGCGTCCGGCGCGCGCCGCGCCAGGTGCGCGATGCCGGGCCGCAGCCGGAGCGGCCGCACGCGGGGATCGCTCAGCGTGCCCTCGGCGGTGATCCACATCATGCCGCCCGGCAGCGCCAGCACCCGCTCCGAGGTCTCGAGAAAGCGTCGGGCGCCGGCCCGGCTGTCGAGCGAGATGCCAAACACGCCCATCCGTCGGAACACGCCGTAGCGCCGGAACGCCTCCGCGTCCATCGGCCCGAACCCCGGCCGGCCGGGAAACAGCCTGGCGGCCAGCACCAGGAACACGGCCGGGTCCCACCAGGACGGATGGTTGCTGTAGATGATGATCGGCCTGCGCGGGTCGGCCGGCACCCCACCCGCTTGCGAAACCCGCAGGCCGTGGAACGCGCGCGACATCCGCCAGGCGAGATAGCCCGCGAACAGCCGGAACAGCCGCTCGGACCGCCGCCCGATCGGATCGGGCTGCCGGCGATCGCTCACGCCCGGTGTCAGGCCCCGGCGCTATCAGGCTCCGGCCAACGCCTCGCCCCCGAGCCCGCCTGCCATCGCGCGCCCGCCTGCCGCCGCATGCCCGCCTGCCCGTGCCCGCGCGGTGCCACCCGAATCGGCGTCGAGCGCGTCGGCGGCAATCCAGCCCGACATCAGCACCATCGGCATGCCGGGACCCGGATGCGCGGCGCCGCCGGCGAGGTAGAGCCCGCGCAGCTCGCGCGAACGATTGCCCGGCTTGAACGCGCCGACGA
>CAXTPV010000355.1:0-2363 GCA_964246135.1 uncultured Acetobacteraceae bacterium | reverse complement strand
GTGGGCGCCGAGCAGCACCCCGGTCTGCTGCTCGACCACCAGCTTCATCATCGAGCGGTTGGCGGTGCGCCCGCTGATGGTGTGGCGCAGCGGCGTGAACCGAGTGAGGTAGATCTCGGCCGGCCCCCTTGCCGCCGCCTCGTCCTCCGACAGACCGACGCTCGCCAGCGGCGGCGAGAAGAACACCGCCTTTGCCACCTCGTCGAGGTTCCAGCGTCGGGGCTCGCCGGGACCGAACAGCCGGTCGGCGAGGTGGTGGCCCTCGGCGATCGCGACGGGCGTGAGGTTGAGCCGGTTCGAGACATCGCCGAGTGCCCAGATGTGCGGCACGCTCGATGCGTTCTCGGCATCGACGACGACGCCGCCCTGCGCGTTGGTCGCGACGCCCGCGCGCTCCAGCCCGAGCCCCTCGGTCAGCGGCTGCCGTCCGACCGCGAAGAACACCAGGTCCGCCTCGAGCCTGGTGCCGTTGGAGAGCTCCACCACGGAGTCGCCGCCGGCCCGACGCGTCACCCGATGCACGGTGGTGCAGGGATGCTGGGTGATCCCGCGCGCGGTGATCGCGGTGGCGAGCGCGTCGCGCAGATCGTGGTCAAAGCCGCGGATCGGCAGATGCTGGCGATACACCATGTCGACCGCCGAGCCGAACGCCCGGAAGATGCCCGCGAACTCGACCCCGATATAGCCGCCGCCGACGATGACCAGCCGCTCCGGCCGACGCTTGAGGTGGAACGCGTCGTCCGACACGATGCCGAGGTCGTAGCCCTCGATATGCGGCTGCACCGCCGGCCTGCCGCCGGTCGCGATCACGATCCGCTCGGCGGTGACGCGGGCGCCGCCGACATCGAGCGTGTGGGCATCGAGGAAGGTGGCGCGACGCTGCATCAGGGTGACGCCGGCACCTTCGAGCAGCCCGACATAGACCCGGTTCAGCCGCGCGATCTCCCGATCCTTGGCCGCGATCAGCGCGCCCCAGTCATGCGCGCCGGTCTCGGTCGCCCAGCCGAAGGCGCGGCTGTCGGCGGCCGCCGCGCCATACTCGCCGGCCTGGACCAGCAGCTTCTTCGGCACGCAGCCGACATTGATGCAGGTGCCGCCCCAGTGCCGCTCCTCGGCGATCGCGACGTGCGCGCCGTGGCCCGCCGCGATGCGCGCGCAGCGCACCCCGCCCGAGCCGCCGCCGATGACGAACAGGTCGTAGTCGTAGGACATCCGAGCTCCTTGCCACGTGGCCGGCTGCGCCACGATATGAGGCCGCCGCGCATGATGCACACGGTCGCGGCCGAGGTTTGCCGGGGCGCGAGCGCATGCCCATGTGCCACCCTGTCGAGATGATCGGTGGCGGAACCATGTCGCACCTCAGGGAAGCTCTTCGGGCCGGACGATGGCTGGTCGCGCCGGCGCTTGCCGCGGCCATCGCGTGGGGCCCCGTCGTCGCCGCGGCGCCGGAGTCGCTGCCGCAGGTGGACGATGCCCAGCTGCAATCCCACTCCGCCACCGCGCTCGGCAACGAGCTGCTCCGGCGCAACGCCAGCACCCGCGACATCCTGGCGGTGCGGGAGCTCACGTCGAAATATCTCGGCGGCGGCGCCGACAAGGACTTCTCGCCGCAGCTCCAGGTCGCGGTCGCGCCGGCGCCATCGCTGCTCGGCCCGGGCTCGGTGTGCCGGTCGCTTCGGCTACGGCTCGATCCCGCGTTTCCGTCCAACTACCTGCCCGCGGTGGTGATCGACGGCCCCTGGTGCCTGACCCGGCTCGGCTGGGAGGCGATGACGCTGCAGGTGAGCGGCGCCTTCCCCAAGCCGTTCAGCGAGGTGCCAAGGCCCTGGGACAATCACGGCCTGGAAACCACCACCCTGGTGATCACCCCGCTTCCGGGCTGACCCGGCGGCGTCGGCACGCCGATGCGCCGCGCGATCGTCCATATCGGCATGCCGCGCGCGGCCACCACGACGTTGCAGCGCGTGCTGTCCGAGCGCCGCGCGGCGCTGGCGACGCGCGGCATCCTCTATCCCGAGCTCACGCCGCTTTCCGCCTCCGAGCCGCATCTGAGCCACCAGCATCTCGGCGAGGCGCTCGACGGCCGGCGTCCGCGGCGTGAGCGCACCGAGCTGATGGCCGCACTCGGCGCCGCCCTCCGCCGGACGGAGTCAGACATCCTGCTGCTGTCCTACGAGGGCTTGTCGCAGATCGGCGGCAGCGCGGTGCCGCGCATGCTCGCGGGCTTCCTGCGCCGACACGGCTTTGCGATGGAAATCCTGGTGACGGTCAAGCCGCAGGGCGCCACGCTGAACTCGCTCTACACCCACGCCACCCAGTTCCTGAGGGAGCCGCGCCCGTTCGGCGCCTTCGCCGCCGCCAAC
>CAXTPV010000354.1:0-2401 GCA_964246135.1 uncultured Acetobacteraceae bacterium | reverse complement strand
ACGTTCATCAGCAAATAGCGCCGCGGCCGCCCGCCCATGATCTCGACACGGGCGGCGAGCTCGAAACCGGCATAGGCCCACAGCATCAGCAGCGCGCACCCGGCGAGCGTCAGGTCGCCAACCGGCACCAGGCCGGCGGCGAGGACGCACGCGGCGATGACCGCGGTTCCGGCCACTACCGCCAGGAACAGCATCGCGAAGGTCGGCAGGGTGCGCGGATCGTCCGCCCGCGCCGGCTGCAGCCGCATCAGCGCGAGGCCAATCCAGTCAAACAGCGACGCCGCGCCCACGCCCATCACCAGCAGCGCCGCGCCGTAGGCGCCGTACCGCCCGGGATCGAGGATGTGGGTCAGCAGCACCGTGGTGCCGACGCCCACCGCCCCCGGCACCAGCTTGGCCGCCACGTAGACGGCGCCATCGCGGACAAGGGTCATGCGCGCGGTGGTCCGGCCCGCGGGCTGGCCCCGCTCAGACCGGAACCGCGAACCCGCCCTGCGCGTGCGGCACTCTCGCCAGCACCCGCAATCCTAGCGCCTGCTCGAGCCCGTCGGCGGTCAGGAAGCCGTCGTGCAACAGCACGAGCACGATCAGCACGCCGACCGAGGCGAGGCCGCCCGCGACGATGCCGGCGGCCAGCGTCAGCGTCACCCGCGGGAACACCGGCCGCAGCGAGGCCGCCGGCGCCTGGATGACGCTGACGCTCATCGCGTTGTGCGCATCGAGGCTATCCTGGGTGCGGGCACGCTCGAGCTGCGCCCGGGTGATCGCGAGGTTCTCGTCGAGCGAGGCGATCCGGCTCACCAGGCTGCGCAGCGTGGTGTCGGCGGTCTCGATCCGCAGCAGCTCGCGGTCAAGGCCGTCGATCACCTGCCCCGTGCGAACGATGTCGTCGCCGAGCGGCGCCAGCTCGGCCCCGTCGAGCAGCAGCTCCTCGGCGACCTGCTGCGCAAGCGGGGAGGGATCGTGGCGGACATGGACGAACGGCCTGGCATCGCCCGCGCCCGCCGCGCGCACCGCCCGGAGCTGGCCGTCGACCGCGCGCACCAGCGGATGCTCGGGCGCGTAGCGCGACAGCAACTGGCTGCGGGTGCGCTCGAGATCGATCATCGCGGCACCCGCGGCCGGCGCCGCGTCGTTGTGATCGGTCTCGGTCGACACCTGCAGCGGCGCGAGCCGTTCATCCTGCCGTCGCAGGAAGGCGATGCGCTCGATCAGCGTGCCCTGCCGGCTCCTCGCCCGCCTGCGGTCGTCCTGGGCCTCGGCGCGCTGGCTGATCAGTGACTGGCGCTGCGCGTCGACGTCGAACACGCGGTTGTCGCGCTTGATCGCGCTTCGCGCCTGCTCCAGCCGGTCGCGCTCGCCGAGATCGGTCGCGATCACCCCCTCGTAGACGCGCCCCAGATTGTTGCTGCCGAACACCGCGAGGTGTCGCCGGTTGTAGACCGACAGGAAAACCGACAGCACACGTGACGCCATCGCGCGGTCGCGGTCGGCGAAGCCGACATCGATCACGTCGCTGATCTTGACCGCATCGATCTTCAGCCGGCGGGAGAACCGACGCACAGCCTGATCCATCGCCGCCGCCGGGCTCGTCGCCGTGTCGGCGATCGACGGGTAGAGAGCACGCAACCCGACGCGGCGGATCACCTCTTGCGCCACCCCCCGGCTGGTCATGATCTCGATCTCGGAGTTGACCGCCTCCTGCTTGGTGGTCTGCGGCGCCGCCTGGCCGGTGACCTGGCCCTCGTCGCGCGTCAGGTATTCGCGGCCGTTCTTGACCATGACGCTGGCATCCGCCTCGTAGCGCGGCGTCAGCATCGAGAGCGACAGCAGCGCCAGCACCGGCGGGAGCAGAAGGGCGGCAAGCAGCGCCGGCCGGTGGCGCCAGGCGACCGCCGCGATCTCTCGCGCCGGCATGCGGATGAGCGGCCGCCCGCGTCCCGTCGCCTCGCTTGCACCGACCTCGTCCATGCCCGCCACCATCGATCCGCGGCCGCCATGCGTCGACGCCTGCGCGCCGGCCATCTCGCATGCCCGGACAAGAAACGCAATCGCAACAATTTCGCGGCGCGGCGCACTAAGCGCTACCGTTCCGAAACAGAAATGATATCTTCGTGAGGCGGAACAAATCGCCATCGTTCCGGCCTCCAACCTCAGGCACGAGGCTGATCATGAGCGCATCTGTAGGCGAAGCCGCCTTCGCGGCGGGCGAAAGTCATGCCGCCTTCGCGGCGGGCGAAGGTCATGCCGCCTTCGCGACGGGAGGCGCGTCGCGCCCCTCCGTCGCCACCTGGATCGGGGCGAGCGCGGTTAGCGCGGCCTGGCGCGCCGGCGCGCTGGCGCTGACCGGCGCGATGCCAGCAGCGATCGAGCGTTGCCGCGACGAGGATGAGGGTCAGCG
>CAXTPV010000353.1:0-2431 GCA_964246135.1 uncultured Acetobacteraceae bacterium | reverse complement strand
CAACGTGCGCGAGCCGCAGAACCGGCGCGTCGAGATCATCCTGCACTGATCTCCGACGTTCTATCATCGACGGAAAAGGGCGCCGCGCGGCGCCCTTTTTCATGGGTGACGCCGACCGGCAAAGAGACTGACTGGTGGAAGACAAGGCTGGGCTCTGCCCAGACCCGCCAAAGGCCCGGGGCCTTTGGAAACCGATTCATGCGCGTGACGCCCTGGCATACGGGCCGGCCCTCCTCGCCCTTCACCCGGTCACGTGCGTCGGGTAGGAAGGCGGGAGATCGGGGAGCCGGACGCGTCGATGGCCAGCAGCAACGACATCAGGGCGGCGTTCCTCGACTACTTCGCACGGCACGGTCACGAGGTGGTGCCGAGCTCGCCGCTGGTGCCGCGCAACGACCCGACACTGCTGTTCACCAACGCGGGCATGGTGCCGTTCAAGAACGTGTTCACCGGCCAGGAACGCAGGCCCTATCTCCGCGCAACCAGCGCGCAGAAGGTCGTCCGCGCCGGCGGCAAGCATAACGATCTCGACAATGTCGGCGTCACCGCGCGCCACCACACCTTCTTTGAGATGCTCGGCAATTTCTCGTTCGGCGACTACTTCAAGGCCGGCGCGATCGAGCACGCCTGGCGGCTGGTGACCGGCGAGTTCGGCCTGCCCGCCGACCGGTTGCTGGTCACGGTCTACGCCGATGACGACGAGGCGGCGTCGCTGTGGCGGCAGATCTCGGGGTTGCCGGACCAGCGCATCATCCGCATTCCGACCGCCGACAACTTCTGGCGGATGGGCGACACCGGGCCGTGTGGCCCTTGCTCGGAGATTTTCTACGACCACGGCGAGCGGGTCGCGGGCGGGCCGCCGGGGAGCGCCGACGAGGACGGTGACCGGTTCGTCGAGATCTGGAACCTGGTGTTCATGCAGTACGACGAGGACCCGCCGGGCACGCGCAACCCGCTGCCGCGCCCGTCGATCGACACCGGCATGGGGCTCGAGCGGATCGCCGCCATCCTCCAGGGCGTCACCGACAACTACGACATCGACATCTTCCGGGCGCTGATCGCGGCCAGCGCCGACCTCACCGGCCAGGCGGCGGACGGGAAGTTCCGGGTCAGCCACCGGGTGGTCGCCGATCACGTCCGCAGCACCGCCTTCCTGATCGCCGACGGCGTGCTGCCGGCGCGCGACGGGCGCGGCTACGTGCTGCGCCGGATCATGCGCCGGGCGATGCGGCATCTGCACATGATGGGCACGCGTGAAGCGAGCTTCTTTTCGCTGCTGCCGCCGCTGATCCGGCAGATGGGTGCGGCCTACCCGGAGCTCGGCCGCGCCGAGGCGCTGATACGCGAGACGATGCGGTCCGAAGAAGAGCGCTTCAAGTCGATGCTCGACCGCGGGCTCGCACTGCTGGAGGACGAGACGCGTCGCTTGCCAGAAGGCGGCACGCTGCCGGGTGAGGTCGCGTTCCGGCTGCACGACACCTACGGGTTTCCGCTCGATCTGACCGCCGATGCGCTGCGCGATGGCGGCCGCTTGGTCGACACCACCGGCTTCGAGGCGGCGATGACCGCGCAGCGGGTGCGCGCGCGCGCCGCATGGGCGGGGTCCGGCGATGCGGGCACCGAGCGCGGCCTGTTCGCGCTGCGCGACCTGCTCGGCGCCACCGACTTCCTCGGCTACGCGACGGAGGCGGCCGAGGCCGAGATCACCGCGATCCTGGTCGGCGACGAGGCAGTCGAGCGTGCCGAGGCCGGCGCCGAGATCGGGCTGGTGCTGAACCAGACGCCGTTCTACGGCGAATCCGGGGGACAGGTGGGCGATACCGGCAGCATCGAGGGGCTGCCCGGCGCGGCTCCGCTCACCATCGCGGTCAGCGACACGGTGCGCCGGCTTGGCGACCTCGTCATCCATCAGGGCCGGGTGGTCGCCGGCGAGGCGCGGGTCGGCCTGGCGGTGCGGGCGGGCGTCGATCACGCCCGCCGCCGGGCGATATGCGCCCATCACTCGGCGACCCACCTGCTGCACGAGGCGCTGCGTCGCGAGCTTGGCACCCACGTCGCGCAGAAGGGCAGCCTGAACGCGCCCGATCGGCTGCGATTCGATGTGTCGCAGCCGCGACCGATCACCCGCGACGAGCTCGATGCGGTCGAGACGGCGGTGAACGCCCGCATACGCGAGGACACCGAGGTCACGACCCGGCTGATGACGCCGGACGGCGCGATGGCGCTCGGCGCGATGGCGCTGTTTGGCGAGAAATACGGCGACGAGGTGCGGGTGGTGTCGATGGGTGCGGGCGATGCGGCGCGTCCGGCCTACTCGATCGAGCTGTGCGGGGGCACCCACGTCGCGCGCACCGGCGAGATCGGGCTGCTGCGGATCATCGGCGAGAGCGGCGTCGCGTCCGGGGTGCGCCGGATCGAGGCGGTGGCGGGG
>CAXTPV010000352.1:0-2434 GCA_964246135.1 uncultured Acetobacteraceae bacterium | reverse complement strand
CCGACGCGATACGCTGCTCGCCGTGCCGCCAGGCCGCCTCGATCGTAGGTCGCGGGTCCTCACGCCGGCCAACCGGCGGCAGCGTCGGCCCGATCACGATGTGGATGGTGGACGGTGCACCGGCGCGACGGCGCAGCAGCAGCCCACCGCCCCAGGCGAGCCCGGAATCGGTCGCGACCGGCACCACCGGCGCCAGCCCGCGGGACGCCAGCGCCGAGATGCCCGGCAGCAGCGACGCGGCCTTGCCCGCGGCGACACGCGTGCCCTCGGGAAAGATCACCAGCTGTCGCCCGCTCGCGACCGCGTCCGAGGCGTCGCGGATGAGCCGGCGCAGCGACGCGGGACCACCGGCGCGGTCGATCGCTATCATCCCGGCCGGCTCCAGCAACGGGCCGACCAGCGGGATGCGCCGCAGCTCCTGCTTCATGACGTAGCTGGGACGCGGCACGATCGCGAGCCAGACCAGCGCGTCGAGCGCCGACCGGTGCGACGACGCGATCAGGACCGGGCCGGGCGGCAGGTTGTGGCGGCCCTGGAGCACGACCTCGACGCCGCCGACGCGTCGCAGCAGCGCGAGCGTGAGGCGGACCCAGAGGCGGGCGAGATCAAGCGCGCGATGGCGCGCGCCAGCCCGCACCCCGAGCCCGATGACCCCAAGCAGGATCGTCACCACCACGAAAGCGACGTTGAACAGGACCGCACGGAGACACGTCATCGCGCGCCTGATGCAAGATGGAGGTCAGGACCGCAAGCCGCCCGCGACGGGCGATCAGGCAGTCTGGCGGCCGGGCGCCTCCAGGCCAAGCTCGACCGCCAGCAGCTTCACGTACTCGACCGCGAACAGCCGCAGGCTCGTCGGCGGATGCACTGGATAGGGACGGAGTGCCGCATGTGGCAGCACGGTCGCGATCTCCGCCATCGCCCGGCGCATGTGATAGCCGGCGGTGACCACGACGAGGCTGTGCAGCCCGTTCGCCCGCGCCCAGGACGCGATCTCGATCGCGTTGCCGGTGGTGGTCGCGGCGGAGTGCCCGAGCGTGATGAGCGGCCCGGCCGCGTCCGCCGTCGCCAGCACCTCGCGCGCCCCGGCGAAGGCCGGCGCGGACGGCCGGCGATACCAGTTGGCGTCCAGCAACGCCGGCAGGCCGACGCCGCCACCGACGCCTGAGATCAGCAACCGTTCGGCCACCCCGATCCGCAGCAAGGCGAGACCGGTCTCGATCCGCAACGCGCCTCCGGTCAGCACGACGATGCCATCCGCGCGGGCCGGGATCGGCCTGGTCCTGATGGCGTCGAGGAGGTAGGCGCCAAAACCGGCGGCAAGGCAGAGCGCGAGGGCGAGCAGGGCAAGCGAGGGGCCGCGCGCGCGTGATCTGCGGCCCGCTTCCCGCGCTGCCGCCCTTCGCTCAGGCGCAAGTCCCACCCGCTTCCTGCGGTTCACGCGCGGCCTCGGACCATGATTTGGCCAGGATGCGCTGATCGCTCACCGATGAGAAGGATCATCCCCGCGGGGTTGCGCAATCGAGCCGGTTGCGAGACGAACGCGCCCGATGCAGATCGTCTGTCCCGCCTGCGCCGCCCATTACGAGGTCCCCGACGACCGGCTCCGGCTCGGCCGTCTGGTGCGCTGCGCGCAATGCGGCGACAGCTGGTCGCCGCTCGGCCCGGAAGCGCCCGGCCCAGAGGCGACCGGCGTTGCGCGCGACGAGAGCGCCGAGCCGCGGGCGCAAATCGCGTCCGTCACGGTCCCGCTGTCGCCGTCCGTGGCAGCGGGACCGGCCATCGATCTGCCGCTGGCGGTTCGCCTCGCCTGGGTGGCGACCGCGCTGGTGCTCGCCTGCCTGCTCTGGACGGGATGGCATTTCCGCCCGAGCGTCATGACTGCTTGGCCGCCGAGCGCGCGGGTCTACCGGCTGCTCGGTGCAGGCTGAACGGGGCCGGCTGAGCGAGGCGGGCGCCGCCTCAGAACGATCTCAGCAGCCGGCCCAGATAGTCGAGTTCCTGCTTTGGCCGTTCGCGATCGGAGTCGCGCCGCCTGAGCTCCTCCTCCAGCTGGCGGCTCCTGGCGCGCGCGGTGTCGTCCGGCAAGGCGAGCTCGGCATCGTCGCTGCCGGCACTGCCATGTCCGTCCAGCGCGCGTCCGAGCGGGTCCCGCCCGCCGCCGGCGTGGCCGGTGCCCTCGGACGCGGTATCGTCTCCGGCATCGCCGCCATCGCCTTCGCCCGGCGCTGCCATGCCAGGCACCAGGCTGACGGCGCCCCCGGACGCGCGGCCGTTGGCGGCAAGCGTGCTCGACATCTGCTGGCCGCCCGACTGCAGGTCGCGCAACGCCTCGCGCTCGCCGCGTGAGGCCGCCTGATCGTCGCCGCGCGCCAGCGCCGCCGAGGCCGACGCCATCGCGGCATCGCTTTATCAGCCTGCCACCGACGCCAAG
>CAXTPV010000351.1:0-2439 GCA_964246135.1 uncultured Acetobacteraceae bacterium | reverse complement strand
GCTGGGGCGCGGCCGTGACCAGGAAGTCGCGCCGGCTGGCGCTGGTGCTGGCCTGCGGCATCGGGCTGGGGAGCGCCACCGCCCTCAGCCTGGCGGCGTTTCGTTCCGACATCGTGTTCTTCATGGCGCCGAGCCAGCTGATGGCGCACCCGCCGGCGCCGGACCGGACGGTGCGGCTCGGCGGCATGGTGCTGGTGGGGTCGGTGCGGCTCGCCCATGTCAACGGCACCCCGGTCGCGCGATTCGCGGTGACGGACGGCCAGGCGGCGGTGCCGGTCTCGTTTGACGGCATCCTGCCCGATTTGTTCCGCGAGGGGCAGAGCGTGGTGGCGCTCGGCGAGATGGCGCCGGACCACGTTTTCCGCGCGTCGGAGGTGCTGGCCAAGCACGACGAGACCTACATGCCGCGCGATGTGGCCGAAGCGTTGCGCAAATCCGGCAAGTGGGACCCGCGCTACGGCAAGCCGCCGGCAGCCGCGTCGTGGAACACCATGACGGTGGCCGACAAGCGATGATCAGCGCGGCGCTCAGTCCGGAGCTTGGCCGGTTCGCGCTCGCCTTGGCCTGCTGCGTCGCGCTGGCGCAGGCGGCGATCCCGCTCTGGGGGGCGCAGCTGCATGACCGGCGGATGATGGCGGCCGCACCGACGCTCGCCTATGGGCAGCTGCTGGCGCTGCTGCTGTCTGGCGCCTGCCTGGTCGCGGCGTCGGTCAGCAGCGACTTCTCGGTGCGCAACATTGTCGAGAACTCGGCGGTGGCCAAGCCGCTGCTCTACAAGATCACCGGCACCTGGGGGAACCACGAGGGCTCGATCATCCTGTGGGGGCTGATCCTGGCGATCTGCTCGGCCTCGGTCGGCGTGTTCGGGCGCGCGCTGCCGTCGGCGCTGCGGGCGCGGGTGATCGGCGTGCTCGGGCTGACCTCGGCGGGGTTCCTGCTGTTCTGCCTGCTCACGTCCGATCCGTTCGACCGGGTGTGGCCGCCGCCGATCGACGGCCAGGGCATGAACCCGCTGCTGCAGGACCCCGGCCTCGCGTTCCATCCGCCCATTCTCTACACCGGCTATGTCGGGTTCTCGGTGCCGTTCGCGTTCGCGGTGGCGGCGTTGATCGAGGGGCGCGTCGATGCGTCATGGGGGCGCTGGGTCAGGCCGTGGGCGCTGGCGGCCTGGTGCTTCCTCACCTGCGGCATCGCGCTCGGGTCCTGGTGGGCGTATTATGACCTCGGCTGGGGCGGCTACTGGTTCTGGGACCCGGTCGAGAACGCGTCGCTGCTGCCGTGGCTGACCGGCACCGCGCTGGTGCACTCGGCGATCGTGGTCGAGAAGCGGGAAGCGCTGAAGATCTGGACCGTGCTGCTGGCGATCGGCACCTTCTCGCTGAGTTTGTCGGGCACCTTCCTGGTGCGGTCGGGGCTGCTGAACTCGGTGCACGCGTTCGCCAACGACCCGACCCGTGGCGTGTTCATCCTGGCGCTGCTGGCGCTGCTGATCGGCGGCTCGCTGCTGCTGTTCGCCTGGCGGGCGCCGTCGCTGACCGCGGGCGGCATCTTCGCGCCGGTGTCGCGCGAGGGCGCGCTGGTGCTGAACAACGTGCTGCTGTGCTCGATCGCGGCCGTGGTGCTGACCGGCACGATGTATCCGCCGTTCATGGACCTGTTGTTCGGGATCAAGATCTCGGTCGGCAAGCCGTTCTTCGACGCGACCGTGATCCCGATGGCGATCCCGGTGTTCGCGGTGATGGCGGTCAGCCCGATGCTGTCTTGGAAGCGGGCGAGGCTGTGGCCGGTGGTCCAGCGGCTGTGGTGGGTGATGCTGGTGGCGCTCGCGGTGACCGTGTTCTGCGTGTTCGGCGTTGTTGGCACGATGCCGGTGATCGCGTTCGGGCTCGCCGCCTGGGTGATCGCGGGGTCGGTGCACGCGATTGCCGAGCGGGTGCAGCTGTTTCGCATCCCGCTCGGGCAGAGCGCGATCCGGCTGCGGCATTTGCCACGGGCGGCGTTCGGGGCGGCACTCGCGCATGCCGGCATGGGAGTGACGGTCGCGGGGCTGGCCGGGATGTCGCAGGCGCAGCACCGGATCGTCGAGGCGCGGCCGGGCGACAGCTTCCGGATGGCCGGCGACGACTGGACGCTGCTGTCGCTCGCGAGCGAGCCGGGGCCGAACTACAGCGCGCGCGTCGCGACGATCCGGATTTCGCATCACGGCCGCACCATCGCGTTGCTGCACCCGTCAAGGCGGCAGTTCCCGTCGCAGGGTCAGACCACCACCGAGGTCGCGATCCACACCAACCTGCTCGCCGACTACTACACGGTTCTTGGCGACGAGCACGTCGCGGCGGGCGGCGGCAGCGCCGTGCTGCGGCTGCACCTCAACCCGCTGGCGCCCTGGATGTGGCTCGGGGGCTTGATCATGGCGATCGGCGGCGCGCTGTCGCTGGC
>CAXTPV010000350.1:0-2442 GCA_964246135.1 uncultured Acetobacteraceae bacterium | reverse complement strand
CCACCTCGATCACGTCGGCCGCGACATCGCGGCGGTCAGGGCCGCCTGCCCGGGCGCCGTGTTGAAAGTCATCATCGAGACCAGCCTGCTCACCGACGACGAGAAGCGCGCCGCCTGCCGCGTCGCCAAGGCGGAGGGCGCGGATTTCGTGAAGACCTCGACCGGCTACGCGGGCGGCGGCGCCACCGCCGCCGATGTGCGGCTGATGCGCGACGCGGTCGGGCCGGGGATCGGCGTCAAGGCGTCTGGCGGCGTCCGGACCCCGGAGGCCGCGTCGGCGATGATCGCGGCCGGCGCGACCCGGATCGGCACCTCGTCCGGCGTGGCGCTGGTCAGTGGCGCCGAGGCGACGAGCCACTACTGACGAGCCAGTCCTGAGCGCCTACACGAGATAGTCGGAAGCCGGCGGCAAGCCGGCCCAACCCCCCCGGGAGAACGGACATGACACTGACACGGCGCGGTTTTGTGGCGGCAACCGCGATCACCGCCATCGGCGGCGATCTCGCCGCGACATCGGCGTTCGCCGCGACGCCGGCGGTCGATGCGAGCAAGGTGCCGACGTCGATCTCGGCGAAGGCGACCAAGAAATACTCGATCGCGACCGTGGTGAAGGTCGACGGCATCGCCTGGTTCGACCGCATGCGCGTCGGCGTCAAGCAGTTCGGCGCCGACCAGGGCCACGACACCTGGATGGTCGGCCCGAGCCAGGCCGACGCCGCGGCCCAGGTGCAGCTGGTGGAAAACCTGATCGCGCAAGGTGTCGACGCCATCTGCATCGTGCCGTTCTCGGCCGAGGCGGTCGAGCCGGTGCTCGGCAAGGCGCGGGGCCGCGGCATCGTCGTGATCTCGCACGAGGCCTCGAACCTCAAGCACACCGACTACGACGTCGAGGCGTTCGACAACCACGCCTATGGCGCCAAGCTGATGGCCAATCTCGGCGCCCAGATGGGCGGCACCGGCGACTACGTCGCGACCGTCGGCAGCCTCACCTCGACCTCGCAAAACGAGTGGATCGATGGCGGCGTCGCCTACCAGCAGCAGCATTTCCCGAAGATGCGCCAGGTGACGAAGCGGATCGAGACCTATGACGACGCCACCACCGACTACAACAAGCTAAAGGAGGTGCTGACCACCTATCCGGGCTTGCGCGGCATTCTCGGCGCGCCGATGCCGACTTCGGCCGGCGCCGGTCGCCTGATCGCCGAGCGCGGTCTGAAGGGCAAGCTGTTCTTCTCCGGCACCGGCCTGGTCTCGGTCGCCGGGCAATACCTCAAGGATGGCGACATCGAGTACATCCAGTTCTGGGACCCGGCGGTCGCCGGCTACGCGATGAACATCCTGGCCGTGATGGCGCTGGCCAAGAAGCCGATCCATTCCG
Source organism: uncultured Acetobacteraceae bacterium (assembly GCA_964246135.1). Lineage (GTDB taxonomy): Bacteria > Pseudomonadota > Alphaproteobacteria > Acetobacterales > Acetobacteraceae > CAXTPV01. Next base: position 1,064 of record CAXTPV010000350.1, on the reverse strand, counting down.
GCCTCGACATCGGCCTGCACGGCTACCAGGACCTCAAGGCCAACAATCCGCAGCGCGACAACGTGCTGTTCGGCGCCGGCTGGGTCGGCGTCACCCGCGACAACATGGCGCTCTACAACTTCTAGCAGGATGCTGAAAACGCCCAACGCGCTCTTCGAAGCATGAAGCCAAGGCAAGGGGTCTGGGGCCGATGGCCCCAGTGGGTCGAGGGCGGAGCCCTCGCCTTGCGTCAGCTCCCCGCTAAAGCACCCGGCCAGTGAACGCGCCGTTCCTAGAGTTGCGCGACGTCGTCAAGACGTTCGCCGGCGTGCGTGCGCTTGACGGCGTTTCGCTCAGCATCCCGCCAGGCACCATCCACTGCCTGGCTGGCGAGAACGGGTCGGGCAAGTCGACGCTGATCAAGATCGTCTCGGGCGTGGTGGCGCCCGATGCCGGCGAGGTCAACTTCGACGGCGCGACCGCGAGCGGCCTCACGCCGAGGAGCGCGATCGCGCATGGCGTGCAGGTGATCTACCAGGATTTCTCGCTGTTCGCGAACCTGTCGGTCGCGGAAAACCTGGGTCTCGGCGCCGAGCTTCGCGAGCGGCGGCGGGTCGTCAGCCACGCGCGGATGCGCGAGCGCGCCGAGGCCGCGATGGCGCTGCTCGGCGTCGCGCTGCCGCTCGATGACGCGGTCGGCACGTTGCCGACCGCGGGGCGCCAGTTGGTCGCGATCGCGCGCGCGCTGCTGGCGTCGCCTCGCCTGCTGATCATGGACGAGCCGACGACCGCGCTCACCGGCCGCGAGATCGCGACGCTGTTCTCGGTCGTGCGCGACATCCGGTCTCGCGGCATCGCCGTCCTGTTCGTCAGCCACAAGATGCGCGAGATGCTCGACATCGCCGACGGCATCACGATCCTGCGCAACGGCCGGGTGGTGAGCGCGGGACCGATCAGCGCCTATGACGAGCCCGCGATCACCCGCGCGATGACCGGGATAGACATCCCGGTCGAACCCTATCGCTGGGAGAGGCGCCAACGCGCGGCGCCGGCGCTGGAGGTCGCCGGCCTCACCGTGCCCGGCG
>CAXTPV010000349.1:0-2452 GCA_964246135.1 uncultured Acetobacteraceae bacterium | reverse complement strand
TTGGCGACCTCGGGGGGCGCCGGCGCCGGCCTGGTCGCGGGGCGATCGGCCTTGTGCGGCATCGAGGGCGGGCCGCTCTCGAAATCCATCGTGCCGGTCGGCTCGTCGGCGGGCGGCGGCAGCGGCGGGGTCGGCAGCGCGATCAGGAAGCAGGCGAGCACCAGCAGATGCAGCGTGCCCGAGACCAGCGCCGAGCGGCGCAGCCGCGCGTTGTCCGGAGACCAGGCGACGGCCATCAACGCGCCCTGTTCGTCTGTTGAAGCAAGCAAGGCCAGAGGCTCTGCTTTTGTCCTCCGCTCAAGGCGGAGCCTCGAGAATCCATTTGCCTTAAAAATCGGTTTCCAAAGGCCTCTGGCCTTTGGCGGGTCTGGGCAGAGCCCGGCCTTGCTTCCTTGATGGTCAAAGTTAGCGTTACTATTTGGCCGGGCCGGAGGGGGCCTGGGCCAGCAGCGCGACCTTGGTGAAGCCGCCGGACGTGATGCGGCCCATCACCTCCATCACCCGGCCGTAATCGATGTGCTCGTCGCCGCGGACGAAGATGCGTCGGGTGGGATCGTTCTGGGAGGCGGCCTGCAGCTTGGCGTCGAGCTGATCGAGCGTCACCGCGTCGTCGCCGAGATAGAGCGAGCCGTCGTTCTTGATCGACACCGAGAGCGGCTTGGCGTCGGAGTTGACCGGCGAGGCGTCGGTCTTCGGCAGGTCGACGTTGACGCCGGTGGTCATCAACGGCGCGGTCACCATGAACACGATCAGCAGCACCAGCATGACGTCGACCAGCGGCGTCACGTTGATCTCGGCCATCGGGCGATAGCGTCGTCCCCCCTGCCCTGCCCGTCCCGGGCGCAATCCGCCGGCCATGGCCTAGGCCCTCTCTTCGGACTGGCGCGACAGGATGGCGCCGAACTCGGTGCCGAAGCCCTCCAGCCGGCCGGCGAAGCGGCCGAGATCCGAGGTCAGCTTGTTGTAGGCGAGCACCGCCGGGATGGCGGCGACCAGGCCGATCGCGGTCGCGAACAGGGCCTCGGCGATGCCCGGCGCCACCACCGCGAGGTTGGTGTTGTGCATCGCCGCGATCGCCGAGAACGAGGTCATGATGCCCCAGACGGTGCCGAACAGGCCGATGAACGGCGCGGTGGAGCCGACGGAGGCGAGGAACACCATCCAGCGCTCCATCCGCTCCATCTCGCGGTTGACGGTGACGCCCATCGCGCGCTCGACCCGCTCGCGCGCCGAGCCGCGGGCCAGATCGGCGCCGGCGACGCGGGCCGATCGGCGCCACTCGCCCATGGCGGCGCCAAACACGGCCGCCATCGGGTGGGCGGGCTTGGCGCCTTCCTGCTCGTAGAGGTCGTCGAGCGAGCCGCCGGACCAGAACCGGTCCTCGAAGGCGTCGGCCTGGCGGTTGGCGCGGCGCAGCGAGGTGATCTTCTCGAACATGATGGCCCAGACCCACACGCTGGCGGCGACCAGCAGCAGCATGACCAGCTTGACCACGATCGAGGCCTGGATGAACAGGCTCCAGAGTGACAGGTCGCCGCCGGTGCCGGCCGCCCCCAGGTTCGCCGCGTTCACAGCCTGATCCAACTCGGTCTCCCTCGCACTTTCGGCCTTCCTCGCATCACACCGGCACCGGCTCGGCTCGCAGCGGCGGCGCGCCATCATCCATCAGGGCGGCCAGCGCGTCGCGCCAGCGGCCAGGTATTCGCACGGGCCTCGCATCCTCCTCGCGCACGCAGACCAGGCGCAGCACGATCCTGGTGGTGAGCGCGCCGTGCTTGAAGAACGTGTGGCCGATCCGGCAGGAGGAGGCGCCAAGCTCGATCGTCGCGGTGCGCATCAGGACGCGGTCGTCGAGCATCAGCGGCCGCATGTACTCCAACTCGATGTGCCGCGCCATGTAGTGCAGGCCGAGCTCGCTTCGCATCGCCGACACCGGGGCGCCGACGGCGTGCAGCGCCTCGGTGCGGCCGCGCTCGGCGAACATCAGGTAGTTCGCGTGGAACACGACGCCCATCGCGTCGGTGTCCTGGTAGTAGATGCGGAGGGTCTGCTCGAAGGCGGGCATGGCGGTGCAGGTGAAGCCCGAGCGCGCGCGGCAACGCAAGGGGCGGGCTCCGACATGCGCGAAAGTTAAGGCGGGCGCGGGAGAGGCGCGGCCTCACTCGTCGCCGAGGAGGTCGAGCTGGCTCTGGCGCCCCGGCGGGGGTGTGAGGCCGAGATGGCGCCAGCCGGGCTCGCCGAGCATGCGGCCGCGGCTGGTCCGCAGCACCAAGCCCTCCTGGATCAGGAACGGCTCGACCACGTCTTCCAGCGTGTCGCGCGCCTCGGCCAGCGCCGCGGCCAGGGTCTCGACGCCGACCGGGCCGCCGGCATGGTGCTCGGCGATGCGCCGGAGGTAGCGGCGGTCCATCGCGTCCAGCCCCAGGGCGTCGACCTCCAGGCGGGTGAGCGC
>CAXTPV010000348.1:0-2456 GCA_964246135.1 uncultured Acetobacteraceae bacterium | reverse complement strand
ATGTCGCCCGCGACCAGCACGGTCGCGGCGCCTTGGGCGCGGGCGAGCGCGCCGACCCGGCTGATCGCGTCCAGCCGCGCATCGGCCAGCACCGCCTGGGTGTCGTCGTCAGCGAAACGAAAATTGCGGCCGATCTGCCAGTCCGACGTATGAACGAACCTCATCCGACACCACGATGCCCCGATTCCCGCGAAACGACTCTAGCGGATCACGACCAGCCCACCTACCGCCCATCACATCGGAGGGCGGCCCATGCGGAGACGGCATGCATGCGAGGACCAGCGCCCGGACGACGCGAGGCGATCGCGCTGCTGCTCGCGTCCGGCGGCGTGGCGGGCTGCTCGCCTGCCGGCATCCTGAACGCGCTGGCGCCCGAGCGGATGGCCGCCGACGGCCTCGCCTACGGTCCGGCGCCACGGCAGCGTCTCGATGTCTACGTGCCGCCCGGCCATCTCGGTCCCGCGCCGGTGTTGGTGTTTTTCTATGGCGGCACCTGGAACAGCGGCACCCGCGCGCTCTACCGGTTCGTCGGCAGCGCCTACGCGGATGCCGGCTTCGTCACCATCATTCCCGATTACCGGCTGTATCCCGAGGTGCGCTACCCGGTGTTCCTGCAGGATTGCGCGCTGGCGGTCGCCTGGGTTCGCCGCCATTGCGATCGTTTCGGAGGCGATCGAAACCGGTTGTCGCTGATGGGCCACTCGGCCGGCGCCTACAACGCCGCGATGCTGGCGCTCGATCCGGACTTCCTCGGCGCGGTCGGCATCGATCGCACGGCGGCACTCCGGCGCGTGATCGGGCTCGCGGGCCCGTATGATTTCCTGCCGCTCGACACCGCCGAGCTGCGCGCGATCTTCGAGGTCCCCGCGGCGTCGCTGCCCGGCACCCAGCCGATCAACCATGTCGACGGCCATGCGGCGCCGATGCTGCTCGCGACCGGAACCAGCGACAAGACGGTGCGCCCACGCAACGTTTCCGTGCTTGGTGCCCGCATCCGCCATGAAGGTGGCTTCGTAGATGAAGTGTTCTACCCCGGCCTTGATCACGTCGAGCTGATCGGCGCCGTGGCCCCAACGCTTCGTTTCCTGGCGCCGGTCTGGCGCGACACCGTCGCCTTTCTTCGCAGCTGACCCTTCCCTCGCACCTGATCAGGAGCACGCGACATGCCCGTCATCGCTGCTCCTGGCATCGCCGCTCCTGGCATCGCGGCTCGGGGCATCGTCACTCGGGGCATCGCGGCATCGCCAGCCCCCTGGTGGACGACGCCGAGGCCGCCTAGAAGGACTCCGCGCCGGCAACGGCGAGGGTTTTCGGGGGCGGTCCGCTTGGTCTCGACGGTGCAAGGCTCGCCCGCCGGGGGCGATATCGATGCTCTCCTGATCGCGTGCGCCGGCGGCGATCGCGCCGCGTTCCGCGAGCTCTACCAGCGCCAGTCGCCGCGTCTCTACGGGCTGGCGCTCCGCATGACGCAGGATGGCGCGATGGCAGCCGACGCGCTGCACGACGCGCTGCTGCAGGCCTGGCAGCGCGCCGGCAGCTTCGATGCGAGGCTGGGCTCGGCCGAGGGCTGGCTCACCGGCCTGCTGCGCTACCGGGTGATCGACCTGATCCGGAAATACGGACGCGAGCGATCCGGCCTGTCGCTCGACCTCGAAGCCGCCGACGCGACGCCCGACCCGCTCGACCAGCTGCTCGCCTCGACCGACGCGGACGAGCTGCATCGCTGCCTGGGAACGCTCGACGAGAAACAGCGGCGCGCGGTGGTGCTGAGCTTCATGGAAGGGCTGTCGCATACCGAACTCGCCGAGCACCTCGCCTCGCCGCTCGGCACCGTCAAGTCGTGGATACGTCGCGGCGTGCTCGCGCTGCGGGCCTGTCTCTCGCCATGAGCGGCACGATCGCGGGCGACGACGACGGCGTCGCGCTCGCCGGCGAGTATGTGCTGGGCACGCTCGAGGAGGCGGATCGCCGCCGGGTCGAGCAGGCCATGCCCACCGACGAGGGCCTGCGTGCCCTGGTGCGCGACTGGGAGGCGCGCCTGTTGCCGCTCGCGCGCCTGGTCGCGCCGGTCGAGCCCCCTGCCTATGTCTGGCGACGCCTCGCGATCGCGATCGCCGAGCCTTTGGTCGGTGTCGCCGCTTCGTCGCCGCTGGCGGCGCCAGGCGTTGTCCCGCTGGCGGCGTCAAGCACTGTCCCGCGCGCGGCGCCAGGCGTTGTCCCGCTGGCGGCGCCAGGCACTGTCCCGTTCTCGGCGCGAAGCCCCGCCCCGCGGGTCGGGTGGTGGCGCGCCGCCACCGCCGCCAGCCTCGCGCTTGCCGCCGCCCTCGCGCTGTTGCTGGCGATCAGGCCGCCACCACCGCCGGCCGCCGGACCACCGGCCACCAACGCGGTGCTGGTGGCCTATGGCGGCCCGGCGGCCGCGTTCATCGCGTCGCTGCGCGATGGCGGCCTCGAAC
>CAXTPV010000347.1:0-2469 GCA_964246135.1 uncultured Acetobacteraceae bacterium | reverse complement strand
CGACACCATGGCGCTTGCGCGCGACGCCGCGTCGCGTGGCGTGAACGTGGTGGCGATCACCGACGGGCCGTTCTCGCCGCTGGTGCAGGACGCGACGGTGTGGCTCGAGGTGGTCGAGGCCGACCATGCGGGCTTTCGCACGCTGTCCGGCACGCTGGCGCTGGCGACGACGCTGGCGATCGCGGTGGCGGGGCAGCGGCGTCGCGCCTCGGGCGGCGGCATGGCCCCGGTCGCGCGCAGGAGGCGGCCGGCGGCGGCCGTCCACAAGGATCTCGCTTGAGCGACGGGCTCGACCTCATCACCATCGGCCGCTCGTCGGTCGACCTCTACGGCCAGCAGGTGGGCGGCCGGCTCGAGGACATGGCGAGCTTCGTCAAATCGGTCGGCGGCTGCCCGACCAACATCGCGATCGGCACCGCGCGGCTGGGCCTGCGCAGCGGCGTCATCACCCGTGTCGGCGACGAGCACATGGGCCGCTTCATACGCGAGCAGCTGGAGCGCGAAGGCGTCGCGGTCGACGGCGTCGCGACCGATCCGGAGCGGCTGACCTCGCTGGTGCTGCTCGGCGTGCGCGACGAGGGGCGCTTCCCGCTGATCTTCTATCGCGACAACTGCGCCGACGGCGCGCTGTCGGAGGCCGACATCGACGCGGGCTTCGTCGGCCGCGCCGGCGCGGTGCTGGTCACCGGCACCCACTTCGCGCGGCCGCGCAACGCCGCCGCGCAGTTCCTCGCGATGCGGATCGCGCGCGAGCGCGGTGCCCGGATCATCCTCGATGCCGACTACCGGCCGAACCTCTGGGGGCTGGCGGGCCACGGCGCCGGCGAGAATCGCTACGTGCGCGCGTCCGGCGTCACCGCGACGCTCGCACCCGTGCTGCCGCTTTGCGACCTGATCGTCGGCACCGAGGAGGAGCTGCACATCGCCGGCGGCTCGGAGGACACCATCGCGGCGATACGCGCGATCCGGTCGGCGTCGGACGCGGTGATCGTGTGCAAGCGCGGCGCGCTCGGCTGCGTGGTGTTTCCGGGCGCGATCCCGGAGTCGCTGGAGGACGGGGTGCGCGGTCCGGGATTTCCGGTCGAGGTCTACAACATCCTCGGCGCCGGCGACGCCTTCCTGTCGGGATTCCTGCGCGGCTGGCTGCGGGGCGAGGCGCTGGAGACCTGCTGCTCGTGGGGCAATGCGTGCGGCGCGTTCGCGGTGTCGCGGCTGCTGTGCTCGCCGGAAAGCCCGACCTGGCCGGAGCTCACGCATTTCCTCACTCATGGCAGCGCGCATTACGCGCTGAGGCACGATCCCGCGCTGAACCAGGTGCACTGGACGACCACCCGCCGGCGGCAGCCGCCGACCATCATGGCGCTGGCGATCGACCACCGGGCGCAGTTGGAAGAGATGGCGCGCGACGCCGGCGCGCCGCCTGCCCGGATCAGCCGGTTCAAGGCGCTGGCGGTCGAGGCGGCGCTGCGCGTCGCGGATGGCAGCCCGGGTTTTGGCATGCTGCTCGACGGCACCTACGGGCGGGACGCGCTGTTTCGTGCGTCCGACGCCGGGCTGTGGATCGGCCGGCCGGTGGAGCGGCCGGGGTCGCGGCCGCTCGATTTCGACGGCATGGACAGCCTCGGCGCCCACCTCGCCGAGTGGCCGGTCACGCAGACGGTCAAGTGCCTCTGCTTTTATCACCCGGACGATCCGGAGCCGTTGCGCCTGGCGCAGGAACGCGAATTGCGACGGGTGTTCGACGCGTCGCGCGTGGTCGGGCGCGAGTTGCTGATCGAGATCATCGCGGGACGGCACGGCGAGGTTGGCGACGACACCATCGCGCGGGTGGTCGACCGGTTGTACGCGATCGGCATCCGGCCGGACTGGTGGAAGCTCGAGCCGCAGGCGACCGACGCGGCCTGGGCGGCGATCGGGCGGGCGATCGAGTCGGGCGATGCGCGCTGCCGCGGCGTGATGGTGCTCGGCCTCGACGCGCCGATGACGGAACTCAGGGAGGCGTTCGCCGTCGCGGCGCGGGCGCCGTGCGTCAAGGGGTTCGCGATCGGGCGGACGATCTTCGGCGAGCCGGCGCGCGCCTGGCTCGCGGGCGCGATCACCGATGGGGAGGCGACCGGGCAGATGGCCGAACGCTTCGGCGAACTGGTCGAGGTCTGGCGATCGCTGCGACCCGACGCGGGAGCGCCGGCATGAGCATCAGGCTGACGATGGCCCAGGCGCTGGTCCGAGCGCTGGCGGCGCAGCGCAGCGTGGTGGGTGGGCAGACGGTGCCGCTGTTCGCGGGCGTGTGGGCGATCTTCGGCCATGGCAACGTCGCCGGCATCGGCGAGGCGCTGGCCGGCGCCGGCGACGCGCTGCCGACGTTCCGTGCCCATAACGAGCAGGCGATGGCGCACGCGGCGATCGCCTACGCCAAGGCGAGCCGAAGGCGGCGGATGATGGCCTGCACCACCTCGATCGGGCCGGGGG
>CAXTPV010000346.1:0-2472 GCA_964246135.1 uncultured Acetobacteraceae bacterium | reverse complement strand
GCGCGACGGGCCTCGTGCCGGTCGGGCGCTGGCGCTGCCGGCCGGTGAGCCGGCGGCGCGCCCGGTCGCGTTGCGGGCCGGGGTGTTCGGGGCGCTCGACATCGGCACCCACAAGATCGCCTGCGTGATCGGGCGCTCGGACGGCCGCGAGCTGCGGGTGATCGGTTTCGGGCTGCACCGCGCGCGCGGCGTGCGGCTCGGCGCGATCGTCGATCTCGACGAGGCGGAACGCGCGATCCGGGCCGCGGTCGGACGCGCCGAGATGATGGCCGATCACCGGCTGCGCTCGGTCACCGTCAACCTCACCTGCGGCCATCCGGAGAGCCGGCTGTTCAACGTCCGCTGGCCGGTCGGCGGCCGCGCGGTGTCGGATGCCGACGTGAGGCGGGTGGTGCACGAGGGGCGGCTGCGTGCCAGCAGCGGCGGCCGCGAGGTCATCCACGCGCTGCCGCTCGGGTTTTCGGTCGACGAGACCACGGGGGTCGACGATCCGCGCGGGCAGCATTGCGAGGCGCTGGGCGCGCGGATGCACATGATCGACGCGTCGAGTTCGGCGCTGCGCAACCTCACGACCGTGATCGCGCGCTGCGACCTCTCGCTCGGCGAGCTGGTGTCGGCGCCGATGGCGACCGGGCTCTCGGTGCTGGTCTCCGACGAGCGGGCGCTCGGCGCCACCGTGATCGACATGGGGCACGGCACCACCTCGATCGCGACGTTCGCCGACGGGCAGCTGCTGCACACGGCGCAACTGCCGGTCGGCGGCTCGCATGTGACCAAGGACATCGCGTCGGTGCTGACGACGCCGTTGCAGGCGGCCGAGCGGCTGAAGGCGGTCTATGGCAGCGCCGAGCCGTCGCCAGACGACGAGCGCGAGATGCTGCAGGTCGAGATGATCGGCGAGGAGGAGCACCAGTTCGCGCCGGTGCCGCGCTCGGCGCTGGTGGGCGTGATCCGGCCGCGCATCGAGGAGATCTTCGAGATGGTGCGCGACCGGCTCGACGCGGCGGGGCTCGGGCATGCCGCCAACGGCCGGGTGGTGCTGACCGGCGGCGCCTCGCAGCTCAGCGGCGTGCGTGACCTCGCGGCCCAAATCCTCGGGCGTCCGGTGCGCTTCGGGCGTCCGATCGGGCCGCTGCGCGACATGCCGCGCGAGGGCCACGGGCCGGAGTTCGCGACGGTGTGCGGGCTGCTGGCCTGGTCGGCCGGCGGCGGCCGCTCGCTCGACGACATCGATCTTTCCGAACCACGGCCGGCGGGCCTGATCCGCCGCGTCGTGGACTTCCTGCGGGAGCGGGTGTGACCCGCGGCCCCGCCCCGAAACACGACCAACCCGACGAGGGACCGACCATGACTCTGAACCTCACGATCCCGCAGCAGACCTACGCCGATTTCACGCCGAAGATCACGGTGATCGGGGTCGGCGGCGGCGGCACCAACGCGGTCGACAACATGATCGCGCTGCAACTGGCGGGGGTGGACTTCGTGGTCGCCAACACCGACGCGCAGCAGCTCACCCATAGCCGCGCCGACCGGCGCATCCAGCTCGGCCCGCACCTGACGCAGGGGTTGGGCGCCGGCGCCAAGCCCGAGATCGGGCGGGCGGCGGCCGAGGAGGCGGCCGACGACCTCGCCCGCCACCTCGACGGCGCCCACATGGTGTTCATCACCGCCGGGATGGGCGGCGGCACCGGCACCCGGGCGGCGCCGGTGATCGCGCGGATGGCGCGCGAGCGCGGCGTGCTGACGGTGGGCGTGGTGACCAAGCCGTTCACCTTCGAGGGCGCGCGCCGGGCCAAGGCGGCGGATGCCGGCATCAGCGAGTTGCAGGAATACGTCGACACGCTGATCGTGATCCCGAACCAGAACCTGTTCCGGCTGGCCAACGAGCGCACCGGCTGGAAGGAGGCGTTCAAGATGGCCGACCACGTCCTCTACATGGGCGTGCGCGGCGTCACCGACCTGATGGTGGCGCCCGGCCTGGTGAACCTCGACTTCGCCGACATCCGCACCGTGATGGCCGAGATGGGCAAGGCGATGATGGGGACCGGCGAGGCGGAGGGCGAGAACCGGGCGATCCGCGCGGCCGAAGCCGCGATCAGCAATCCGCTGCTGGAAGACACCTCGATGGCGGGCGCGCGGGGCCTGCTGATCAACATCACCGGCGGCGACGACATGACGCTGTACGAGGTCGACCAGGCGGCCAACCGGATCAGGGAGGAGGTCGCCGACGACGCCAACATCATCTTCGGCTCGGCGATCGACGACAACCTGTCGGGGCGGATACGGGTCTCGGTGGTGGCGACCGGGATCGATACGCCGGTGCCGGCCGAGCAGTCGCGACCCAAGCTGGTCGCGGTGGGTGGGCTCGCGCAGCAGGGGCAGGCGCCGGTGGTGGTCGGCGAGCCGGTGGCGGCGCCCGCCCTGCAGCCGGGGATCGCCGCGAGCGCCAGCCAGGCACCCGCCCCGGCGGCA
>CAXTPV010000345.1:2108-2486 GCA_964246135.1 uncultured Acetobacteraceae bacterium | reverse complement strand
GGTGAGGATGGAGCGGAGCGGGTCGTCGCCCGGGTTGTTCACCCGCATCGCGACAACGACGTCCTCGGCGCCGACCGGCTGACTGTAATAGGCGCTGTCGCCCTGGGCGTCGCTGTTGAGGAAGCTGCCCTGCAGCGACACCCCGGCATAGAGCCCCTTGTTTAGCTCCAGCGCCACGATGTCGGCATCGAGCGCGGTCGAGGTCGCGCCCTCGATGCCGCCGCCGAACGTCGCGAACGACGCCGACGCGGTGGCGCCGAGCCGGAAATGGGTGTTGAGGATCGCGTTCAAACCGCGCTGGGACATGATGAACAAGATGAGCTGCTCGTCCTGCACGCCGACCTGAAAGCCGATCGAGCCGGAGCCGATGCTGTAGAA
>CAXTPV010000345.1:848-2098 GCA_964246135.1 uncultured Acetobacteraceae bacterium | reverse complement strand
AAGGCGGGCGCCGACCACGAGCCGTTGGCGTCGCGCGCGAGCAGCACGCAGCCGCCGCCCGAACCCGCGATCAGGAACCCCATCTTGAACACGCTGGGGCAGATCACGACGCCGCGTGACAGCCTAAGCTCGCGCTGCGCCGGCTTGCCGCCGACCGGGTCCAACACCTGCTCGACGGTCAGGGTGGAACGATCGACGAGTTGCTGCTGATGCGCCTGCAACGCCGGATCGGCGCCCTGGGCGCGGCAGGGCGAGGTCGCGGCCAGAAGGCCGGCCAACGCGGCCGTGGCCACGCCGCCGGCAAGCTGATGTCGCGTCATCGCAGAGTCCTCGCCACGTCGTGGGTTTCAGGAAGTGAGACGGTGCCCGCGTCAGCCGCCATCGGCGACGGCTAGCAGGGCCTCGCGCAGCGGTGCGCAACCGGCGACGATCAGCCCCGGGAAGCCGGCGTGTCGGACGAAGCCGTCGGTTTCGGCGAGCAGGGCCAGGCCGCCTGCCACGTCCCAGACGTTGACGTCCAGCTCGATGAAGCCGTCGAGCCGGCCGGCGGCGAGGTCGGCAAGGCCGAGCGCGCCCGATCCGCCCGATCGCGGCATCGCGCCGGCCTCGGTCAGCCGGGTGATCGCGCCCCGCCACGCGGCCGCCGGAACCCGCGGCGACCACGACAGCTCGACCATCGCGCGCGTCATCTCGGTGGTGTCGGCGGCGCGCATCCTGCGATCGTTGAGGAAGGCGCCCTGGCCCTGGCAGGCGCGGTAGGTCTCGCCCAGGCGTGGCGCGACCAGAACCCCAAGCAACGGCGTCTGCCCCTCCATCAGGCCGATCGACACGCACCAGCGTTGCCGGCCGCGGGCGAAGTTCGAGGTGCCGTCGATCGGATCGACGACCCAGCGCAGCGCGCTCCCGGGACCGGCGGAGGGTGAGGCAGCGCCCGCCTCCCCGCCTTCCTCGCCGAGAAAGCCGTCGCCGGGGAACATCCCGAGCAGGCCGTCCCGCAGCAGGGTCTCGACGGCGCCGTCCGCCTCTGTCAGCCAGTCCTGCGCGCCCTTCGAGATCGCGGCCGGACTGCCCGGGCCGGGCTGCAGGCCGAGCGCCAGGTTCCCTGCCTCGCGCGCGAGCGCCAAGGCCGCCTGGTATCGCCGGGAAAGCGCTTGGCTCATATCGCCCGTGTCGCATGAAAGCGCCGCCCGGCCAACCTTGGCGATCCGCGGCCCCGGCACGCCGGCCGGGCGTGATCGTCTTGCGTGCGG
>CAXTPV010000345.1:0-838 GCA_964246135.1 uncultured Acetobacteraceae bacterium | reverse complement strand
TGTTAGCGGTGTTCGATGCGTGGGCTGATGATGTCGACCGGCCGGATGGCCCGGGGCGAGCGCCCGGTCGGGCGGGTTCGTGATGCCCCCGCCCCCTGAAACCGGCGATAGCGAGTGGGATCTCGCAAGCGAGATCGAGCGGTTCGGCCGCGCCAGCGTGACCGTGCTCGGCGACGCGACGCTGGAGCGGCGGGTGCATGGCGGCCTCGCCTCGGTGCGCAACGTGACCAAGCTTCATCTCGGCCACGAGGAAGCGGAGGCGGGCGCCGGCGCGGCCATCGTCCGCGTGCTCGCGTCCCTCGGGGTCGCGACCGCCTTCATCTGCGTGGTCGGCGATGATCTCGCAGGCGCGCAGCTGACCGGGCTGATCGGGGCGCAACCGAACGTCGAACCCTGGCTGCTGGTCGACGGCCTGCAGGCGACGGTGACCGAGACCACTTACCTCGACGGCGATCGGGTCGTGTTGCGCACCATCCGGGAGGTCAACCGGCCGACCAGCGCGCCATTGCGCACGCGGATGATGCGGATCGCGGTCGACGCGATCGCCAGCACCGGGGCGACGCTGCTGGCCGATCGCGGTCATGGCACGCTTGACCCCGAGACCGTGACCGAGATCATCGGGACGGCCCGGCAGGTCGGCCGCAAGGTCATCGTCGACCTCGAGCGGGTTCCGGGTCTTCGCCACTGCTACAAGGGCGTCGACACGCTGGTTCGACGCTTCGACGGCGCCGACGCGGAGACGGAAGCCGGCACGCTGCGCGATGTCGCGGAGGCCTGGGCCGGCCGGCGCTGGCTGGCGGGCGGCGCGCGGGGGGTCTCCGACCCCGCCCGGCGCCGC
>CAXTPV010000344.1:702-2498 GCA_964246135.1 uncultured Acetobacteraceae bacterium | reverse complement strand
ACCCTCGCCGCCCCGCCGACCGCGCCCGCGCTGCCGCCGCACGCATTCTGGTTCGGCGAGGAGGGCGCCCGCTACGTCGTCGCGGTGGCCGACCCGGACGCCGTGCGCGAACGCCTGCCGCCAACGGTGCCGGCCAGCGTCATTGGTCGCAGCGGGGGCCGCAGCTTCGGCCACGGTTTGACTCTGCCCGACGGCCTCACGATATCGATGGCCGACCTGCGGCATGCGCATGAGCGGTTCTTTCCGGCCCTGATGGCCGGGAAGGCGGGGGTGGAGGCAGACTGATGGCGATGTCGGCGGGCGAGATCGAGCAACTGATCAAGGCGTCGATCCCTGATGCCGTCGTCACCATCGACGACCTGGTCGGCGACGGCGACCACTACGCCTGCGCCGTGGTGAGCGAGAGCTTCCGCGGTCGCTCGCGGGTGCAGCAGCATCAGATCGTCTACGCCGCGCTCCGCGGCCGCATGGGCAACGAGCTGCATGCGCTTGCACTCCAGACCTCGCTGCCCCCCACCTGATCACGCGTCACGTCACCCAGGAGCCATCCGATGACCAACCCGGCGTTTACGAAAATCCAGTCCGAGATCGATCAGAACAAGGTCATGCTGTTCATGAAGGGCACAGCGATGTTCCCGCAATGCGGGTTCTCCGCCCGCGTGGTGCAAATCCTGACCCACGCCGGCGTCGCTTTCGCGACCGCCAACGTGCTGGAGGACGCGGAACTCCGCGACGGCATCAAGCAGTTCTCGAACTGGCCGACGATCCCCCAGCTCTACGTCGACGGCGAGTTCGTCGGCGGCTGCGACATCGTGACCGAGCTCTATCAGTCCGGCGAGCTGCAGGAGCTGCTGGCGTCCAAGGGCATCGAGGCCAAGGCCGCCTGAGTAGGCCGTCGATCCGGCCTTTACCGCCCGCGTCATCCTGACCTAAGAACGTCGAAAGGGTCTGGGAGACGGTCAGGATGATCAGCTTGTCGCGTTGGCCGGCGGTGCTCGGTGTCGGCCTCGTCATACTGGCAACCTCGGGGGTCGCCCGCGCCCAGCACGTCGTGACGGAGGCCGAGGCGAGCAAGCTCACCCTGGAGGCGCTCACCGCGCCGCCGCGCCCGGTCTACCGGCCGGCCTATCGCGCCTATTTCCGCGACGCGATGAGCACGCCGACCCGCTGGCGCCACAGCCGCCGGGCGCAGTTCCTCCGCGCCGACTACCGGGTCCGTGCCCACACCGCGCGCCAGCACCCGTCGCATCACCGGCATCGCAACACCTAGCAGGAAGCTGAAGCAAGGCGAGGGCTCTGCCCTCGACCCGCTGGGGCCATCGGCCCCAGACCCCATTTTCTGAAGTAAAGGATTTCAAAGGCGAGCCTTTGATGGGGTCAAGGGGCAAAGCCCCTTGCCTTGGCTTGTTTAGGCTTCAAACCCATCACCCGCGCCGGCGCAGCACCAGCGTCGTCCACTCCCCGACATCGATCCTGCGCTCCAGCCGCAAGCCCTGCCGCCGATGCGCCGACAGCACCATCCGCGCCTGGGTGCCTAGCAGCCCGGCCAGGATCGCGGTGCCCCCCGGCGCCAGCCCAAGCGCCAAGCTCCGTGCCATCCGGCAGAGCGGCCGCGCCAGGATGTTGGCGAACACCAGGTCGAACGGACCACCGCGCCGTATCGCCGGCGCCCGCCAGCCATTGCCGAGTCGCGCCGTGACCCGGCGGCCAAGCCCGTTCAGCGCCGCGTTCCGCGCCGCCACCAGCACCGACCAGGGCTCGATGTCGACCGCCAGCACCCTCCGATGCGTGAGCAC
>CAXTPV010000344.1:0-676 GCA_964246135.1 uncultured Acetobacteraceae bacterium | reverse complement strand
GCCAAGATCGAGTAGGCGTCGCGGCCGCCGGTGCAGCACGCCCTCCAGCGCGAGCAGGCAGCCCCGCGTCGAGCCGTGCTCCCCCGATCCGAACGCGATCCCCGCGTCGAGCACCAGGCTGATCCGTCCGGGTTCGGCAGCGGAGGGCAGGTGGGTGCCGCGGATCGCCAGCCGGCGTCCGACATGCTGCACCGGAAATGCACTTGCGGTGCGCGCGAGCCAGCCTTCGGCCTCGGTGTCGGCCCGCTCCAGTGGGGCGGCGACGCCGGTGATCGCCGCCGCCAAGGCGAGGCTGGCGGCAAGCCTCGCGTCATCGCCGCCGCGCGCCCGCACCCCCTCCACCCGCCAGATCGATCGCCGCTCGTCGATTTGGAACAACCCGACGCTGTCGCAGCCGAGCGCCAGGGCCTGCTCGTACGCCTCGACCGCCGCCTCCGGCACCACCACCGAGACCGTCTCCAGCGGCCGCGCCCGCCGCGCGCTCACGACCCGGCACGCTCGACGAACACGTCCTTGATCCGCTTGGTGCCGGCATGGTCGAACGCGATCTCCAGCCGGTCCTCGTCGACCGACGTGACCATCCCGTAGCCGAACTTCTGATGGAACACCCGCGCACCCGTCGCGATCGGGTCGGGCCGGCGCGGCCGCGCGCCCCCCACCCCCCCATCCACCCTCC
>CAXTPV010000343.1:0-2504 GCA_964246135.1 uncultured Acetobacteraceae bacterium | reverse complement strand
GCTATGCCGGGTCGACGCTGCGGGCGGCCGAGATGTTCCACCAGACGTTCCCGGATCAGCGGCTGGTGATCCTGCCGGATTATTTCGGCCGCGAGGTCAGCGACACCATCGAGGTGTGCCGCCGGTTCCCGGAGCTTGCCGCCGATGGCAGGCTCGGGCTGCGGCTCGACACCCATGGCGCACGCTTCCTCGAGGGTCTCGATCCGGCGTCGAGCTACGCGGCGCTGGAGCGGCACGCGCCCGGCGCGATCCGGCGCTACCGCAGCCAGGACGAGCTTCGGCACCTGGTGGGTACCGGGGTGTCGGCGGCGGCGATCTGGCGGATGCGCGACACCCTCGATGCGGCCGGTTTCCCGCGCGTCACCATCGCGGTGTCATCGGGCTTCAACGTCGCCAAATGCCGGGTGATGTTTGATGCCGGCGCGCCGATCGACCTGGTCGGCACCGGCAGCTTCATCCCCGACATCTGGTCCGAGACCTACGCCACCGCCGACATCGTGGCCTATGACGGGCAGCCCAGGGTCAAGCTCGGACGCGAGTTCCTGCTGCGGCGGCAGCGCGAGCGCGGGCGCGCCGGGGTTCTGGCGTGAGCGGCGGGACCGAAATCCCGGATTTGTTCGCGCCCGAGGGCGGCTGGCGGGTGCGGGTGCTCGATCTGTCGGGCGGCAACGCCGACGACGGCAACGTGGTCGAGGAGATCGGCGGGTGCGCGACCCTGATGGCGGCCAACGCTTTCGCCCGGGCCTATGGGCGGGACAGCGTCGAGCTGTGCCGCACGTCGGGGATGACGCCGCGCGAGCTGCTGGCGGCCTGGTTCGCCTATGGCGAGGATGCCGAGGTGATCGAGGCCGGCGAGGGGGGCTGGCGCAGTGCGGCCGAGCTCGACGCGTTCGCGCTGCATCCCGCCGGCGCGATCGAGCGCGACTGGCGGGCGCTCGATCCTCGGCGGCCGACGGATGACGGCGAGCCCGATGACGATCTCGATGGGTGAGACGGCTGGGGCTGACGTGGCGGGGGTGAAGCTGCGGTTCGCGCCGAGTCCGACCGGGCTGCTGCATGTCGGCAACGCGCAGATGGCGCTCGCCAACGCGCTGTTCGCGCGCGCGCATGGGGGCGTGTTCCAGCTTCGCTTTGACGACACCGACGCCGTCCGCACCCGCGCCGACGAGTTCGAGCCGGCGATCAAGGCCGATCTGCGCTGGCTCGGCCTCGACTGGCAGGAGAGCTTCCGGCAGTCGGACCGGCTCGACCGTTACGCGCTGGCGGCCGAGCATCTGCGCGACATCGGGCGGCTGTATCCGTGCTTTGAGAGCGAGGAGGAGCTGCACGCCAAGCGCGAGGCGCGCATACGCGCCCGCAAGCCGCCGATCTATGATCGTGGCGCGTTGCGGATGACGGCCGCCCAGCGCGCCACCGCCGAGGCCAACGGCAAGCGCCCGTACTGGCGCTTTTTGCTGTCGGACGCCAAGGTGTTCTGGCAGGACCTGGGGGCGGGGCGGCGGGAGGTGAAGCTGTCGGCGGTGTCGGACCCGGTGCTGATACGCGCCGACGGCACCACGCTCTACACGCTGGCCTCGGTGGTCGATGACCGCGAGACCGGCATCACCCATGTCGTACGTGGCGAGGACCATGTCACCAACACCGGGGTGCAGATCGACATCGCCGCCGCGTTGGGCGATCCGCGCGACCGGATGCGGTTCGGCCATTTGCCGCTGATGCTCGACGAGGCGGGCGGCAAGCTGTCCAAGCGGACGGGTGCCGCGTCGCTGCGCGCGCTGCGCCACGACGGCGTCGAGCCGCGCGCGCTCACCTCCTATCTGGCCCGGCTCGGCACCGCCGATGATCCGGAACTGCTCGATTTCGACGCGCTGGCGCGGACCCAGAACCTTGCCCACGCCTCGCGGTCGCAGCCGCGGTTCGACACCCACCAGCTGCTGGGACTGAACCGGCATCTGCTGGCCTCGCTGCCGTTCGACGCGGTGGCGTCGCGGCTGCCGGACGGCGCGACCGAGGCGTTCTGGCTGGCGGTTCGCGGCAACCTCGATCTGCTCACCGAGGCGCGGGCCTGGGGCGACGTGGTGTTCGGCGACATCGTGCCGCCGCCGATCGAGGGCGAGGCCGAGTTCCTGCGCGCCGCCCGGGACGTGCTGCCGCCTGAGCCTTGGAGCGAGACGACCTGGGAGGTGTGGACCGAGGCGCTGCGCGAGCGGACCGGGCGGCGCGGGCGCGCGCTGTTCATGCCGCTGCGGCTGGCGCTCACCGGCGAGGATCACGGCCCCGAGCTTCGCGTCCTGATCGGGTTGATGGGGCGCGCGCGCATTCTCGCCCGCCTGGCGCTGGCCGGGTCATGACCGCCGTCGCCGCAGCTGTCGGGTCTGACGACCGGAGCAGGCAAGGCCAGAGGCTCTGCTTTTGGACTCCGCTCGGGGCGAAGCCGTGAGAATCCAGATGTTTAAGAAGATGGTTTCCAAAGGCCCCCGGCCTTTGGCGGGTCTGGGCAGAGC
>CAXTPV010000342.1:0-2516 GCA_964246135.1 uncultured Acetobacteraceae bacterium | reverse complement strand
GCCCGATCGCGGTCTACGATCCGGACGACCTCGCGGGAACGCTGTTCGCGCTGTCGCCCGGGCTGCCGCGCCCGGCGACACTCCTCGTCCACGACACCGAGGCACTGGGCCGCCAGCGTCTCGGCGTCGCGACGACGCCGCTCAGCTCAGCGACGCCGCCGCGCTGCGGGAGCGCATCCTGCTGATCGCGGCGTTCGACGCCGACCGGCTGGTCGCGCGGGTCCGTCACCTGGTGCCGCCATCGACCGAGATCGTCACCCTCGACGAGGTCAGGATACCGGGCAGCCTGCTGACCAACACCCGCAAGTATCTCGATCGGCTCAACTTCGCGACCAACTTCGCATTCTTTCGCGACAAGGATGGATTGTCGACCAGGCTGGTGACGGCGAACTACTGGTCGTCCTATCGCGCAGGATCGGTGCAGCTCTGGCTGCGGCTGTTCGCCGCCGATGGCGGCGTGCTCGCCGAGTGGCGCGAGGAGGTCGCGGAAGGCGTCGCCGGGATCGCGATCGACAGCCGTGACGTGCGTGCCCGCTTCGACTTGCCCGAGTTCGAGGGCCAGCTGTTCATCCACGCGGTCGGCGTCGCCGGCCATGACGTCGTGAAATACGCGCTCGACACCATCGGCGCCGGCAACGAGCGCAGCCTGTCGGTCACGCACGACGCGAACGCCTGGCCGTCGGATCGCTACGCCGGCCTGCCGGCGCCGCGACCAGACGAGCGCGTCACGCTGTGGCTGCAGAACAGCCACGCCGCCGAGATTCCAGCCGGCGCCATCCTGCTCGACCGGATGGGGGCCGAGCGGCCGGTCGCGTTCCCGCACAAGATCGGCGGGTTCGCCAGCGTGGCGCTCAACGTCTCGACGCTGCTGCCGGGTCTCGCCTGGCCGTCGCAGATCGAGCTTCGCTGCGGCCGCCATGTGGTGAGGCCGCGCTACGAGGTGACGCGGGAGGGACGCACCCGGATCGCGCACATGAACGTCGAGCGCGCCGACCTCGTGCCCGATCCCAACATCGCCTCGCTGCACCCGTCGCTCGGCCGCGGCTACCTGCTGGCGTTCCCGATCCTGCCGCCCGGGCGGTTCCGCACCCTGGTGCAGCCGACCCCGATGTCCGAAACGCTGCGGAGCCTGCCGCTGCGGCTCGACGTGTTCGCGGCCGACGGCAGGCTGGTCGGCGAGCGCTTCCTCGGCCGGCTGCCGCGATTGTTCGACCTCGCACTCGATCTCGACGCCTGGCGCGAGGCGATCGGGCAGGCGGGCGGCCATGGCGAGCTCGTCTATGACTTCCGGGACGGCGGCGAGGCGGATGGCTGGCTGCACGCGCTGATCCGCGCCGAGGATCGTGACGGCCGGCACGCGGCCGAGACGAGCTTTGGCGCCCACATCTTCAACACGGTGATGACCTATCGCGGCGAGCCGCAATCCTATGCCGGGCCGCCGCCCGGGCTCTCGACCCGGCTGTTCCTCAAGCTCGGCGAGGGCGGCCGCAGGAGCTTCGCGGTGCTGATCTATCCTGCCTCGTCCGCCTTTCACCCGCTCTCGGACACCGTCCTGCAGCTTCACGCGGCCGACGGCGCGCTGCTCGCCGAGCGCGGGATCACGATACCCTGCTCGGGCTCGATGCTGGTGTTTCCGGACGCGCATTTCGAGCCGGACCTGATCGCGCGCGCGGGCGGCCTGGGCTACGTCATGGTCAGCGACCGGACCTGCCGCCTGTTCGGCTATCATGGCCAGATGGACGACGCGGGTGGCTTCTCGCTCGACCACATGTTCGGCTTCTGATCGGGGCCGCTGGGAGCGCCATCCATGCAGCGATCGACACTGGTGGCGGCGACCGCGTCGCTCGGCGGCCTGCTGTTCGGCTACGACACCGGCGTGATCTCGGGCGCGCTGCTGTTCATCAGGAAGAATTTCGAGCTCAGCCCCGCGATGCAGGGGCTGGTGGTCGCGATCGCGCTGCTGGGTGCCACCATCGGCGCCGCGGGGGCAGGCTGGTATTCGGACAAGTTCGGCCGGAGGCACGTGATCATCGCCAGTGCTGTGGTGTTCGTGATCGGCTCGCTGGTCACCGCCGCGGCGCCCTCGGTGTGGGTGCTGATCGGAGGGCGGCTGGTGATCGGGTTCGCCATCGGCCTCACCTCGATGCTGACCCCGCTCTATCTCAGCGAGACCGCGACCACCGACCGACGCGGCGCGGTGGTGTCGATGAACCAGATCTGTATCACGCTCGGCATCCTGCTGGCCTACGCGGTCGATTACGGTTTTTCCGGCGTCGCAGGCGACTGGCGCTGGATGCTCGGCCTCGGCTGCGTGCCCGGCCTGGTGCTCGGCACGGCGATGACGTTCCTGCCCGACAGCCCGCGCTGGCTCGTGGGTGTCGGCCGCGTCGACCAGGCCAGGGCCGCGCTGCGCGAACTGCGCGGCACCGGCGACGTCGAGGCCGAGCTGGGCCAGCTGAACGCCGGCCTGATGCGGGAGGGCGGCGGCCTCGCGCCGTGGCCGGCGATGTTCCGGG
>CAXTPV010000341.1:2103-2521 GCA_964246135.1 uncultured Acetobacteraceae bacterium | reverse complement strand
CAGCGCGCCCCCCGTCGAGGAGGGCGGCATCGCCGGCTACTTCGCCAACTGGTTCCATCGCGTCAACGAGGCGCAGGCGAGCCAGCCGCACTGGATGACGCCGCTGGTCACGGTGACGCCACGCCTTGAGGAGGAGGTGCGCTACGACCAGTTCTGGGAGACGCTGCCGAACGGCGCCTCGATCCACAACTACGACGTGAACAAGGGCATCGAGCTGATCCCGACCACCACCAACGAGGTGATCGTGACCCTCCCGGCCTACGAGGAGCGCCAGCTCGGCGACGGCCGGCCGGTGACCGGCTGGAGCGACTATCCGATCTTCCTGCTCAAGCAGCGCCTGTTCAGCGAGAACGAGCAGCACGGCAACGCGATCATCACCGCCTTCCTGCAGCTGACCGCGCCGACCGGCGCCAAGGCG
>CAXTPV010000341.1:0-2093 GCA_964246135.1 uncultured Acetobacteraceae bacterium | reverse complement strand
TCGCCGGCAATGCCTGGATCGTCACGCCCACGCTCGCCGGCGGCAAGGGCTGGGGCGATTTCGACATCCAGGCCACCATGGGTGTCGCGATCCCGGTCGGCGAGCTCGACACCACCGGCTCGCAGCTGCTGACCAACGTGACCTTCCAGTATCACCTGCTGACCTATTTCTGGCCGGAGTTCGAGCTGAACGACACCACCTGGCTCAGCGGCACCGCCCGCGGCGGCAAGGATCAGCTGTTCCTCACGCCGGGCCTGATCCTGGGCCGGTTCGTGATCGACGGCCGCGTGCGCGCGAGCATCGGCGCCGGCTACCAGTTTGCCGTCTCGCCCAAGCAGCGCTTGGTGGGCGAAATCCTCCCCCTCTACGATCACAACTGGGTGTTGTCCGCGCGTCTGACGTTCTGATACCACCGGCCTTTGAGATCGACCCTTGAGACGGCCAAGGCTGGGCTCTGCCCAGACCCGCCAAAGGCCGGAGCCTTTGGAAACCGATGCAATAGCCTCTCAAGGCTCCGCCTTGAGCGGGTCCAGGGCGGCGCCCTGGCCTTGCGTCACCGGCAACCTGGCGTGAGCATCCGCAACCATGGCAAGCGTGCGTCACCCCGATCGCCTCGGCCTCCACGTTCGCGTGGTTCTCCCGGGCGGCGTGGTGATCGGCCCGGGACGCGCCGACCTGCTGCAGGCGATCCGGACGCATGGTTCGATCGCGTCCGCCTGTCGTGATGTCGGCATGAGCTACAAGCGCGCCTGGGACCTGGTGGCCGACATGAACGCGGCGTTCCGCGAGCCGCTGGTCGAGGCGATCGCGGGCGGCCCGACCGGCGGCGGCGCTCGGTTGACGGTGGTCGGCGACGACATCCTGGACAGCTACCGCCGGCTACAGGCGAAGGCTTCGAGCGCGTCCGCGAGCGAGGTCGAGGGGATGACAAGGCGTCTCGGCAAGCCGGTCCGCGCGGATCAGCCGCCTATCGGTGGCTGACCGCACACCGATCGCTTTCGCATCATGGCCGTGTCAGCCCCGCGAACGCCGCGAGTGCTGCGGCGCACACCCGCTCGTCGTCGCGCGGCTGCGCGCCTGACGAGCCGACGCCGCCGACCACCGCGTCCTGGTGCAGGATCGGCATGCCGCCGGCCAGCGGCATCCGGCCCGGGAACGACAGCAGCGCCGGATCGGCTCGCACCTGCTCCTCCAGGGTCGCGGTCGGGGTTCGCGTAACCGCGGCGGTCCGGGCCTTGAGCGTCGCGGCGTCGGGCGTGTGCAGCCTCGCGCCGTCGAGCCGCTCCAGCGCCAGCAACACGCCGGCCTCGTCCACCACCGCGATGCTGACTTCGAGCCCAAGCCGCGCGGCCTCGTCGCGTGCCGCCGCCATCATCGCCCGCACCTCGCCGGCGACCAGGACCTGCTTGGTTCGCATCCGGCTAGGCGGCCGGATCGAGCGTCGCGGCTTCCGCGACGAGGTGGTAGAAGCGGCCGTCGAACAGCCTCATCACCTCGACCGTCGCCGCATGCGACTCCGGCCGGATCGGCGAGGCGAGACAGTCCTCGATCGCCCGCATGTCCGGGAAGTCCATCTCGAGGATCATCGCGATCGGACGCGCGTCCGCATCGGCGCTCCGGACCCGTTGCACCCGCACCGCCAGCACGTGCGGGAAGCGTCGCCACAGCGGCTCGAGTTCGTCGCGGACGCGCTGGAAGAACGCCTCCTCGTGCCCCGCTTTGATGGCGCCCTCGTAGATCGCCGTCCTGGTCAGCATGCAGCCCTCCCTTGCGTCGCATGCAACCGAACTCCCGGAGCGGCCGAAAGCTCCGGCCGCGCTCGCATCCGTGCGCGCCCGGTTAACCCGATGGGAACCGGTTGCCGGTAGCATCGCCGCGTTCTCATCACGGAACGCTCGATGTCCGACCTCGCCGCCACCAACCTGGTTCCGCCCTCCGCGCCCACCCAGGCGGCGCATGATTTCGCCACCACGGTGCTGGCCGACATGCGGCGTTACGGCATCCTGCCGACGCCGCTGAACTACGATCTCTGGTTCAGCTTCTGCGCCGATGCCGACGAGGCGCTGACGGCGCAACTCGCCGCCCTGCTCGGC
>CAXTPV010000340.1:0-2529 GCA_964246135.1 uncultured Acetobacteraceae bacterium | reverse complement strand
GTGGATCGCCGGCGGCGCGCGCGCCGACCGCGCCGCGTGCCTCGCGCGGCTCAGGGCGGAGCTGCAGCGGCGGAACGCGCTCCCGGGTGGCTGAGGGCGTGGACGGCTCGGACGCGCGGTGGATGATTGGCGATGCGGGGAGCTTGATGGGCGGAAGTGCTCAGACGTCTCGTTGCGCTGGCAGGCTGAAAAAGCAAGGCGAGGGCTCTGCCCTCGACCCGCTCGGGCCGGTCGGCCCCAGACCCCAATCCTGAATAGAGGATTTCAAAGCCCCTTGCGTTGCTTTCATTACGCTTCGGACAGCGCCTCCGGCGCTTTTCAGCAGCCTCCTAATCGGCCTTGAGGACCGCCAGTTCGTGCCCGTTCGGATCGGTGAAATGGAAGCGCCGGCCGCCGGGGAAGGCGAAGATCGCCTGCGTGATCATGCCGCCAGCCTGCTCGACGGCGGCTTGAGCGGCCTCGAGATCGTCGACGGCGATGACCGCGAGCGGCGCGCGGGTCGCTTCCTTGATGTCGCCCTGCAATCCAAGATCCACGTCGCCTGTCATGGTGCATGAGTAGGTCGGACCGAAATCGGTCAGGTCCCATCCGAACGCCGAGTTGTAGAACGACTTCGCCGCGGCGAGGTCCCGGGCGGGCAGTTCCACGAAGCTGATGCGGGCAACGGCTAGCTCCTAGAGGACGCTGTTCGACGGGCGGACGCCTTGGGCGCCAAGCCCGCGGCACTTCGGGCGATCCAGCTCCTCAACGCGTCAGGGTCCGACAGCATGGTGGCCGGCACGACGACGTACGACTTGCTGGCGGGTTTGTCGGGCTGGTAGCGCAAGGCGGCGGCACCTTGGTGACCGAGGAGTTCGGCGTGGTCCGCGCCAGAGAGTTTCAGGGCGAGCCCGATGTTGGACAGCGAGGCGAACGGTTTCCCCTCCGCGTAACCCATGATGCCGCCGAACATCGGCCGAAAGGAGGTCGGCAGGTCGGGCGGCGCCGCTCGCTGCATGATTTCCTGCAGATGTCGGGGATCGTGTTCCATGCCCATGCCCGCTTCCGCTCAGGCGATGATGGAAGCTGAACCGACGGTGTCCATCAAGCCTTGCCTTGGCTGCGTGGGATACCGGAAGGCCCATCACCGCATGCGACGACAGCGAGCCGTCGGCGCGCCGGCCTTTCCAGGTTCTCGCCCTCACGATAGACCGGATGGATGAACGCTCTCGGCGCCATCGCCGCGTCCAACAATGCGCCCGCCAGCGGGGCGCCACGATCCGATGCGTCGGCGCTGCCGACGGCCGCGACGGTCTCGCCGCTGCGGCGGCTGTGGCGGGAAGAGATCGCGGTGCATCGCGGCCGGCTGCTGGTCGTGCTCGCGCTGACGATCGCGATGGCGGGGCTGACCGCGCTCTACCCGCTGGTGATCAGCCGGGCGCTCGACATGTTCACGGCGCATGATCCGCGCATCCTGTACCAGGTGCCGGTGCTGGTGGTGGTGATCACCACGCTGAAGGCGGCGGCGCAGTACGGCCAGACCACGGGTGTCCAGCATTTGGTGCTGCTGGTGATACGCGGGCTGCAGGAGCGGATGTTCGCGCATCTGCTGCGGGCCGACGTGTCGCGCATCGAGCGCGAGGCGCCGGCCCAGCTCGCGGCGCGCTTTACCACCGACGCGACGACGATACGTGAGGCGCTGATACGCGCGGTGAACTCGCTGTCGGACGCGGTGACGGTGGTCGGGCTGGTGGCCTCGATGCTGTGGATGGACTGGGAGCTCAGCCTGATCGCGGCGCTGCTGTATCCGGCCGCGGCGCTGCCGATCCAGCGGCTCGGCAAGCGGGTGCGGCGGGCGTCGGGCGGCATGCAGGAGCGCATGGGCGAGGCGGCGGCGATGCTAAACGAATCGTTCGCGCAAGCCCGGATCGTGCGTGCCTACGGCCTGGAGGAGGCCGAGCAGGCGCGTGCGCGCGCGGTGTTCGGTCATCTGTATCAGGCGCTGTACCGGATGATGCGTGGCCGGGCGCGGGTCGAGCCGGTGCTGGAAGTGCTGGGCGGCGTCGCGGTGGCCGCCGTGCTCGGCTTCGCGGGGTGGCGCGCGTCGACCGGCGGCAGCACGCTTGGCGATTTCTCGGGGTTCGTCGCGGCGCTGCTGCTGGCGTCCCGGCCGCTGCGTGCGCTCGGCTCGCTGAACGCGGCGTTGCAGGAGGGGCTGGCCGGCCTGACCCGGGTGTTCGCGGTGGTCGACGAGCCGGCGGGGGTCGGCGACGCGCCGGGTGCTGTCGCGCTGCCGCCCGGACGCGGCCATCTCCGCTTCGAGAATGTCGGGTTCCGCTATCCGGACGGGCGGGCGGGGCTGACCCGCCTCAGCTTCGAGGCGCGTGCCGGCCAGACCATCGCCCTGGTGGGACCGTCGGGTGCCGGCAAGTCCACCGCGCTCGCGCTGATCCCCCGCCTGCACGACGTCAGCGCCGGCCGGATCACGCTCGACGGCCGCGACCTGCGCGACGTCCGCCTTGCCTCGCTGCGGGCGGCGATCGCCTATGT
>CAXTPV010000339.1:0-2531 GCA_964246135.1 uncultured Acetobacteraceae bacterium | reverse complement strand
GACACCGTGGTGGTGAACGGCAGCAGCACGGCGACCACGATCACCGGCGGCACCGGCTCGCTGATCGTGCAGAACAACGGCAGCGTCGGCACCGTCGTCGACGCGTCGGCGGGCGCGTTGCGCTTCATCGGCATGGGCGGCACCACTACCGTGACGGGCGGCGTCGACACGCTCTATGGCGGCAACGGCGGCTCGTTCGTGCTCGACACCGACACCCACAACAACATCCTGGTCGCCAACCAGGCCAGCGTGGTGTCGGGCGGCTCGGTGGTGTTCGACGGCAGCCAGGCCTCGGGCGGCAACCAGTTCTGGGCCGGGTCCGGCAACGCGACGCTGATCGGCGGCCTCGGCGCCGACACCCTGATCGGCGGCACCGGCAACGCGACGCTGACCGGCGGATCGGGCGCCGCCAACGTGTTCGGCCTGTTCAGCTTCGACGGCAGCCGCAACGTGAACGTCACCATCTCGGATTTCGGCGCCGCCAGCGGCAACCACGTCGTCCTGTTCGGCTACGGCGCGAGCGGCGTCGCGCAGGCGCTGTCCTCGGCGGTCGAGGTTGGCAGCAACACGCGGCTGACACTCGGCGACGGCTCGCAGATCACGCTGACCGACTTCAACAAGAGCAGTCTTACCGCGGCGAGCTTCATGTCGAGCGAGCCCAAGGTTACTTGAAGCGGCGGGTCGCGAGCGCCGCCGCCGTGGCGGCGAGGCCGACCACCAGGATCACCAGCGTCGCCAGCGCGTTGACCTCCGGGTTCACGCCGAGACGCACCTTCGACAGCAGCAGCACCGGCAGCGTCGTGCTACCCGGGCCGGACAGGAACGACGCGATCACCACGTCGTCGAGGCTGAGCGAAAAGGCGAGCAGCCACGCGCTTATGAGTGCGGGCGCGAGCAGCGGCAAGGTCACCAGCAGGACGACGGTGATCGGGTTTGCGCCGAGGTCGGACGCGGCTTCCTCGAGCGACTTGTCCAGGCGCGCGAGCCTTCCCTGCACCACGACCACGACGAAGGCGCTGCAGAGCGTGACGTGGCCGATCACAATGGTCAGCACGCCGCGCCCGGCCGGCCAGCCGGCGGCCTGCTTGAGCGAGGTGAACAGCAGCAGCAGCGAGATGCCGAGGATGATGTCTGGCAGCACCAGCGGGGTCGCGATCAGCCCCGCGAACAGGGCGCGGCCGCGAAAGCGACGGGCGCGGGCGAGCACGATCGCGGCGGGCACGCCGACCAGCAGGCTGATCGTGGCCGCCAGCAGGGCGACCATGAGCGACAGCGAGGCGGCGCGCAGCACCGCTCCGTCGCGGAACAGGGCCGCGTACCAGCGCGTCGAGGCGCCGGCCCAGACGGCTTCCAGCGGCGAGCGGTTGAATGAGAGCACCACCAGCACGGCGATCGGCGCGTAGAGCAGCAGCAGCCCGAGCACGAGGGCGGCGCGCGGCAGGCGTCGTGCGGTAGCGCGCGGCAGGCATCGTGCGGCAGCGCGCGGCAGGCGTCGTGCAGCGGCAGAGATCATGCCGGGCCGGCGGCGCGCGTGCGGGCGCGCTCCCAGAACACCACCGGCAGCACCACCAGCAGCAGCAGCACGACGGTGACCGCCGACGCGGTCGGCCAGTCCTCGTTGGCGAAGAACTCGTTCCACAGCTGGGTCGCGAGCGTCAGCGTGTCCGGGCCGCCGAGCAGATCCGGGATCACGTATTCGCCGAGCGCCGGCACGAACACCAGCAGCGCGCCAGCGACGATGCCGGGCCGCGACAGCGGGAGCGTCACTTGGAGGAAGGCGACGGCCGGGGTGGCGCCGAGATCGGTGGCGGCGTCGACCAGGTCGCGGTCCAGCCGCTCCAGCACCGCGTAGAGCGGCAGCACCATGAACGGCAGGTAGGCGTAGGTCATGCCGAGCAGCACGGCGGCCTGGGTGTTGAGGATGACGAGCGGATGGTCGATCAGGCCGAGGCGCAGCAGGGCCGCGTTGACCAGGCCATCCTGACGCAGCAGGCCGATCAGCGCGTAGATGCGGAGCAGGAAGCTGGTCCAGAACGGCAGGATCAGTAGCAGCAACAGCAGCGGCTGGGTGCGCCGGCGGGCGCGCGCGATCGCGTAGGCCATCGGGTAGCCGAGCAGCAGGCAGAGCAGCGTGGTGACGCCTGCGAGCTCGACCGAGCGGAGTGCCGCCACCAGGTAGACGCGGTCATGCAGCAGGTAGGCGTAGCTGTCGGTGTGCAAGGCGAGCCCGAG
This sequence comes from uncultured Acetobacteraceae bacterium, assembly GCA_964246135.1. Classification (GTDB taxonomy): domain Bacteria; phylum Pseudomonadota; class Alphaproteobacteria; order Acetobacterales; family Acetobacteraceae; genus CAXTPV01. The sequence continues at coordinate 299 of CAXTPV010000339.1, read as the reverse complement.
CGTGCCGTCGCGCGCGCGCGCCAGCAGCGGCGCGTAGGGCGGGATGCCGTCAACGATGGTCGAGACGCTGATCTTGAGCACGATCAGCGCGGGCAGCAGCAGGAAGGCGGCGAGCCACGCCGCCGGCAGCAGCAGCAGCAGGCCGGTCCCGGCTGGGGGCGCCGGATCGCGCCGCGTCCTGCCGGTCTGGGGCTTGCCGGGCTGGGGCTTGCCGGGCTGGGGCTTGCCAGTCTGGGGCTCGCCAGTCTGGGGCTCGCCGCTCTCAGGCAAGCACGCGTCCCGAGCGGTCGGACCAGACG
>CAXTPV010000338.1:0-2549 GCA_964246135.1 uncultured Acetobacteraceae bacterium | reverse complement strand
CGCGTACACCAGCCCGCGACGGATGATCGCGTGCGGCGAGCAGCCCGTGACATCCTCGCCGGCCAGCCGGACGCTGCCGGCATCGCGCCGCCTGAGCCCGAAGATGGTTTCCGCGATCTCGGTGCGGCCGGCGCCGACCAGGCCGGCGAGGCCGAGGATCTCGCCCTCGTGCAGCGAAAACCCGACATCGCGGAAGCGCGGCTCGTGCGCGAGCCCGCTCACTTCGAGCACCACCTTGTCGGTCGCCGAAGACGAGGCGCGGCGGGGGATCTCGCGCATCTCGCGCCCGACCATCTGCGACAGCAGGCGGCCGCGGTCAAACCCTGCGCGCGGCACCGTGTCGACCAGCCTGCCGTCCCGAAGCACGCTGATCTCGTCGCTGATGTCGAGAACCTCGTCCATGCGGTGGCTGATGAAGCCGAGCGTGCAGCCGTCGTCGCGCAGCCGGCGCATGATGCTAAATAGGCGCTCGACCTCGTGGGTGGTGAGCGGCGAGGTCGGCTCGTCGAACAGGATGACGCGGCAGCCGCGCAGCAGCGCCTTCGCGCATTCCACCTGCTGGCACTGCGCGATCGAGAGCGCGCGCGCCTTTTGCTCGATGCCGATGTCGAGGCCGAGGCTGTCGAGTGCCGCGCGCGCCCGCGTCCGCACGTCGGCCCAATCGACGCGACGCGCGCGGCCCGATATCGGCAACTGACCGACGAACATCGTCTCGGCGACCGACAATTCCGGCATCAGCGCCGGCTCCTGCGGCACCAGGTAAATGCCGCGGGCATGCGCGGTCGCGGGCGAGCCGAGCTCGATCGTCGCCCCGTCGAGCGCGAGCCGCCCACCCGACGGCTGCACCAGCCCCGCCAGTATCTTGAAGAATGTCGACTTTCCGGCGCCGTTCTCGCCCATCATGGTGTGCACGCATCCGGGCGCCAGCGTCGCCGTGATTCCGCGCAGCACCGGAACCGGGCCGAAACTCTTGGTGATCTCGAACGCCTCGAACACGCCAGCGCGCGTTCCGGCCGAAGCTGCCGCCACGACACTCACTCCCCGTCCGGCCTCGCGGCCGTTGCCGCCTCTCGCGCCGCCGGCGTGGCGGCTCCGGGCATTGCAAAGGTCATAGACCACCTTCCTTGGTAGCGCAACCATCGTGTTGGCGATGGCGCCCTCGATGGCCGTGCGCTACCGTGACGATCATGAACAAGCGCGTCACGATCACGGGATCACGCGCCGCAGGCATGATCACCGGATCACGCGCCCCAGGCACGATCACCGGATCACGCGCCCCAGGCACGATCACCCGATCACGCGCCTCCGCCCAAACCGTGACGCTAAAGGAAGTGGCCGCGCGCGCCGGCGTCGCGCCGATCACCGCGTCACGCGCGATCAACGACCCGGGCAGCGTGTCCGACGCGCTCCGCGCCGAAGTGGAACGCGCGGTGCGCGAGCTCGGCTACGTGCGCAACCGCTTCGCCGGCGCGCTGGCGTCCGCCGACAGCCAGATCGTGCCGGTGATCGTGCCGTCGCTGTCGAACGTGGTGTTCATCGAGGTGATCGAGGGCATCCAGGACGTGCTGGAGCAGGCAGGCTACGAGCTGCTGCTCGGCAACACGCAGTACGACCTCGAGCGCGAGGCCGACATCGTGGCCGCCCTGCTCGGCTGGTCGCCGGCCGGCCTGGTGGTCGCGGGGCTGCGTCACACCGACCGCACCCGGCGGATGCTGCGCGCGTTCGGCCGCCCGGTGGTCGAGATCATGGAGCACGGCGCGGGCGCGATCGACATGAATGTCGGCCTGTCGCATCTCCGCGCCGGTCGCGCGATGGGCGAGCACCTGATCGCCCGCGGCTACCGCGAGATCGGCTTCATCGGCGGCAGGCTGCGTGCCGATCATCGCGCCGGCCAGCGGTTCCGCGGCCTCGACCGCGCGCTGGCGCAGGCCGGGCTGCCGCGCCGGCCGCCGTTCACCCACGAGGAGCGCTCGGCGCCCGAGCTCGGCGGCCGCAAGCTGATGGAGGCGCTGGCCGCCGACCCGGCGCTCGACGCGTTGTTCTTCGGCAACGACGACCTCGCGGTCGGCGCGCTGCTACGCGCCCAGGCCGAGGGCATCGCGGTGCCGGACCGGATCGCGATCGCCGGCTTCAACGGGTTCGGCATCGGCGCGCTCACCCTCCCGCCGCTGACCACCATCGTGTCGCCGCGCCGGATGATCGGCGAACTCGCGGCGCGCAAGCTGCTGGCGCGGTTCAGGGGCGAGGATTGGCGGCCGGCGCGGGTCGATGTCGGCTACCGGCTCGAGGTGCGTTCGAGTACGTGACGGATCGCGAAGGGGGAACGGGAATGGACAGGATCGGCTTCATCGGCCTCGGCCACATGGGTCACGGCATGGCGAGGAACCTCGCCGACAAGGGGTTCCCGCTCACCGTGCTGGCGCGAAGCCGGCGCGAGGCGGCCGACGACCTCGCCCGCCTCGGCGCCGCCGAGGTCGCGAGCCCGCGCGCGCTCGCCGACGCGAGCGACATCGTCGTGCTCTGCGTCACCGGCTCGCGCGAGGTCGAGG
>CAXTPV010000337.1:0-2552 GCA_964246135.1 uncultured Acetobacteraceae bacterium | reverse complement strand
AGCCGGGCTTGCCGGTGAGCGGGTGCGGCTCGGCGACATACTGGTCGCCGGTAAGGGCGTGGCAGACCAGGATCGCGTTGGCGCGGGCGGGGTCGAGCGTGCCGTAGGTGCGGTAGGCGATGTCGATCGGGGCGAGGCGCTTGCCGCAGTCGAGCTCGATGCCGTCGGCGACGCGTATGGTGGTGTGCGGCTCGGCCTGGTCCGGCGTGCGCCGGCTGGTCGCCGCCTCGCCCGCTGCCTTGAGGTCGGACGCGTCTCTTGCCCTGTCCAAATGCGTTGCCCCGGTCCCCGCGGTCGCGGGTCTAACCGGCGGCGGCGTGGAAAGGAAGGTTTGGGGTCGGGCGCGGAGGGCGCGTCTCGATTTTGATACGATACAACAACGTTACGCGGTCGTATGGTCGGGGCATGGCGAGATCGTCGCGTCTGGATCGGGTTGCGTGAGCACGAGCCGCCTGGCGCCGGTCGAGGCCGAGGCGACGGACGGGTCCGGGCTGGGCGTGCTGGCGGCGTCCGGGCTGTTCGACCCGGCGTTCTATGCCCTGTACGACCCCGCGGTGGTGCTGGAGCCGGGACGGGCGCTCGCGCATTACCATCAGGAGGGGTGGCGGTGCGGCCGCAAGCCGAACTTCTACTTCGATCCCGGCTGGTATCTGGGGCAGAACCCGGATGTGCGGGACGCCGGCTGCGATCCGCTGCTGCACTACGTGCTGGCCGGCGAGGCGGAGGGTCGGTGGCCGTGCCCGATCTTCGACCCGGACGCGTATGGCCGCGCGCATGGGCTGGCGGCGGGCGAGCTCAGGCTTGGGCATCTGCTGGCGCACCGGCTGGGCGGCACGGTGTCGGCGATCGCCGAGTTCGACCCGGCTTGGTATCTCGCGAGTTATCCGGACATCGCGCAAGCCGGGATCGATCCGCTCGAGCACTATCTGGTGCAGGGGTTCCGCGAAGCGCGGGTGCCGTTCGCGGGGTTTGATCCGACCTTCTATCGGCAGCGCTATCTGCGCGACCTGCCGGACGCGAACCCGCTTTTGCACTATGTCGCGCACCGGCACGAGGCGCGGGTGCACACGCGGCTGCCGTCCGACGAGACGACGATCGCGCGCGAGATGCGGCGCAACCTGCAGCCTGACGCGGCCTTCGAGCGGCGGCAGGCGGTGCCGGCGGCGGCGCCACGGCGGGCGCGGGTGCTGGCCTATTACCTGCCGCAATTCCATCCGTTCGCGGAGAACGACGCCTGGTGGGGCGAGGGCTTCACCGAATGGACCAGCGTCGCGCGCGCGCTGCCGCGGTTCGCCGGGCACTACCAGCCGCGGGTGCCGCGCGACCTCGGGCATTACCGGCTCGACGGCGATGGGGCGGCGGCGACGTTGCGCCGGCAGATCGAGTTCGCGCGCGGGGCGGCGCTGTCGGGGTTCGTGTTCTACTTTTATTGGTTCAACGGGCGGCGGCTGCTGGACGGGCCGCTCGAGGCGCTGCTGGCGGACGCCACGCTCGATTTTCCGTTCTGCCTGATGTGGGCGAACGAGAACTGGACCCGGCGGTGGGACGGGTCGGACGACGAGGTGCTGATCGCCCAGGACTACGCGGCGGAAGACGAGGACGCGCTGCTCGACTGCTTCGTGCGCCACTTCGCCGATCCGCGTTACATCAGGGTCGATGGCCGGCCGTTGCTGATGGTGTATCGGCCGGGGGTGATCCCGGACACCGCGGCGACCGCGGCGCGCTGGCGGCAGGGGTTCGCGCGTCGTGGCGAGCGGCCGATCCTGGTGATGTCGCAGAGCTTCGGCGACTTCGATCCGGGGCCGCGCGGGTTTGACGGCGCGGTCGAGTTCCCGCCGCACAAGCTCTGCGACGCGTTGCCGTTGCTCAACGACGGGCTCGACATCCTCGACACCGATTTCCGAGCCCGCGTGCACGGGTTCGACGCGCTGGCGGCGGCGTCGCTGGCCGAACCCGTGCCGGCGTTCCCGCTGATCAAGACCGCGGTGCCGTCCTGGGACAACGATGCCCGCCGGCAGGGGACGGGGCTGGTGGTGCATGGCGGCACGCCGGCGGCGTATCAGGACTGGCTGGAGCGTCTGGTGCTGCGGGCGGCGGACCGGCCGTTCCTTGGCGAGCCGATCGTCTGCATCAACGCCTGGAACGAGTGGGCGGAGGGGGCGACGTTGGAGCCCGACCTTCGTTACGGGGCGGCGTTCCTCAACGCGACAGGGCGGGCGATCACCGGGGCGATCGCGGCCGAGCGGGTGCTGCTGGTGTGTCATGACGGGTTGCTGCACGGGGCGCAGCTGCTGCTGCTGCATCTGGCCGAACGGCTGGTGCGGCGGCACGGTGTGCGGATCGACGTGCTGCTGCTGGGGGACGGGCCGCTCAGGGCGCGGTTCGCGGTGCTCGGGCCGACGCTGGTGCGGGCGGCCGATGATCCGGAGCTCGCGAGCGAGCTGCTGGCGCTGCGTCGCGGCGGCGTGGCGGCGGCGATCGTGAACTCGCTGGCGTCGGGTTCGGTGTGCGGGGCGCTGGCCCGGGCCAGCATCCCGGTGGTGCTGCTGGGC
>CAXTPV010000336.1:0-2553 GCA_964246135.1 uncultured Acetobacteraceae bacterium | reverse complement strand
GCCTCGACATCGCCGAGGGCACCCGCATCGCCATCCTCGGCCCATCCGGTGCCGGCAAGAGCACGATCGCGTCGCTGGCGCTCGGCCTCGCCCGGCCGGAGTCAGGCCGGGTCAGCTTCGGCGGCGTCGACGTCGCGCAACTGCCGCCCGACGTGCTCCGGCGCGAGATCACGTTGCTCAACCAGTCGACGCACCTGTTCGCCGACACCATACGCGCCAACCTGCTGCTCGGTCGGCCGGACGCGACCGAGGCCGAGATCGGCGAGGCGCTCGAGACCGCCGCGATCGCCGACTGGGTGGGCGCGCTGCCGGACGGGCTCGACACCTGGCTCGGGGAAGGTGGCCACACCGTGTCGGGCGGTCAGGCACGACGCCTTGCGCTTGCCCGGGCGCTGCTGTCGTCGGCACCGGTGCTGATCCTAGACGAGCCCGCGTCGGGTCTCGACAGCGACACCGAGCGCGCCTTCCTCCAGACCCTGAACGCGACGGCGCCGGGCCGCACCATCGTGCTGATCCTGCATCGCCTGACCGGGGTGGAACGGCTCGACCGGATTTGGCGCCTCTCGAACGGCAGGCTGTCCGCCGCCGCGGCCTGACCGGGTCGCGTCCGCGCCGGCGCCGCCGATTGACGGCCTGGATCGGCTGGCGCACCAACGCCGACATCCATGATCGCGTAAAGGAGCGGCCCATGCGCCGTCAGCCAGCACTTCTCATCCCGGGCCTCGTCGCGATGACTGTGCTCACGGCCTGCGCCCAGCAGGAGGCGGTCGCGCCCAAAGTCGAGATCTTCTTCCCGCATGCCTCGGCGACGCTCGACCCGCCGGCGGTGGCGCTGGTGGCGACCGCGGCGCACGAGGCGACGCGGCACGCGGCGTCCCTGGTCACGGTGGCGGGGTTCGCCGGCGCCAATGGCGATCACGACGCCGACGTGGCGCTCGCGCGGCGACGCGCGGACGTGGTGGCCGGGCTGTTGCGTGAGGATGGCGTCAGCGCCGACCGGATCGCGGTCGTTCCCCGGCCGCCCAGCGACGAGAACCCTCCGATCGCGGCGCGGCGTGTCGAGATCTCGGTGGGCGGCTCCTGAGCAGAACGTCGCGCGGCGCGCCGCTCGAGGTTCTGTCACGGGTCTTCGGCTTTCCCGCCTTTCGCGGCCTGCAGGCGCCATGCGTCGAGCATCTGATGCAGGGCGGTGACGCGCTGGTGCTGATGCCGACCGGCGGCGGCAAGAGCCTGTGCTACCAGCTCCCCGCGCTGTGCCGCGACGGCATGGGGCTCGTGGTCTCGCCGCTGATCGCGCTGATGGACGATCAGGTCGCCGCCATGCGCCAGCTTGGCGTCCACGCCTCCGCACTCCACTCAGAGCTTGAACCCGACGAGCAGCTGCGGGTCCGCGACGGGCTTGCGAACGGCGGCATCGAGCTCCTCTACGTCTCGCCCGAGCGCCTGCTGGCCGGTACCCTGCTGGAGCGGCTGTCACGGCAACGATTGTCGCTGCTGGCGATCGACGAGGCGCATTGCGTGTCGGCCTGGGGCCACGAGTTCCGGCCCGAATACCGCGCGCTCGCCTGCCTGCCGGAGCGCCTGCCCGGCGTGCCGCGGGTGGCGCTGACCGCGACCGCCGATCCGCGTACCCGTAGCGACATCCTGGCCTCGCTCGCGATGCGGGATGCCGCCGTGTTCGCGGCGAGCTTCCACCGGCCCAACCTGGTACTCGCGGCGCTGCCGAAAGACCGCGAGATGCAGCAGCTCGACCGGTTGCTTTCCGGCCATGCGGCCGCCGCCGGCATCGTCTATTGCGGCTCGCGCGAGAAGACCGAGCGTGTCGCCGCCGACCTGCGCGGCCGCGGCCGCAACGCGGTCGCCTATCACGCCCGACTGTCGCCGATCGAGAAGCGCGCGGCACTCGGCCGCTTCCGTGCCGGCGAGGCGCTGACCATCGTCGCCACCATCGCGTTCGGCATGGGCATCGACCGGCCGGACGTGCGCTTCGTCGCCCATCTCGACATGCCAGACAGCGCCGAGGCGTATTACCAGCAGATCGGCCGCGCCGGCCGCGACGGCGACCCGGCCGACACGCTTCTCCTCTACGGCGCCGAGGACATCGCCCGCGCCCGCTACTGGCTCGACCAGAGCCAGGCGTCCGACGCGCAGAAGCGCGTGATGGGCGAGCGACTCGAAGGCATGATCGGCCTGTGCGAGACCGCCGAGTGCCGCACCGCGACGCTGCTCGCCTGTTTCGGCGAGGTGTTCGCGGGCGGTTGCGGTCATTGCGACAACTGCCGCTCGCCGGTCGGGCTGTTCGACGGCTCAGTTGCCGCCCAGAAGGCGCTGTCGGCGATCTATCGCACTGGCCAGCGCTTCGGTGCCGCCCAGATCGTGGCCGTGCTGCGTGGGCGCGAGAACGAGGCGACGCGCCGGCACGGCCACGCCAGCCTGCCGACCTGGGGCGTCGGGCGCGACCAGTCCGAAGCGTTCTGGCGCGGCGTGTTGCGTGCGTTGCTGGCACGCGGGGCGCTCAGGCGCGACCCGGAGCATGGCGGCCTCGCCTTTGAC
>CAXTPV010000335.1:0-2556 GCA_964246135.1 uncultured Acetobacteraceae bacterium | reverse complement strand
GGGCGATGTGCCGGCCGGCCCAACTCCCGGGGTGGGGGGCGCGCCGTAACAGCCAGGGGGGGTAGCCCAGCCCTTGTTCGAGGCCGAGCGCCGCGAGCAGCAAGGCGGGGCGGCCGGCGAGACGCGAGGCGGGCGGGACAGGAGGCAGGCGCATGGAGTTCGACCCTCCCTCCGGGATCGCGGGTCACGGCGGCAGCCTCGATGCGGCGCGCGCCCGGCATCCGGGGGCGCCGGAGCCTTTGGTCGATCTCTCGACCGGGATCAACCCGGTGCCATACCCGATCGCGCCGCTCGGCGCCGACGCGCTGCGGCGGCTGCCCGAGCCTGGCGCGCTGGCCTCGCTCGAACGCCGCGCCGCCCGCGCCTACGGCGCCGGCGATCCCGCCTGCGTGGTGGCGGGTCCTGGCACCGGCGTGCTGGCGGCGCTGATCGCCCTGCTGTCGGACGCCGCGTCGGCCGCGATCGTGATGCCGACCTATGCCGGGCATCGGGCGGCCTGGCGGGCCGCCGGTCGGGCGGTGGTGCCGGTGCCGGATCTCGACGCCGCGGCGCGGTCTGGTGCGAGCGCGATCGTGACCTGCCGGCCGAACAACCCCGATGGCCGCATCGACGACGCGGACGCGCTGCGCGTGCTTGCCCGCGAGCGGGGCAGGGCCGGCGGGTTCGTGCTCGTCGACGAGGCGTTCGCCGATCTGGAGCCCTGCGGCGGCGATCTTGTTGATCACCAGGAGGGGCTGGTGCGGCTGCGCTCGTTCGGCAAGACTTATGGTCTCGCCGGGGTGAGGCTGGGCTTCGCGATCGCGGATCGGCGTCTCGCCGACAGGCTGCGGGCGGCGCTCGGCGCCTGGCCGGTGTCGATCACCGCAATCGCGGCCGGGCGCGAGGCGCTCCCCGACCTTGGCTGGCGCGAGCGGACGGCGGGGCGGTTGGCCGAGGCGGCGATCCGGCTCGACGCGCTGCTGGAAGGCCATGGCGTGGTTGTCCGTGGCGGCACGCGCTTGTTCCGCGACGCGGCGCATCCGCAGGCCGGCGGGCTTGCCGATGCGTTGGGCCGCGCCGGCATCGTGGTCCGCAGCTTCGAGGGCGACGCGACGCGGCTGCGCTTCGGCCTGCCGCCTGATGCCGCCGTTGCCCGGCTGGAGGCGGCGCTGGGGGGCTGGCAAGGCCAGGGGCTCTGCCGCTCGACCCCGCCAAAGGCTTTGCCCTTGGAACCATGACTTAAGTTACGCGGGTCTGAGGCCGCCGGCCCCAGCGGGTCCAGGGCAGCGCCCTGGCTTTCCTTGGCTTGGCGGGACTGGAAAGACGCCGGGCATGCCCCAAAATTGGGGGCGCTGAGCGTGTGACCAGACCGGTCGCGGCGGCCGCGCTCCTCGCAGCAACGGCTCCGGAGGCCATACGCCGATGTCGACCACGCTTGCGCCGCCGCGCGATGCCGCGAGCGTCGTGCCGCCGCCCTCGCAGGCCTACGCGCACCTGAACGCGGAGACCGTGCTGTCGGTCCGGCGCTGGACCAACTCGCTGTTCAGCTTCCGCACCACGCGCGATCCGTCGCTGCGGTTTTCCAACGGCCAGTTCGCGATGATCGGGCTGGAGGTCGACGGCAAGCCGCTGCTGCGCGCCTACAGCATGGCCAGCGCCAATTACGAGGACCATCTGGAGTTCCTCAGCATCCAGGTGCCCAACGGCCCGCTCACCTCCAAGCTCGGCCATGTGCGCCCTGGCGACACCGTGCTGGTCGGCCGCAAGCCGGTCGGCACCCTGATCCTCGACAACCTGAGGCCGGGCCGGAACATCTACCTGCTCGCGACCGGCACCGGGCTCGCGCCGTTCATGTCGCTGGTGCACGACCCCGACCTCTACGACCGCTACGAGCGGGTGGTGCTGACCCATACCTGCCGCACCGTCGACGAGCTCGCCTATGGCGACTACCTGCGCGACCATCTGCCGCGCCACGAGCTGCTCGGCGACGAGGTGGCGGGCAAGCTGCTCTACTACCCGACGGTGACGCGCGAAGCGTTCGCGACCACCGGCCGCATCACCGACCTGTTCAAGAACGGCCGCCTGTTCGCCGATCTCGGCCTGCCGCCGGCCGACCGCGAGCATGACCGGGCGATGATCTGCGGTAGCGCCGAGATGCTGGGCGACAGCGAGGCGATGCTGGTCGAGCGCGGCTTCGTCGAGGGCCACAACGCCAAGCCTGGCGACTACGTCATCGAGAAGGCGTTCGTGGAGAAGTAGGGCGGGGCGCCCGGCCAGGTTCAGGGCAGCATCCGCCGCGCGCGGCGGAGCAGCAGGCGCGGCACCGCCGCGACGGGAGTGAGCAGGGCAAGCCGCGAGCCGGGTTGGCCGACGCCGAACCGGGCGCAGGTCGCGCCGACCAGGCCCTCGATCGCGTCCGTCTCGTCGCGGGCGAGCGGGCGGGCGGCGAGCTCGTTGACCGGCGGCGGCCGGTCGGGGCTGACGCGGGTGGACCAGGGCGCGTTCCAGGCCAGACGCGCGAAGGCCTCGTTGCGCGCGTCGTAGATCGCCGCGATGCTGGCGGCGGACGCCTCGTCG
>CAXTPV010000334.1:0-2569 GCA_964246135.1 uncultured Acetobacteraceae bacterium | reverse complement strand
GGTCCCCGACGCGGCGTCTTCACCAGGTGCGGGCATCAAACAATCCATCGCCGGAGCGGCCGGCGCATGGACGATGATGAGCGCGAAGGCTTGCGCGTCGGTTAACCGCCGAACACGCGGGCAAACACGTGATCGAGATGGGCGAGGTGGCGCGCCGGGTCGAGGGCGGCGTCGATCTCCGACGCCGGGACGCGGCCCGTGATCATCGGGTCGGCCAGTAGGTTGTCGCGGAACGAGCGCGGATCGGGCGCGTCGAGGCCGGTCCAGGTGGCCATCGCCGCGCGCTGCACCGCCTCGTAGGCGGCCTCGCGGGTGAGGCCGGCGCGGGCGAGCATCAGCAGCATCTCGCCGGAATGCACGACGCCGCCCAGCGCGTCGAGGTTGGCGCGCATGCGCCCCGGATGCACCACCAGGCGCTCGATCATCCCGGCGAGACGGTCGAGCGCGAAGTCGAGCGCGATGGTGGCGTCGGGCGCGATCACCCGCTCGACGCTGGAATGGCTGATGTCGCGCTCGTGCCACAGCGCCACGTTCTCAAGCGCGGGGGTGGCGTAGCCGCGCACCAGGCGCGCGAGGCCGGTGAGGTTCTCGGACAGCACCGGGTTGCGCTTGTGCGGCATCGCCGAGCTGCCCTTCTGGCCGGGCGCGAAGAACTCCTCGGCTTCGCGCACCTCGCTTCGTTGCAGATGCCGCACCTCGGTCGCCAGCCGCTCGATCGCGGCCGCGATCACCGCCAGCGTGCAGAAATAGGCGGCGTGGCGGTCGCGCGGGATGACCTGGGTGGAGACCGGCTCGGGGGTCAGGCCGAGGCTGGCCGCGACGTGGGCCTCGATCGACGGATCGAGATGGGCGTAGGTGCCGACGGCGCCAGAGATCGCGGCGGTCGCGATCTCGGCGCGCGCGGCGGCCAGGCGCACGCGATTGCGGTCGAACTCGGCGTAGTGGCCGGCGAGCTTGAGGCCGAACGAAGTCGGTTCGGCGTGGATGCCGGGGCGGCGGCCGATCGGCACCGTATGCAGGAGGTCGCGGGCGCGGCGGCGGAGCGCCGCGCAGACGCGATCGAGGCCGGATGCTAGCAGGTCGGTGGCTTCGACCAGCTGCAGCGCCAGCGCGGTGTCGAGCACGTCGCTCGACGTCATGCCGAGGTGCAGGAAGCGGGCCTCGGGGCCGATCCGTTCGGCGAGCCAGGTGAGGAAGGCGATGACGTCGTGGCGGGTCTCGCGCTCGATCGCCTCGATCCGCTCGAGGTCGGCGGCGCCAAACGCCGCCATCGCCGCCTCGCCGCGCTGCCTGATCGCGCGCGCGGCGTCGGGCGGCACGTCGCCCGCTTCCGCCATCGCCTCGGCGGCGAGGGCCTCGATTGCGAACCACTTGCGGTAGCGGCTCTCGGCCGACCAGATCGCGGTCATCGCCGGGCGTGAGTAACGGGGAACCAAGCGCTCGGTCCTGCTCTGAGGGTGCGACGATGGGGCGGCGATGATCCTGCACGACTGGCCGCACCGGGCCGCCGCCCTGCTGCAGGTCCTCCTGATAGACGTGACGCTCGCCGGCGACAACGCGGTGGTGATCGGGCTCGCGGTGATGCGGCTGCCACCAGCGTTGCGGCGGCGCGCGATCCTTGGCGGCACCGCCGGCGCCGCGGCGATCCGGATCGGGCTCGCGCTGATCGCGGTGCGGCTGATCACGGTGATCGGGCTCACGCTCGCCGGCGGGCTGCTGTTGCTTTGGATCTGCTGGCGGATGTGGCGCGAGCTGCGCAGGGCGCGTCGAGCCGATCGCGGGACCGACGGGCCTGCGTCGTTCGCGGGCGCGATGCTCCGCATCATCGTCGCCGACATCTCGATGAGTCTCGACAACGTGCTGGCGGTGGCGGGTGCCGCCAGGACCGACCGCTTCGCGCTGGTGGTGGGCCTGTTGTTCTCGGTGGTGCTGGTGGGGGTCGCGGCGAACGCGGTGGCGCGGCTGCTGGAGCGGTTCCGGTGGGTCGCCTGGCTCGGGTTGCTGGTCGTGCTGTATGTGGCGCTGCGGATGATCTGGGATGGCGGCGCCGACGTGCTCTCGCACGTGGGTGGCCTTGGGGAGCGGGCATGACGCGATGGCCGGGAGGCGGGCTTGGGCCGGACCGTTCGCGCGGCTGGGGCGTGCCCGGGGTGCCGCGCTGGATGCTCTGCTACGTGCTGCTCGGGCTGGTGCAGAACGGGATGGTGCCGGTGATCCTGCCGCTGGCGGCGCGGCCCGGACCCACCGCCGGCCTCACCTACGCGGCCTACGCGGTGACCGGGATCGCGGCGCCGTTCATCGGCGCGCTCAGCGACCGCTATCGGCGGCATCGGGTGACGCTGGCCTCCGGGCTCGCTCTCGCCGCGGTCGCGCTGCTGCTGCACGCGTTGCCGGGCGGGGTCGCGCAGCACATGGCGACCGCAGCGCTGGTCGGGCTCGGCATCGCCAGCGCCAGCACGGTGGCGACGATGTTCATCGTCGAGGTCGATCCCGAGGCACGCTGGGACCGGCGGATCGGCGCGCTGCAGGGCGCGATCGGCGCGGGGCAGCTGGTGGGGCTGCTGCTGGC
>CAXTPV010000333.1:2334-2579 GCA_964246135.1 uncultured Acetobacteraceae bacterium | reverse complement strand
TCGGTGATCTGGCGCGCGGCCAGCCAGTCGCAGGCCGGCCCGACCGGATCGGCGCCGGCCTCGACGCCGCCGTCGCGCTGCTCGGCCACCGCGTAGCCGGCGAGGCTGGTGTCCCAGATCGGCGACAGGCAGGGCTGGCAGTAGCTCTCGTCCTCGCCATCGACCAGCAGCCGCTGCACCGCCGCCCAGGCGATCGCGGCGCGCGGATCGGTGAGCCCGATCCCGAGCGCGTGATGCATCATCAC
>CAXTPV010000333.1:0-2324 GCA_964246135.1 uncultured Acetobacteraceae bacterium | reverse complement strand
GCCGGGTAGATCGCGCCGAGCCCGGAATCGCCGTTCAGCCGCTCGTCGATGAAGGCGAGCGCGCGCTCGATCGCGCGCGCCCTGATCGAGGCCGGCATCAGCCGCTCGGCGGGCCGCAGCACGACGTCGAGCACCTTGAACACGTAGCCCCACCAGGACCGGTACGGTCCCCGTATCCAGTCGCGTATCAGCGCGGGGTCGCGCCGGAACAGCTCGTCGATCCCCACCCGCGTCGGGTTCACCGCGACCGGCCGCAGCGCCGCCAGCACGATCATCGGCGCGAGCACGGTGCGCGACCAGTACGACACCCGCCACATGTTGAAGAACGAGCGGCGCGGCAGCAGCACGATCTCGACCGGCATCACCGGCACCGCGCGCCACGGCACCTGGCCGAACAGCGCCAGCTGGAAGCGGGTGAACACGTTCGATCGCTCGGCGCCGCCATGCGCGAGGATCGCGGCCCGCGCGCGACGCATGTGCACGGCGTCGATATCGTCGCCGATCGCTTTCAGCGCGAAATACGCCTTCACGCTCGCCGACAGGTCGAACTTGCCGCCGTGATAGAGCGGCCAGCCGCCATGCGCGCCCTGGATGCGCCGCAAATAGCGCCCGATCCGCGCCTGCAGCACCGGGTCGATGCGGTCGACGTAGTGCTCGAGCAGGACATACTCGGCGGGAATGGTCGCGTCGGCCTCGAGCTCGAACACCCAGTGGCCGTCGGGCTTCTGCCGCCGGCCGAGCGCCGCGCCCGCGGCCGCGATCGCGTCATCGACCGGGTGGTTGAAGCGGGCATCCTGCCCGATCTCGGCCGCTGTCTCGTCGCCGACCTCGATCAATCCCCGGGATCCTTCATCAACTGACGGCCCGATCCCGCAACGGATCGGCCGTGGACGCGCGCAACATCAGGCGCGCTGAGGACCACCTCGGCTGCCGTCCGGCCAGACTTGATCGCACCTTCAATGGTGGCCGGCAAGCCGGTGGCCGTCCAGTCGCCGGCGAGCGCCACGTTGGCAGCGGCGTCCCGCACGTCCGACCGACGCTTACTCTGCAACGGAGTTGCCTCGAACGTCGCCCGTTTCTCCCGAATGAGACGGTGCGGCGGCATTTCGGTTCCCCGGCGTAGCGCCAGGGACACAACCACCTCGTCCCAGGCGCGCGCGACGATCATCTCGTTCGGCATCGTCGCGAACCGGTTGGCGGCGCTGATCGTCACCGAAACGACGCCCGGCTTGACGAACACCCACTCGGCCAGGCTGCCGCCGGTCAGGCCGACGAATCCCGCCGCCGCGACCTCGCCGTGTCGTGGCCCAAGGTCGGTGCGGAAATGGACGTTGACGATCGACTCGTAGTCCTCGGGCGTCGCCAGACCAGGCAGCAGCCCGGACGCGACCGGCGCCGGCACCGCCAACACCACCTCGTCCGCCGCCCCGAGCGTCTCGGTGCCGTTCGCGCCGGCCAGCCCAACGACCCGGCCGCCTTCCTGCGTCAGGCCCGCGATCCGCGCCGACAGCCTGATCTCGGCGCCGCGCGCGGCAAGCCGAGCAACCGCCGGATCGACGAAGGTCTCGGACAATCCCTCCCGCGGAAACGCCGGGATGCAGGCGCCGCCGCCACGCAGCAGCGACTGGCGGAACACGCCGGCGAGCAGGGCGGCGCTGCCACGGTCCGGCATCGTGTTGAGGATGGCGATCGCGAGCGGCGTCACCAGCCGTTCCGAAAGCGCACCGTCCGGGATGCAGTCGGCGACCGTCGCGCCTGGGCCGGCGCGAAACAGCCGGACCAGCGCCGCGTAGTCGCGGAGCGAGGTGCCGGGCACCCGCGTCGCCGCCCGCAGCAGCCACCACGGGATCGGCCCGCGTCCGAGCGCCAGCACCCAGCGCTCGCCGGTGGCGACGTCCACGAACGGAAAGTCGGGCCGCGCCGGGCCGCCAAGCGTGTCCTCGGTGCCGAGACGCCGCAGATAGGCGAACGTCTCCCGGTTGCCCGACAGCAGCAGATGGTTGCCGTTGTCGATGCGTACTCCGAGCGCGCGATCGAAATAGGAGCGGCAGCGACCGCCGCACGCCGGTCCCGCTTCGTGCAGCGTCACTGCCCGCCCGGCCTCGGCCAGCGTCAGCGCCGCCGACAACCCGGCCAGCCCGCCACCAACGACATGGACTCTCATCGGATCAGATCGATACCAGTGACCTGGGAGTCTGAGGATCTAAGCAAGCAAGGCCAAGGGGCTTTACCCCATCGATCCCCATCAAAGGCGGAGCCTTTGAGATCCACTCGTTTTCCTGCTCTGACGCTGAAGGATGATCGCAAAGGCCCTTGAATTGATG
>CAXTPV010000332.1:0-2585 GCA_964246135.1 uncultured Acetobacteraceae bacterium | reverse complement strand
CCGTCGCCGCGGCCCCTTCGCGCGCGCGGTGGTGCGCGCGCTCAAGGGCCGGAACGTGCCGGTCACCGGGCTCGACCGCATCGTGCTGACCGAGCAGCCGAGCGGGCTGGTCAGCACGCAGGCGAGCTGGAGGTCGTCATCGGGCAGCAGCAGCACGTCGCAGAGCGCGAGCAGGTCGGCGACCGCCGGCTGCTCGGTCAGCACGATGCGGTCGAGCCCGGTGACCAGGATCAGCACCTCGCCGGCGCGTATCGCGCGGTCGGCGATCTCGGCGGCGAGATGGGAAGCGAGCTCGTCGGCGAGACGCTGCTCGCCCGACGACTGGCCGCGATTGGCGTCGGGCGCGGCCCAGGGGGAGACCGGCGCCTCGTCGGCGTCACGCGCGGCAAGCGGCCACAGCACCACCTCGCCCGCGATGTCGGCGCGCGCGCTGCGATGACGCGGCATCGGCACCGGAAGTGCCACGCCGGCGGCGGCGATCGGGTCGGCGAACACCGCGTCGACAAAGGTCAGCACCGCGGGCGCCGAGCGGAACGAGACGCTGAGCTCGGGTTCGCGAAAACCCGCGCCGGCGTCGGCCGCGCGCTTGCGGAAGATGCCGCGCCAGGCATGGAATGCGTCCGGGTCGGCCCCCTGGAACGAGAAGATCGACTGCTTGAAGTCGCCGACCGCGAACACAGTGCGGCCGCCATCCGGCGCCCCTGCCCTGCCGGCGCCGGCGAAGAATTCCTCAGTGAGCTTCCCCGCGATCCGCCACTGCGACGATGAGGTGTCCTGCACCTCGTCGAGCAGCAGGTGATGGAGGCCGCCATCAAGCTTGAACAGCACCCAGGCGACGCCGGGATCGTCGAGCAGGCGATGGGTGCGGGTGATCATGTCGTCGAAATCGACCAGGCCGAGGGCGTCCTTGCCGGCGGCGTAGGCGCTGAGCGAGGGTCCGGAGAGCGACAGTAGCGACACGGTCGCGTCCACCAGCGCGAGCGCACGATGCTCGCCCTCGACACGGATGACGCGCGCGGCCTCGGCGGCGAGCGCCTCGATCACCTCCGGATGCCGGTCCGGGAACTTGCCGCCGGCCTGGACCCGCGGCGTGCCCTTCTCGGTCAGCAGCATGCCGACCCAGTCCTGCCAGGCACCCGCGCGCACCGGCGGCGGCTGTCCGAGCCAGGCGAGCATCGGCGCGGCCCTGCGGGCCACCGCGTCCGTGCCCTGATCGGCCATCGTGCGCAGCGCCTGGCGGACCGCCTGCTCGTCCATCCCGGTGGCTGCGCCGAGCAGCAGCGTCGCCGTATCCGCGTGGGCGACGCCCAACGACGCGCGAAGTGCCGTGGCGAGTGCCTCCGGCGCCATCGCATGCGCGTGCTCCAGGCGCGCGACCTCGGTGCGTAGCCGGTCGGTGAGCCTCGCGTGATCGGGCGCGCTGAGGCGAGCGGCGAGCGCGCCCACGGCGGTGGTGGTGGCGGCGGCGATCACCGCCTCGCGTGCATGGGCCAGGGCGGCGCGGCCATCGGTCTCCTCGATGGTGCGGAAATGCGGGCTGATCGACGCTTCCAGCGGAAACCGGCGCAGCAGCTGCTCGCAGAAGGCATGGATGGTGCCGATCCGCAGGCCGCCCGACATGTCGAGCACGCGCGCGAACAGCGCCCTCGCCGCGTCGCGCACCGACGGCGTCGCCGGCAGCGAGAGCGCGCGTAGCTCGGCATCGAGGGGCGGATCGTCGAGCACCACCCACTGCCCGAGCCGATGGCGCAGTCGGATCGCCATCTCGGCGGCGCCCGCCTTGGTAAAGGTCAGGCAGAGGATGCGTTCGGGCGGCGTCGCTTCGCGGTCGGCGCCCGGCAGCATCAGCCGGAGCAGCCGGTCGATCAGCAGCTTGGTCTTGCCCGACCCCGCGGACGCCGACACGAAGGCCGAGTGGCGAGGATCGGACGCAAGGCCCTGCTGGCGTGCCGCCTCGGCCGCCGGATCGGCGGACCCGCCGAAGGCACCGAGATCCATCATCATTCCTCCGCCGGCTCGCGGGCTGCCCGCCATTCGGCGAGGCGCGCGAGTTGGGCATAATCCGAGAATCGCGGCGCGTGTCCGGGATAGGGCTCCGACAGATAGGGCGTCGCCTCGTCGTCGTACGCCTCGATCCGGGCCTCGAGACCGCCCCAGGCATCGCCGAGCACGGCCTCGATCCCGGATCCGCGCAGCGCCGCCTCCCTGCCGGGGGGCTGGCCGCCGGACAGCTTCCAGTGCAGCAGCTCGGCGACCTCGCCACCACGGAACGCGTCGCCGAACGCCCCCAGCACCGCCATGGTGGCCTCCAGCGGCAGCTGCGGCGACCAGCCGTCCCTAATCGCGGCGGCGGCCGGCGGCGATCCGGTCTTGTAGTCGAGCAGGGTGAGGCGCCCGTCATCGCGACGTTCGATCCGGTCGGCGCGGCCGACCAGCAGAAACGGACCGGCAGGCCCGTCGAGCCGCCACTCGCCGGAGCACTCGGTCGCGACCACGATCGGCGCACCCGATGCCCTCCGGGCGGCCTCGCGCTCGGCGACCCAGGCGGCGATGCGCGCGAGCCGTGGCCGCCACCAGGCGAGCAG
>CAXTPV010000331.1:0-2603 GCA_964246135.1 uncultured Acetobacteraceae bacterium | reverse complement strand
AGGTGGCCGTCCTTCAGCGCGCCGATCGCGATCACCATGTCGATCTCGTCGGCGCCGTCGGCGATCGCGTTGCGCGTTTCGGCCGCCTTGTTGGCGCTCGGCGTCGCGCCGAACGGGAAGCCGACCACCGAGCAGACGTGAACGTCGCTGCCGGCAAGCGCGCCCGCGACCAGTGCGACGTGGACCGGGTTCACGCACACCGACCGGAACCCGTGCGCGCGGGCCTCGGCGCAGAACGCAAGCACCTGCATTTCGGTGGCGTCGGGCCTGAGAATGGTGTGATCGATCAGGGCGGCGAGATCGGGTCCGCTCACAGCGTGCGGTGTGTCGTCCAACGCGCCAGCCCTCCCAGGCTCACCCGGTCCCGACCACCGCCGGGCCGGGCTGCTAGGGGCGGCCTGGGCCCACCCCGCGGGCGAGGGGGCCACGCCGGGGGGAGGCAAGCGGGGGGTTCAGGCCGCTTGCGCTGTCGGTGCCGCCCGCGCGCGACGGCGCAGGATGAAGCGGACCGGGCGGTCGGGCTGGGTCGTGACCACGCCGCGCGGGCGCACGAGTTCGCCGCCCGGCGCCAGCTCGATCGTGAAGCGGTCGAGCAGCCGCGCCAGCACCAGCACCGCCTCGGTCAGCGCGAACCGCGCGCCGATGCAAATCCGCGGGCCGGCGCCGAACGGCATGTAGGACAGCTTGACCGGCGGCACCGCGCCCTTGGCGAAGCGCGAGGGGTCGAACCGCTCCGGGTCGCGCCAGAGCTTGGCATGCCGGTGCAGCACGTAGGGCGAGATGCTGACGACGGTGCCGGCGGCGATGCGATGGCCGAACACAACGTCGGCCGCCTTCGCCTCGCGGGTGATGAGGAAGGCCGGCGGATAGAGCCGCAGCGTCTCGTCGACATGCGCACGCGTGCGCGGCAGGGCGTCGAGCGCGTCCGACGCGTGGTCGGGCGACAAGTCGACACCAGCCGCCTCGCGGGCGATCGCCGCCTGGTCGTCGCGTCGGCGCGACGCGACGTAGACCGCCCAGAACAGCGCGACCGCCGTGGTCTCGTGGCCGGCGAGGATCATCGTCGCGACCTCGTCGCGCAACAGGGCGCGTGACAGCGCCTCGCCTGTCTCCGGATCGCGGGCGCCGTCGAGCAGGTCGAACAGGTCGCGCGGCGCGCCGTCCGCCGGCGGGTTGGCGCGGCGTGCCTCGATCAATCGGTCGATCATGCCGAGCCAGTCGGTGCGGAACGCCGCCCGGGCGCGGTCCTGCGGCGAGGGCACGCCTGCCGGCAGCATCAGATCGAGCAGGCCCGGCTGCGCGAGGCGGGTGCCGTAGCGGAACAGCATCTCGCGCAGCTCGCCGCCGAAGCGTGCGATCTCGAGCGAGAACATCGAGCGGGCGGCGATGTTGAGCGCGAGTCGCTGCAGCACCGGCAGCAGCTCGACGATCCTGCCTTCCCGCGCATCGAGCAGCGTCTCGGCCTCCAGGCTCGCGACCGCGACGTGGCGCGCGAGCAGGTCCATCGCGCGCGGCGTCATCGAGGGCGCGATGGTGCGTCGTTGCTGCCGCCAGGGCTCGTCCTCGGCGAGGAACAGGCCGTCGCCGAGCACCGGCCGCAGGATGCGACGCGTCGCCTCGTTGCGACGGTAGTTCTCGTGGTTCTCGATCAGCACGTGCCGGATCGCAGACGGCTCGTTGACCAGCAGCTGCTCGCGCCCGAGGAACCGCCCGCCGATCACGTCGGCCTCGTAGGCGCCGCGGCCCCAGAGCTCCAGCGGGTTGCGGCGCAGCACCATGAACGATTCGATCTGGCTGCGCAGCCGCGTGGTCGGTTCGATCGCGGGCAGGTGGTCGGACTGGATGGTGTCGGGCATGGCGATCGAGATGGGTCCTGATGACGGGCGCGCCAGTGGCGCCCCCGGCCTGGCCTGGCGCCGGTGAAGACAGTGTTACCAGCAGGGCGTGCCGAGCCGAGCGCCTGACTTCGGTCCGACAGTCACGCCACGCGGCGTTACTGGGCTTGGCCCGCGATTTCTGATCTGACGGGAACAACGTCCAGATGATGGCTTTTTTCCAGGGCTACGTTGGCTTCGGGGCACTCACCAGAATCGGCATCACCGAGCCCGCCGATCCGGGCTATGCCCGCCAGGCGCTGACGATGCAGCCTCTGGCCTATGGGCTGTCGCAGTCGGCGGTGCCGGTGAGCTTCGGCCCGTCGGTCGAGGCCTGGGGCACCATTTCGGGTGCCGCGCTGTTCGACGCGCCGTCGGGCGGCAACATGCTGCTGTTCTGGCCGGTGCTGCCGGCGTTCCACGTCGCGGCGTCGGGCGGATTTCCGGTGCCCGCCGGCTCGATGCCGATGCGGCTCGCCGATCTCGCCATCCCGAACGTGCCGGCCGGCTCGATCGTCTGGCCGGCGGGAACCACGGTCGGCGTCATCACCTCGACCGGCGCCGCGGTCAATGTCGGTGTCGGCGTCACCGTCGCGGGCGGGGTGATGGCGGCGTCGCCGGTGTCGCTGACGGTGTCGCGGCTGCGGCGGCCGCTGTTCGTGCCGGTCGGCGGCCGCGGCCGTGGCGCCCCCGGCCCCGGCGGCCACTACGCCCCCACCAACACCGCGG
>CAXTPV010000330.1:0-2603 GCA_964246135.1 uncultured Acetobacteraceae bacterium | reverse complement strand
GGCGAGCGCCGCGTCCAGCCGCGCGGCCGCGTCCAGCGACGATCTTGCCTGGTGGTGCTGGCGCAGGCAGGTCCAGGCGGCCTCCCGCTCGGTCGCCGGCCAGCGTCCGACATCGCCGCCATAGGCGTCGGCGAGGGCCCGGAAGCGTTCGGGGGTCATGGTGCGCCCTCCAGCATCGAGCGCAGGCCGCGACGGGCGCGGGCGAGCAGGCTTTCCAGCGCTTCCACGCTGATGCCCATGATCGCGGCGGTCTCGGTGTTCGGGAGCTCCTGGTAGGTGTGCAGGATCATGGCCTCGCGCTGGCGGGGTGGCAGCAGGGCAAGCGCCGACCGCGGGCTCGAGCGCGACCAGGCGATCGCCGGCGTGCGGTCGGCCGGCGGCGCCGGGTCGACCTGCTCGGGCAGCTCGGGGAGCAGGACCTCGCGGCGGCGGCGGCGGCGGTCATGGCAGAGGTTCAGCACGACACGGTGCAGCCAGGTGTCGAACCGCGCCTCGCCCTGGCGCCAGTGCCGCGCCTGACGCCAGGCGCGCAGGAAGGCGTCCTGCGCCACGTCGTCGGCCTCCGAGCGGTCACCGAGCAGCCGCAGCGAGAGCGCATGGACGCGCGGCAGCTTGCGCGCGATCAGGGCGCGAAAGGCGGTCTCGTCGCCATCGCCGATGCGCGCCAGCAGTTCCGCGTCCGGATCGTCGCTCGCGCCCGCCTCCATCGCCGCATCGGACGCCGGTCAGGCCGGGGCGTTCATCGCGGGGTGGCGAGGGCGCCATCCGGCCGCTCCGGGCTGTCGGTATTGGTCATGCGGGTTCCTCCGGCGGCCGTGCACCGACCTTGAACGCGGCGGGGCGCGCGATCCGTCGCGCGCTTGATGCGGTCGGGCCGAGGGAGCATTGAGGGCGGGCGCTCCCACGGGGCGAACATGGGAGACGGTGATGACACCATACGGAACCGGCGCCATGACGATGCCGCTCGCGTTGCTGGCGTGGTCCGCGTTCTTCGGCCTGTTGCATGCGGTCGCCACCGGTGCCGCGGTCACCAGCCAGCATGGCCTCGAATACGCGAGCTCGGCGCGCGACGAGCAGAAGCCGCTCTCGCCGGGACGGTCGCGGCTGGTGCGCTCGTTCGCGAACTTCATGCAGACGTTCCCGATCTTCGCCGTGGCGGTGCTGGCCGCGCACGCCGTCCACCGGGATCATGGCCTGGCGAGCTGGGGGGCGCAGTTCTACTTCTGGGCGCGGCTGGTGTATGTGCCGCTCTACATGTCCGGTTCCAAATACCGCACGCCGGTCTACCTGGTGTCGGTGCTCGGCATCCTGATGGTGTTCCTGCGAATCGCCTAGCGCGGGGCGGTTGACCTGGGGTGCGGACAGAGCACTTGAAATGAGATCAAGATTCTGATGCAAGGCGGCGCTGACGCGGCGAGCTGTTTCTTTCGCCCGTCACCAGTATAGCCCTGGCCGCACCGCGCGCTCACCCGATGATGCGGCGCCGGCGCCAGTCGAGCCGCATGGTGTCGAACAGGCGCGGCGGCTGGTCCCACTTTTCCTGCGGCCTCGGCACGGTGTAGGCCGAGACCGCGACCTCGGCCGCGGACACGTCGAGGCGGAGGAAGCCGAAGCGGTCGTCGTAGTAGCTCTCGAGCGTCACGCCCGACTGGCCCGGCGCGGGGTAGGGGGTCATCAGCGGCTGGCCGTTCACTTTGGCGACCTTGTGCAGGTTGTGGTAGCCGCCCTGGCCGGCGACGAAGAACGGCGTGACGCCGCCGCCCTCGGCATCGGCGACCGTGAAGCGCTGGTAGTTGTGCACGTGGGCGGTGAACACGAGGTCGGGCCGGCGTTTGGCCTCGGCGGTCGCGTCCGCGAGGAGTTTGGCCATCGGCTTGCTGCCGGAATGGTAGGTGTCGAGCGAGTAGATCGGGTGATGCAGGGCCACGATCAGCGCGCGGTCGCGCGGGGCCGCTTGCAGCTCGCCCACGAACCAGGCCGCCTGGTCCGGCTCGACGACGCCGCCTTCGGGCACGTTGGTGTAGAGCCCGACGATGGTGGCAAACGGCGTGTTCAGCGTCCAGTAGACGTTCGGCTGGATCATCGCGGTGCGCGACGCGTCGCCCGCATCGACCGAACGCGTGCCCGGCGCGCTCGCGCAGAAATTGCGCACGAAGGTGGTGAGCGACGGCAGCGGGTTGGTGCGGCTGCCGTCGTCGAACACGTCGCCGTCGTGGTTGCCGGGGATGCCGATGATCGGCAACGGGTAGTGTCCGTAGGGGTCGTAGAACTGCGGCAGGTATTCCTGGGCCTGGCCGTCGAAATAGATCACGTCGCCGAGGTGATAGAAGAACGCGGGCGTGCCGTAGGGTCTGGCGATGGCGGCGTCGTGCTCGAGACCGGCGGCGACCAGGAGCTGCGGGTTCGGGTCCTTCACCCCGCCGCTGTCGCCGACCATGTGAAAGCTCATCCCCTTGGCGCGCTTCGCGGCGGCGACCGCGTCGGGCGCGATCGCCTCGAGATCGAGGCGGAACGGGGCGGTGCCGGTGGGCGCGGGCAGGGGCTGGAACGGGCTGCCCTTGAACAGCGGCGATTGCTGCGGGTGCGGCGGATCGGTCCGGGGG
>CAXTPV010000329.1:0-2603 GCA_964246135.1 uncultured Acetobacteraceae bacterium | reverse complement strand
GCGCTCGCCGGGTGCAAGCTCGTTGACGCCCGCAGCTTTGACCGCACCGCCGACCGGCCGCCGGTGGTCCACCCGGCCAACGCCAAGGCGGCGCCCCCGGCGCGCGCGCCGCTGGTGGCGATACGTTTCCCGTCCGACCACGCCGACTGGAGCGGCCAGTTGCAGGTCGCCATCCGCCTCGCCTTGGCACGCAAGCCCGACGTGCTGTTCACCGTCAACAGCGTGGTGCGCCAGGGCGCCGATCCGGCGGCCGCGGCATCGGCAATGCAGCATGCCACCACCGACGCCGCCGAAATCGCCGACGCGATCATCAGCGACGGCGCCGACCGCGGCCAGGTCGAGCTCACCGCCGTCGCCGATCCGTCGGCGCACGGCGAGGAAATCCGGGTCTACGTCCGCTGACGCATCCCCTCGCTCAGAACCCGATCGCCATCCAGTTGAACCCGGCCGCGTTGGTGTAGCGGACCGAGCTCGCCGACCCGTTGACGATCACGCTGATGCAGGACGCCTGGAAGCCGCTCGCCGACACGTTGTTGACGCCGTAGATGGTCGGCACCGGCACCGGGTAGCTCGGGTTGTTCCAGCCCCCCGACGCCGCCTCGTTCAGGCACACCGTGAACGCGGTGTTGGGGAAGGTGAGCGGGAACGAGAACTGGTCGAGGTCGCCGGTGGTCATCGCGCCGGTGCCCCATTGCAGGATCACCCCGCTCGGCAGACGTTGCCAGCCGCTCTTCTGCGGCGACGACTGGAAGTTGAGCTGCGGCAGCTTGTACTGGATGAAAGGCGCCGTGCCGGGCACGCTGATGCTCGACGCGTTGATCGCGGTCTGGCCGGCGTTGACGGTGATCACCGCGATCGCGACGCAGCCCGGATCGGCCGCCGGCGTCGCCTGGGTGCCGGTGTTGGCCGCCGCCCCCGCCTTGAGTTGCAGCGCCACCGTCTCCAGCCGCTGGGTGTTCTGCGAGCCGCCGGAGTTGTTGGCGCCGGCGAAGCCCTGCGCCGGGTTGGCCGCGTTGTAGTACGGCAGCACCACCGGCACCGCGTCGAGCTCGAGGTAGCTCGCCTCCACCAGGTAGTTGATCGACTGCCCCGACACCGTCGGCGCCGTCAGCGTGAACGCGGTCGAGCTCGTGATGATGCCCATCTTGACCAGGTTGGTGCTGTCGGCCGGCAGCGAGCCGTACGGGTTCTGGTCGATTTCGCTGGTGATCGTCATGCTGCCCGGCCCGACCACGATCGTCATCGAGGCGGGGATGCTCGGCACGCAGGCCAGCCCGTCGACCACCGGCGCGCTGCCGAGGCAGGCCTGGGCCAGGAACCCCAGCCCCTTCAACGCGCCTCGCTGCGCGTTCAGCAGGTCGGTGTCGAGCGGGATCGCGCCCGGGTAGACAATCATCCGGTCCATGGTGGCCTTTCGCTTGGACGCGAGCCGGACAGGCTGGCGTCGTTGCAGAGCCGTATCATTCCATGGATGTCCCGACCCGGTGTCAAACCCCAGGGTGGTCAAAGTCCAGCCTGTCGAACCCCACCCGGTCAGCTGGCGGGTCCGGGCTCCTCCGCCGGCGATCCCGTCCCCTCGGAAGCCGCCTTCATCCCCGCCCGCAGCCGCCTGATATGGCGCGGGTCGGAATCCATGATCCGGAACTCGATCCCCGACGGGTGCCCGATCACCTCGCCCAGCGCCGGCACCCGTCCCGCCAGCATGAACACCAGCCCGCCCACCGTCTCCACATCGCTCGCCCGCTCTTCTGCGGTCAGCACCGGGCCGAAGCTGTGCTCGAACTCGCCGACCGGCAGCCTGGCATCGATGTCGAAGGTGCCGTCGCCGCGCGCAACCAGCATCTCGCCTTCGGGTTCGTCATGCTCGTCGGCGATGTCGCCGACGATCTCCTCGACCAGGTCCTCGAAGCTCACCAGCCCGTCGATGCCGCCATACTCGTCGACCACCAGCGCGAGGTGGGTGCGCAGATCGCGCATCTGCAGCAGCAGGTCGAGCACCGGCACCTGCGGCGCCACCAGCAGCGGCTCGCGCAGGATCGAGCGGATCGAGAACGCGTCCGTGCGCCCGGCGAACGCGAACAGGTCCTTGATGTGGACCATGCCGATGATGTCGTCGAGCTGCTCGCCATAGACCGGAAACCTTGAGTGCCCCTCGCGCCGGATCAGCTCCAGCGCCCCGTCGAGCGTGGTGTCCGCCGCCATCGCCACGATGTCGGCGCGCGGGATCATCACGTCGTCGACCGTGGTGCCGCGCAGGTGCAGCACGTTGGCGATCAGCGCCCGCTCCTGGCGGTCGAGCTCGGGCCGCGCGTCGGTGCCCGCCTCAGCCGCCTGGCCGGGCTCGTGCATCAGCTCCTCGATCGAGCGCCGCAGCGTGTGCTCCAGCCCGCGCCTGCGGCCACGGAAGATCGCGTTGATCCCGCGCAGCAGCCCACCCTGGCGTGGCGCCCCCGGCGCCGCTTCGTCCGTCGTCAGCGCCCGCCCGCTCATGCCGGCGGCCTCGGGAACCGGTGCTCAAGGAAGCAAGGCTGGGCTCTGCCCAGACCCGCCAAAGGCCGCAGGCCTTTGGACACCATTCCATTGAGCGTCCGGCTCATATCGCC
>CAXTPV010000328.1:680-2605 GCA_964246135.1 uncultured Acetobacteraceae bacterium | reverse complement strand
GGTGAACACATCGGCGGTGATGCGCGCCTCCTCCTCCTGCATGACGGCGAGCGGCAGCGCGTCGAGGCCGATCCCGTCGCGCTCGGCTTGCGCCACCAGCCGCCCGGTGACGTGATGCGCGTCGCGAAACGCGAGGCCCGCGACCCGCACCAGCCAGTCCGCGAGGTCGGTCGCGGTCGAGAACCCGGCGGCGGCGGCTTGGCGCATCCGCTTGGTGTCCGGAGTGAGGTCGCGCACCATGCCCGCGGTGGCGGCGACCGCGAGACGCATCGCATCGACCGCCTCGAACACCGGCGGCTTGTCCTCCTGCATGTCCTTGGCGTAGGCGAGCGGCAGCCCCTTCATCACTGTCAGCAGCGCCACCAGCGCGCCGGTCGCGCGCCCGGTCTTGGCCCGGACCAGCTCGGCCGCGTCCGGGTTGCGCTTCTGCGGCATGATCGAGCTGCCGGTCGACCAGGCATCCGACAGCCGGATCAAGCCGAACGGCGCCGAGCACCAGAGCACGACTTCCTCGGCGAAGCGCGACAAATGCCCGGCCAGGATCGCGAGCGCCGCCAGCAGCTCGATCGCGAAATCGCGGTCGGACACCGCGTCTAGCGAGTTCCGCATCGGCCGCGCGAACCCGAGCGCCTCGGCGGTCGCCTCGCGATCGATCGGGAACGAGGTGCCGGCCAGCGCGGCGGCGCCCAGCGGGCACTCGTTGAGGCGCGCCCGCGCATCACGCAACCGGCCGCGATCGCGTGACACCATCTCGACGTAGGCGAGCAGGTGATGTCCGAACGTGACCGGCTGCGCCGTCTGCAGATGGGTCAGGCCAGGCATCGGGTCCGCGGCGTGCGCCTCGGCGCGGGTCGCGAGTCCCAGCATCAAGTCCCGCAGCTGCGCGTCGAGCGCGTCGATCGCGTCCCGCACCCACAGCCGGAAGTCGGTCGCGACCTGGTCGTTGCGGCTGCGCGCGGTGTGCAGGCGGCGTCCAGCCTCGCCGATGCGCTCGGCGAGGCGCGCCTCGATGTTCATGTGGATGTCTTCCAGCGCCGCCGAGAACGCGAACGACCCGGCCTCGATCTCGGCGGCGATGGCGTCGAGCCCGCCCGCGATCGCCACCGCGTCGGCATCCGTGATGATGCCGCGCGCGCCGAGCATCGCCGCATGCGCCCGCGAGCCCGCGATGTCTTGGCGCCACAGACGCCGATCGACCTCGATCGAGGCGTTGATCTCGCCCATGATCGCGTCCGGGCCGGCGTCAAAGCGGCCGCCCCATTGCCGGTTCGCGGTGCCGCCCCCGCTCGCCTGCTCGGTTGCGCCGGCGCGCGAAGGGTCTAGATCCATCGAATGCCCCTGATGCTGCGCCGCACTGCCATCCGGGCCGGCCTGGCCACCGCGGGAACCGTATTCGCCGCCATCGCCGTGCGCAAACTGATCCCACCATCGTCGGGACTCGCCGCATCCCCCGGTCCCGGGCCGCCCGGTCTGCTGACGCTGCGCGCGCTGACACCGGTGATGCCAAGGGTTGCGCTGCCGAGCTTTGCCTGGACCGCGGTCGCACCTGACGGGTCCACCAGTCAGGCCTCGCTGGCCGGGCATGCGGGCCAGGGAGTCGTGCTCAACCTGTGGGCCACGTGGTGCGATCCGTGCGTGCGCGAGATGCCGTCGCTCGCGCGTCTCGCCGCTTCGTTGCGGCCACACGGCGTCGCGGTGCTGCCGGTCTCGATTGACCGCGCCGGCGCCCCGGCCGTCAGGGCGTTCTACCGGGCGCACGCGATCACCGACCTGCCGGTGCTGCTGGATCCCGAGGGTCACGCCCTGTCGTCGCTGTCGCTCGGCGCGATCCCGGTCACCTTCGTGATCGATCGGGCGGGACGCATCGCGGGGAAGCTCGAAGGTGGAGCGGATTGGAGCGAGCAAGGCGCCGCGGCGCGGGTGCT
>CAXTPV010000328.1:221-670 GCA_964246135.1 uncultured Acetobacteraceae bacterium | reverse complement strand
TTGATCGGCTGACGTGGTCCGCCTCAGCGAACCGCGACATCCGGCGAGGACGCGCGCTCGATCGAGAGCGCCGACCAGGCATCGGCGGCGTAGTGCCCGGACGAGGGCGACACCGCGAATACCCGCCATGCGTAACGCCCCGGCTCTGGCGGCAGCCGGATCAGCAGTGCCGATACGTCGGTCGGCTGCCAGATGAGGTCGTGCGTGCCGCCCGGCCCGAGCGTCGCCACCTCGACATAGAAGCGAAGATCGGCGGGTGCCGCGGCCACCGACCAGGTGAGCTCGACCGGGATGTCGGAGCCGGTCGCCGCCGGGTCGACCTGGATCGCCGGCTCCACCGGCGCGGACAGCACGCCGGAAGCCGCGCCGGCGCGCAAACGCCGCTCGCGCCCGACGCTTCCTGGGATGCCTTCTGATTCCGCGACGCGCAGCCATGATGCCGCCAGCGC
>CAXTPV010000328.1:0-211 GCA_964246135.1 uncultured Acetobacteraceae bacterium | reverse complement strand
GCGCCGGATTCTGGGGCGCGCCGTCGCCAGCCTCCAGCAACTCGGCAAGGTTGAAGGCGGCTCGCGCGAAGCCGTGAGCGGCGGCACGGGCATACCAGAGCGCGGCCTGGTGGCGATCGACAGCGACGCCGCTGCCGCTGTCCTCCATTACCGCGAGGTTGAACTCGCCCTCCGCGAGGCCGGCCAGCGCCGCGATCCGATAGTAGCGGTA
>CAXTPV010000327.1:0-2614 GCA_964246135.1 uncultured Acetobacteraceae bacterium | reverse complement strand
ACGAAGTGGTCGCCGGCCACCCCGGTGTCGTAGGGCGCGTAGTCCTTGCCCGGTGCATGCGGCACGTGCAGGTCGGCGATGACGACGGTGTGGACGCCGAGCGCGCGCAACGCGGCGACGGTATCGCCGAGCGCGGGGTAGCCGATGGGGCTCGACGTGTAGGGCCGGTTGCGGTCCTGAAAGCCGATATCGAGCCAGATCGCATCGAGCGGGATGCGTGCCTCGCGATGCCGGCGGGCAACGGCGAGCGCGCGCGACGCGGTGTCGTAGCTGTAGCGGCTCTGGCCGTAGCCGAGCGCCCAGCGCGGCGGCAGCCCGATCCGCCCGACCAGCGCCGTGTAGCGTTCGAGCACGCGCTTTGGATGCGGTCCCGCGAACACGTGGTAGCGCACGTCGCCGCCTGCGGATGCCAGCACCAACGCGTCTGGCGAGGTCGCCGCGAGGTCGAACCCCGAACGGTGGGTGGTGTCGAGCAGCAGCCCCCAGGCGACGCCGTCGCCGCCCACCGCCAGCAGGAACGGCACCGTCTTGTAGAGAAGGTCAGATGCTTCCTGGAACCCGTAGGCGTCGGTGTTCCACATCCCGTAGGCGCGGCCGCGCTTCTGCAGCGGCCCCGGCTTGTCGCCGAGCCCGTAATAGCGCTCGCCGGCGGCGGCCCGCTTGCGCAGGCGAAACCCGGCGGCGTCGAGCCTCAGCGCGTCGCTCGCGTGATCGGCCAGCAGCACCCGGCCGCCGAGATCGGCGATCGTCAACGCCAGCGTCACCGGATCGAGCGTGACGCGGACCTCGCCGGTGCGGAACCGTGCCTCGCCCGCCGCCGACACCTCGTGCGTCACCGCGACCGCCCGGTCCCAGTGCTCCGGCAGCACCGCCCAGGACGCGCGCTCCGGCAGGGCGTCGCGTCCGGCCTCCACCCGTATGGTGCCGGCATCCGACGCGGTGACCCGCAGCACCACGCCGGCGCGCCGCGCCACCAACCCGTCGGCGAGACGCTCGATGCCGGTCCCAGTCGCATCGTCCATGCCGCGTCCTTCGCCTTGCCGGATTCCGATGGTATCAGCGATCCAACGCCCGTCACGTCGCGATACCGGCATCGCGGCACGCCGGCAGCCATTCAGGACGCGGTCATGACCCTAGGATTGCTGTTCGACCTCGATGGCACCCTGGTCGACACCGACCGGCTGCATTTCCTGGCCTTCAACCAGATTCTTGGCGAGGCGGGCCGCGCGATCACCATCGAGACCTACAAGGCGCGCATCATGGGGTCGAGCAACGACCGCATCATGGCGTTCCTGTTCCCCGACCGGTCGGCGGCCGAGCACGTGTCGCTCGGCGAACGCAAGGAGGCGCTGTTCCGAGCCTCGGCCGAACACATGGAGCCGGTGCCCGGCCTGCGGGCGCTGCTCGCCTGGGCGCGCGACGCGGGCTGCCCGGTCGGGGTCGTCACCAACGCGCCGCGCGCCAACGCCGAGCTGATGCTGCGCCGCCTCGGGCTCGAACACCTGATCGCCGGCGTGGTGATCGGAGAGGAGCTGCCGAGGAGCAAGCCGGACCCGCTGCCGTATCTGACCGGCCTGCGGCGGCTTGGCTGCGAGGCGCGCCGCGCCATCGCCTTCGAGGACTCCGTCTCCGGCGTCACCGCGGCCAGCGCCGCCGGTCTCTACACGGTTGGCGTCGCCACCGGCCTCGCCCCCGACCTCCTGCGCGCCTCGGGCGCGAACCGCGTGGTCACGGATTTCCACGATCCCGCGCTGCTCGGCTTCCTGCGAGACGCAGCGGCTAGTGGCGTGGTCTAGCAAGCCGTTGAAATCCCGTGCTTAGAAAACGGGGTCTGGGGCCAACCGGCCCCGGCGGGTCGAGGGCAGAGCCCTCGCCTTGCTTCAGCCTCCTGCCAGCTCCGTTCCGCAAGGGATCGGTCCGATGACGCACAGGCGCTGGTGGGTGGTGGGGTTGATCTCCTGCGTCACCTTCGTCGCCTACATGGACCGGGTGAACTTCAACGTCTCGATCCCGGCGATCCGCGACAGCTATCATTTCAGCCTGGAGCAGATCGGCGCGATCAGCAGCGCCTGGGCGCTGGCCTACGCGGTGTTCAACTTCCCCGGCGGGCTGATGGCCGACCGGCTCGGGCTGCGCTGGGGCATGGCCGGATCGCTGGTCTGGTGGTCGATCTTCACCATCGCCTCGCCTTTCGCCGGCGGGCTCGCGGGGTGGATGGCGCTGCGTGGCCTGATGGGCGCGGGCGAGGCGCCGATCTGGTCCTACAACGCCAAGGCGGCGGATGACTGGGTGGGCAAGGACGAGCGCTCCCGCGCCTATAGCTGGGGTGGCGCCGGCGAGTTCCTGGGGCCCGCGATAGGCGCGATCGCAACGGGCGCGATCGCGACCCGGTTTGGTTGGCGCTGGAGTTTCGTCGCGTTCGGGGCGCTCGGATTTCTGCTGCTGCCGTTCTGGATCGCGGTGGTGCGCAACCGGCCGGACCAGGACCCGCGCGTGAGCGACGCGGAGCGGCGGCGGATCGGGCCCGCGCATGCGGATGCCTCGCCAGACTGGGGCGGCTTGCGGGCGGTGGTGTTCAGCCGTGTGGGTTTGGGCATCCTGATCACCTACGTGA
>CAXTPV010000326.1:0-2615 GCA_964246135.1 uncultured Acetobacteraceae bacterium | reverse complement strand
AGCCGGTCACGTGGTTCGCGCCGATGTGGGCGTTCGGCTGCGGCGTGGTGTCGGCGGACGTGCCGTTCACCGCCCGCGCCTGCGGCCTGGCGTTCGCCGGCGCGGTGCTGGCCGGGCCGCTCGCCTGCGGCACCAGCCAGGCGGTCAATGACTGGTTCGACCGCCACGTCGATGCGATCAACGAGCCGGACCGGCCGATCCCGTCGGGACGGGTGCCCGGACGCTGGGGGCTCGGGCTCGCGATCGCCTGGAGCGGGCTCACGCTCGCGGTGGCGCTGCTGCTCGGACCCTGGGTGTCGGTGGCGGCGTCGATCGGGCTGCTGCTTGCCTGGGCCTACAGCGCGCCGCCGCCGCGCCTCAAGGCCAATGGCTGGTGGGGCAACCTCGCGGTGGGCGTCTCCTACGAGGGGCTGCCCTGGTTCGCGGGCGCGGCGGTGCTGCTGCGCGCGATGCCGTCGCCCGCGCTGATCCTGATCGCCGCCCTCTACAGCCTCGGCGCCCACGGCATCATGACGCTGAACGACTTCAAGTCGATCGAGGGCGACCGGCGCATGGCGGTCCGCTCGCTGCCG
The DNA here is from genome assembly GCA_964246135.1 of uncultured Acetobacteraceae bacterium. Lineage (GTDB taxonomy): Bacteria > Pseudomonadota > Alphaproteobacteria > Acetobacterales > Acetobacteraceae > CAXTPV01. The sequence continues at coordinate 2,043 of CAXTPV010000326.1, read as the reverse complement.
GCGCGGCTCGGCGCCGATGTCGCCTGCCGGGTCGCCCTGCTCGCGATGACCGTGCCGCAGGCGGTGGTGATCGCGCTGCTCTGGACCTGGCACCGGCCGGTGCACGCGGCGGTGATCGCGCTGCTGCTCTGCGCTCAGCTATTGCTGATGCCGCGCCTGCTGCGCGACCCGCGCGGCCAGGCGCCCTGGTACAACGCGACCGGCACCAGCCTCTACGTGCTCGGCATGCTGGCCGCAGCGCCACATGACCTCACCCTCGATCGGATCGGATGCCGCCATGATCTACGACGCGGTCGTCATCGGCGGCGGCCTGGCGGGCGCCACCGCCGCCTCGGTGCTGGCGCGCGGCGGCCGCAAGGTCGTGCTGCTCGATCGCGGCGGCCGCATCAAGCCCTGCGGCGGCGCCATCCCGCCGCGCGCGATCGAGGAGTTCGCGATCCCGGACGAGATGCTGGTCGCGCGCGCCACCTCGGCCCGGGTGTTCGCGCCCTCCGAACGCATCGCCGACATGCCGATCAGCGACGGCTTCGTCGGCATGGTCGATCGCGAGGCGTTCGACGGCTGGCTGCGGGCGCGGGCCGAGCGGGATGGCGCCGCGCGTCGCACCGGCCAGTTCGAGCGCCTCGAACGCGAGGCGGACGGCACCGTCGTCGTCCACGGCCAGGATGCCGACGGCGCGTTCGCGCTGCGCTGCCGCGCGGTGATCGGCGCCGACGGCGCCCGCTCGGCGGTGGGCCGCGCCGAAATCCCCGGTTCGGCGAAGATGCGCTACGTCTTCGCCTATCACGAGATCGTCCGCTCGCCCGAGGGTCCGGGTCATGATCCCGGCCGCTGCCAGGTGCATTACCGCGGCTCGCTATCGCCCGATTTCTACGGCTGGGTGTTCCCGCACGGGGCCACCACCAGCGTCGGGCTTGGCAGCGCGGTGAAGGGGTTCTCCATCCGCCATGCGACCAGCCGCCTCCGGCGCGACGCCGGGCTCGACGGCGCCGAGACGCTCAGGCGCGAAGGCGCCCCGATCCCGCTCAAGCCGCTGCGGCGCTGGGACAACGGCCGCGACGTCGTGCTGGCGGGCGACGCCGCCGGCGTGGTGGCGCCCGCGTCCGGCGAGGGCATCTACTACGCGATGCTCGGCGGCCACCTCGCGGCCGACGCGGTCGCCGCCTTCTGCGCGAGCGGCGATGCACGCGCGCTCCGGACCGCGCGCCGCCGCTTCATGCGCGCCCACGGCCAGGTGTTCGCGGTGCTCGGGATGATGCAGCGCTTCTGGTATGCCAACGACAACCGCCGCGAGCGCTTCGTCAGCATCTGCCGCGACCCCGACGTGCAGTCGCTGACCTGGACCGCCTACATGACCAAGGAGCTGGTGCGCGCCAAGCCCGCGGTGCATCTGCGCATCTTCATCAAGAACATGGCCCACCTGACCGGCCTGATCGCGGCATGAGGCGGGCGGTCTACGTCGCGGCGGGAACGGCGGCCGGCGTGCTTGCCGCCGGCGGCGCGCTGACCACGATCGGGCCCTGGTATCTCGGCCTGCGCAAGCCAAGCTGGCAGCCCCCCGGCTGGGCGTTCGCGCCGGCCTGGACGCTGATCGGCGGCCTGTCGGCCTGGTCCGGCATGCTCGCCTGGGAGGGCGCGCGCGACGTGCCCGAGCGACGCGAGACGGTGCTGCTGTTTGGCGCCAACGCCGCCTGCAACGTGCTGTGGAGCGCCCTGTTCTTCAAGCTGCGCCGGCCGGACTGGGCCCTTGGCGAGGTGGTCCTGCTGTGGCTGTCGATCGCGCTGCCGATCATCCGCCTGCGGCACTGGTCGCCGCGCGCCGCCGCCCTGCTGCTGCCCTACCTGCTATGGGTCAGCTTCGCGGCCTACCTGAACCTCACCATCGTGCGCCTCAACGCGCCGTTCACCCGCGTGGAAGGGCGCGCCTGACCATGGATCCCGTCACACTTGATGCGGCAACGCTGCGTGACCTCCGCCCGGCCGCGCCGCCCGCGCCGTCGGTGCCGCGGCGCGGGCGCGCGTGCCGGCGCGGGAGGTGGCGCT
>CAXTPV010000325.1:0-2623 GCA_964246135.1 uncultured Acetobacteraceae bacterium | reverse complement strand
GACACCGCCTCGCTCGCCTCGCCGCCGCAGAGCGACAGGATCATCGCGGTCGCGGCGTCGAGTGCCGCCGGCGGCAGCGACGCATCGAGCCCGCGCTCGAACCGCTGCCTCGCGTCGCTCGGCAGTGCCAGCCGCCGCCCGGTGCGCGCGATCCGCACCGGGTCGAACAGCGCGCACTCGATGAACACGCTGGTGGTCGCCGCCGTGACCCCCGTATGCGCGCCGCCCATGATGCCGGCGAGCGACTGCACGCCGGCCGCGTCCGCGAACACCGCGTCGCCCACCTCGAGCGCCAGCATCTGCCCGTTCAGCGCCTCGAAGCGCTCACCGGCCTTCGCCTGCCGCAGCGTCAGCAGCGAGCCGCCGATGCGGTCGGCGTCAAACACGTGCAGCGGCCGCCCGAGATCGATCGTGAAGAAGTTGGTGACATCCACCAGCGCGCTGATCGAGCGCAGCCCGATCGAGGCGAGGCGCGCCGCCAGCCACGCCGGGCTCGGCCCGTTCCGCAAGCACCGGACCGTGCGCCCCAGCACCCACGGGCAGGCCGCCTGGTCCTCGATCGCCCAGCCAAGCGGGGAGGGGAACCGCGCCTCGACCGTTGGCGCCGACCACTCCAGCAGCCGCCCCAATCCGGCCGCCGCGAGGTCGCGCGCGACGCCCCGCACCGACAGCGCGTCGCCCCGGTTCGGCGTCACCGCGATCTCGATGACCGAATCATCGAGCCCGGCCACCGTGGCGAACGGCGTTCCCGGCGCGGCGCCGGTGTCGAGTGCGGCGATCCCGTCATGCTCGTCGCCGATCCCGAGCTCGCGCAGGCTGCACAGCATGCCGCGGCTCTCGACGCCGCGTATCTCGCCCATTTTCAGCGTGGCGCCGGTCGCCGGCACCACCGCCCCCGGCGGCGCGAACACCGTGAGCAGGCCCGCGCGCGCGTTCGGCGCGCCGCAGACCACCTGCACCGGCGATCCCGCGCCGGTGTCGACCATGCACACCCGCAGCCGGTCGGCGTTGGGATGCGGCGACGCATCGAGGATGCGCGCGACCCGGATGCCGGCGAGCGCCGCGCCCCGGTTCTCCACCCCCTCGACCTCGAGCCCGATCGCCGACAGCGTGTCGGTGAGACGTCCAAGCGTCGCCTCGGTGTCGAGATGCGTCCGCAGCCAGGACAGGGTGAACTTCACGTCGCCTCAAATCCCCTCGTGCAGGTTCACCGGATGCCAAGGATCGGCGCCGTGCTGGCGCAGCCAGCGGGCATCGCCCTCGAACATCGGCCTGAGGTCGGAGATCGCGTTCTTCAGCATCGCCACGCGATCGATCCCGAGCCCGAACGCGAAGCCCTGCCACTCGCGCGGATCGAGCCCGCAATTGGCCAGGACCTTCGGGTTCACCATCCCCGAACCCAGGATCTCGAGCCAGTCGCCGCCCGGCGCCTGATGGCCCAGCGCGCCGCTGCGCCGGTCCCAGCCGATATCGACCTCCATCGAGGGCTCGGTGAACGGAAAGTAGCTGGCGCGGAACCGTACCGGCAGTTCCGGCATGCCGAAGAACCCGCGTAGGAACTCGGTGACACAGCCCTTGAGGTGCCCGAGCGTGATGTCGCGGTCGATCACCAGCCCCTCGCACTGGTGGAACATCGGCGCGTGGGTGGCGTCATGATCGGCCCGATACACCCGCCCCGGACAGATGATCCGGATCGGCGGCGGCTCGCTCAGCATGGTCCGCACCTGCACCGGCGAGGTGTGTGTCCGCAGCACCCGCGGCATGTTCGAGCCTGGCGCGGCCGGCAGGTAGAAGGTGTCGTGGTCGGCCCGCGCCGGATGGTGGTCCGGAATGTTGAGCGCGCCGAAATTGTGCCAATCGGTCTCGATGTCCGGGCCCTCGGCGACGGTGAAGCCCATCGCGCCGAAGATCGCGATCACCTCCTCCATCGCCCGGCTCACCGGGTGGATCACGCCGGCCGGTTCCGCTGGCGGCGGCAGGGTCACATCGACCCGTTCCGCCGCGAGCAGGGCGTCAAGCGCCGCCGCCTCCAGCACGCCGCGCCGCGCCTCGATCAGCCCGGACAGCCGGTCGCGCAGCACGTTCAGCGCCGCCCCGCGTTCCCGCCGCTCGTCCGGCGACATCCGCCCGAGCTCGCGCAGCAGCCCGGTCAGCCGTCCCGACTTGCCGAGCACGCCCACCCGGATCGCGTCGAGCGCCCGCAAATCCGACGCGTCGCGCAGCGCCCGCTCGGTCTCCTCGGTCAATGACCGGATCGCGTCGCTCACAATGCGAACGCCGCGTGTATCGTCCAGGCCGCGTCCAGAGCGGTCATAACGGAGGTGTCGATCATCAGATCATAGCTCCGCCGCGATGGACGCGCTCAAACTGCCACCGTGTCAGCGGCGCCGCCAGCGACGCGAACAGCCCGACCGGTCGGAGTTCGATCCCGGACAGCACCGCCCGATAGTCCAGCCACTCGCCGCCGCCGGTCATCACGTCATCCACGATCAGGTCGCTGTCCCGCCAGCTATCGTTGCCGACAATGCGGCGCGGCTCGGCCCCGTGCGCGCTACCGCAAGAAGCCAAGGGGCTTGGCCCCTTGAACCCCATCAAAGGCGGAGCCTTTGAAATCCATTCGTTT
>CAXTPV010000324.1:0-2636 GCA_964246135.1 uncultured Acetobacteraceae bacterium | reverse complement strand
GAGGCGGCGATGCTTCAGGTCCGGGATGCGCGGCGCGAACTGGAAGCCGAGTAAAGCGCACAAGGCAAAGACATGGTCGGACTCGCCCCCGCCATCGGTGTGGTGCCGCCGCGGCGAGACTTCGCTCTGGTGGTAGAGCAGCGCGTCCAGCACGTGCAGCGCCTCGCTCGCCGTCGCCGCGATCAGCTTGGTGAAGAATGGCCCGTAGCGGTCCGAGAGGTGGGTATAGACCTTGAACCCCGGCTTGCGGCCGTAATGGGCATTGAGGCGGCTGGCGTCACGGCCGAAGCCGCCGGCCTGGAAGAACTGGCCGTCGGACGACGAGGCGGTACCGCTGCCGAACATCGCCGCGAAGGGTTCGCGCTGTTGCTGATCGACCAGGCGCCGCAGTGCAAGCGCGTAGGTCTCCTCGCGGATGTGCCAGTCGGACGTCCAGGCGAGCTGACCGAGGTTGCCGATGCTGCACGCCTCGGCCATGCGCGTCAGGCCGAGGTTGAGACCGTCGGCAAGCAGCCCTGCCATCAGGATGCGGCTGTTGGACGCCACCTCGCCGGTGCGCAGGTGGGTGAAGCAATCGGGGAACAGCGTCCATCTCGCCACGTCGGCCAGCAGGTCGGTGACGCGGATGCGCGGCAGCATAGCGTAGAGGCGGGCGGCAAGGGCGTCGGCCTCGGGCGGCGTCGACTTCTCGATGGGTGCGATCTTCAGCGCGCCCTTGTCGATCGTCACATCCGGCAGCAGGCCGGCCCTGGCCTGCGCATTGATCGCGGTCAGCCTTGCGTCGAGCACGGTGCGCCGGCCGGCGATGAACCGCTCGAAGTCTGCCTCGACGGCGACCGGCAGGGTGCCGGCCTGCTGCAGGTCCTGCAGGGTCTGCTTGGAGATCAGCCGCTCCTCGAAGGAGCGGTATTGCCGGCTGCCGCTCACCCAGACGTCGCCGGCGCGCAACCGGTCGCGCAGTTCCGACAGCACGCAGATCTCGTAATGGCGCCGGTCGATGGCGCCGCCGGGCAGGACATAGGCCGCCCAGCGCTGGCGGACGAAGCCGGTCGGCGCGGACTTGGGCAAGGTGGGCTTGCCCGCGCGGTTCGCTTCGCGCAGCACCTCGATGGCACGCATCAGCGAGGCGGATGCCGGCACGCCCTCGAACGCGAACGCCTCCAGGAAAGCGGGCGACCAGCGCCGGATGCCGGCGTAGTGCTCGCCGAGGCTCTGGTAAGCGTCGAACTCCTCCGGTCGCGCCAGCGCCTCGGCTTCGGCGACGGTCGTGCGGAACCGCTCCCACGGGATCACCGAGGCGATGGCGCCATAGGCATCCTGCTCGCCGTTGCGGGCGGCGATCAGCGCGGCGCCGACGCGGGCGTAGAGACGGACCTTCTCGTTGATCGCCCGCGCATCGGCCTGGAAGGCGCGGGCCTGCCGTCCCTCGGCCTTGCGGAACATCGCCCCAACCAGACGATCGAACAGGTCGATGGCCTGGTCCGTCAAGCTGGCGGAGAGGTCCAGGCTGATGGCCACCAGCGTCGCGTGCCGGCGCTGGCGCTCGTAGCCGGCGACGTGCTGCACCGTGGTGCGGCCAGCCTCACGGGCCAGCTGGGCAAGACGGGCCTGGTGGACGAGATGGCCGCGTGCTGGGTCGATGCTGATCCCACGCACGTGCTCCAGGCGCTCGATCAGGCCGAGCATCGCAGCGGGCTTGGCGGCCTGCGGCATCTGCCGCAGCCAGGTCAACCAGCTCTGGCCGGTTTCCTCCCGGCGCCCGGCCAAGGCATCGAGGCTCTTGCGCTGTTCGGCAGACAAGCCATTGGTTAGCCGGCGATGCACTTCCCGGCGGCCTTGGTGGCCGAGCTTGGCACAGAACCGTTCGAGTCCGGCGGGCGACGGGACGACGATCCGGCGTTGCCGGCACGTCTCCGTCACCAGCTCGGCCAGGTGGGCAAGCCGGTCGTTCTCGATCGCCTGCGGCAGGAGGGCGTCCACCAGTTCGGCAGCGGCACGCCTGCCGAATGGGCGAAGCCCGAGTTGGTCCTGGCACTCGACGGCATGGCGTTGGCGGTTGCGCTCCGCCGCGAGATACTCGTCCGTCACATCCGGCAGGACGCCGATTTGCTCGGCGACGAAGGCCAGCAGGGCTGCAGGCGGTCGCTCGCCGGCGCGGAGCGCGCGGCCGGGATGGCGCAGGTAGCAGCGCATGAGAGCGTGGCCGAGACGGTTGTGATCACCGCGGCAGCGCTGGACTGCTGCGAGGTCCTCGGCGGACAACGTGAAATGCCGCACCAACTCGCGTTGCTCGGTCGGCGGGTCGAACAGCTCCGCAATCTGGGTTCCGCTCAACCGCTGCTGTCGCGCCACTCACGCCTCCTGATCCCTGACCCCGGCAGACCAGCCGATCCGGGCCAGGGAGTCGATCAGGGTACTGCGCTTGAGGCCGAACGTGCGGCAGATCGCTGCCTTGGTGGCACCGCCCTCCAGCGCCACTGTCACTGCGGCGAGCTTCTCGGCATCGATGGCCACGGGGCGACCGCCACGGCGTCCGCGACGCCGAGCAGCGGCGAGCCCAGCCTGGACCCGTTCCTGGATCAGAGACCGCTCGAACTGCGCCAGCGCACCGAAGACGTGGAACAGGAACTCGGCCT
>CAXTPV010000323.1:0-2672 GCA_964246135.1 uncultured Acetobacteraceae bacterium | reverse complement strand
CGCCGCCGGCGTCGCGCACCGGCGGGCGTCGGGCGCAGCTCAGGAGCGTGCTGCAGGGGGGCGGCATGCTGCCGGTGCTGATCATCCTGGCGATCGGGTTCCATCTGCTCGGCGGCCACCGGTTCCTGACGGTGCGCAACCTGTCGATCGTGGCGCAGCAGGCGTCGATCAACACCGTGCTCGCGTCGGGGATGACGTTCGTGATCCTGACCGGCGGCATCGACCTTTCGGTCGGGTCGACGCTGGCGGCGTCGGCGATGGCGGCGCTGATCGTGTCGCTGCTGCCGGGGATGGGGCTGCTCGCGATTCCGGCGTGCCTCGCCACGGGGCTGGCGATCGGGCTGGTCAATGGCGGGCTGATCAGCGCGATCGGGCTGCCGCCGTTCATCGTGACGCTGGGGACGCTGACCGCGGTGCGCGGGCTGGCGCGGCTGATGGGCGCCGACAACACGGTGTTCAACCCGAGCCTGAACTTCGCCTGGATCGGCAATGACGGGGTGCCGGTGGCGCCGGGGATCGTGGTGCCGTGGCTCGCGATCATCGCGATCGCGGTGGTGCTAACGTCTTGGTTCATCCTGCGGCGGACGGTGCTGGGGGTGCGGATCTACGCGGTGGGCGGCAACCCGGCCGCGGCCAGGCTCGCTGGGATACGGGTCGGCGCGGTGCTGATGTTCGTCTACGCCGCGGCCGGGGTGCTGGCGGGGCTCGGCGGGGTGATGTCGGCAGCAAGGCTGTATGCCGCCAACGGGTTGCAGCTTGGGCAGTCCTACGAGCTCGACGCGATCGCGGCGGTCATTCTCGGCGGCACCTCGTTCGTGGGCGGCATCGGCTCGATCTGGGGCACGCTGGTCGGCGCGCTGATCATCGCGGTGCTGACCAACGGGCTGGTGCTGGTCGGCGTGTCGGATATCTGGCAGTTCATCGTCAAGGGGCTGGTGATCATCGGCGCCGTGACGCTCGACCGGTTCCGCCAGCCGGGGGCGCGGACTTGAGGGCGGCTGAGACAGCAAGGCGAGGGCGCTGCCCTCGACCCGCTGGGGCCAGCGGCCCCAGACCCCGCTTTTTGGAGACTTCGTGACGCTTCGAGCAGCGCACTGGGCGTTTTTTCACGGCCTGCTAAGGTCTCGATTGAAGCCGCTTGGCGGGAACGGCCCGACGCCGCGCGGCACGCATAACCGGGCCGTTGGGAAGACCAAGATGCTGAAGTCCATGCTGCTCGCCTCCGTTGCCCTGCTCGGGCTTGCCGCGACCGCCGAAGCCAAGCCGCTGCAGGCGGTCGGGATCACGCTGGGGTCGCTCGGCAATCCGTATTTCGTGGCGCTGGCCAAGGGCGCGTCGGTGGCGGCGCACGCGGTCGCGCCGGACGCGCGCATCATCTCGTTGTCGGCCGATTACGACCTCAACAAGCAGTTCACCCAGATCGACAACTTCATCGCGTCGGGGGTGAACCTGATCCTGATCAACGCGGTCGATCCGCACGCCATCCTGCCGGCGATCAAGCGGGCGGAGGCGGCCGGGATCGCGGTGGTCGCGGTCGATGTCAGCGCCGACGGGGCGGACGGCACGGTCGAGACCGACAACGTGTTGGCCGGCAAGCTGTCCTGCGACTTCCTCGCGCACGCGATCGGCGGCAAGGGTTCGGTCGCGATCGAGAACGGGCCGCAGGTCTCCGCCGTGACCGATCGCGTCAAGGGGTGCAAGGCGTCGCTCGCGGGCGATCCGGGGATCAAGATCGTCACCGACAGCCAGGACGGGAAGGGTTCGCGCGATGGCGGACTCGCGGTGATGCAGGGCTACCTGATCCGCTATCCCGACCTCAACGCGGTGTTCACCATCAACGATCCGCAGGCGATCGGCTCGGATCTCGCGGCCCGGCAGCTGCACCGGACCGGCATCGTCATCACCTCGGTGGACGGGGCGCCCGACATCGTGGCGGCGTTAAGGCAGGAGGGCAGCTCGATCCAGGCGTCCGCCAGCCAGGACCCCTACACGATGGGGCAACTTGCGCTGAAGCAGGGCGTCGCGATCCTGGCCGGACAGAAGCCGGCACAGAAGGTCACGCTGATGACGCCCAAGCTGATCACGCGGGCGAATGTGGGGTCGTACACGGGGTGGACCGATCACTGAGGGCGGCGGCAGGGGAGGTGGCATGGACCTCGATGCGCTGAGATCGGGGAACGTGGCGGTGGTCACCGGTGGCGCGTCGGGGATCGGGCTTGCCTGCTGCCGGCGGTTCGCGGGGATGGGGCTGTCGGTGGTGATCGCCGACGTCGCGGGGGCGCGGCTTGAGGCTGCCGCCGCGGCGGTCGCTTCGGCCTCGCCGCGAGGGGTGGCCGCGGTGCGGGCGATCGCGACCGACGTCGCGTCGCGCGAGAGCGCGCGCGCGCTGGCGGGGGAGGCGCGGGACGCGTTCGGGCGGATCGACGTGCTGATGGCAAACGCCGGGGTGCAGCCGGGCAGCGACGTCCTGGGGCCGGACGCGGCCTGGGACCGGGTGCTGGACGTGAACCTGCACGGGGTGGTGCACAGCGTGCAGGCGCTGCTGCCGGGGATGATCGGGCAGGGCACGCCCGGCCTGGTGGTGATCACCGGCTCGAAGCAGGGCATCACCACGCCGCCCGGCGATCCGGCCTACAACGTCGCCAAGGCGGGGGTGAAGGCGTTCGCCGAGG
>CAXTPV010000322.1:0-2680 GCA_964246135.1 uncultured Acetobacteraceae bacterium | reverse complement strand
ATCGACCGGCGCCATCGTGGTGACGCTGCCGCCGCGCGCCAGCCGCGAGAAGGGGCTGGCGCTGGTGCGCGAACACGCCGGCTGGATCAAGGCGCGTCTGCTGGCGCTGCCGCCACCGGTCCTGATCGCCGCCGGCGGCGCCATCCCGATCGGCGACGTGCCGCATCCGATCCGGCACGAGCCGGAGCGGCGCGGCGGCGCCTGGCTCGAGGGATCGAGCATCGTGGTCTGCGGCGGCGTGGAGTTCCTGCGGCGACGGGTCGGCGACCTGCTTCGGCACGAGGCGCGGCGTCGCCTTACCCGCCTGGTCGAGGCGATCGGGTCCGAGGCCGGGCTGCGGCCGCGACGCATCTCGGTCAAGGATGTCCGCACCCGCTGGGGCAGCTGCAGCGCGTCCGGTACCCTGATGTTCAACTGGCGGCTGGTGATGGCACCGGAACCGGTGCAGCACTACGTCGTGGCGCACGAACTCGCGCATCTCCGGCACATGGACCACAAGCCGGCGTTCTGGGCGCTGGTGCGCGAGTTGACGCCGCACGAGGCCGAGGCCGAGGCCTGGCTCAAACAACATGGTGCGGGACTGCTTCGGGTGGGGTAGAGCCCGCCCGCGCCCGCCTGGCGGAATGGTAGACGCAGCGGACTTAAAATCCGCGGCCGGATGGCGTGGGGGTTCGACTCCCCCGGCGGGCACCAGGGTCAGCTTTCGTCGCGAGCGCGGCTGATGGCGGCGTTCATCGCCCGCACGCCGGCGCCCGGCCCCTCGGGATGGTCCCACACCGCGCTCACCACGGCGAGAAAGTCGGCACCGGCCCGGACCAGGGGCGCGCAGTTGGATGCGTTGATGCCGCCGATCGCGACCACCGGCAGCTCCATCAGCTCCGACCACCAGGAGAGAAGGCCGATGTCGGCGCGGATCGCGGTGTCCTTGGTCGGGCTCGGGTAGAACGACCCGAACGCCACGTAGTCGGCGCCGGCCTCGCCGGCCTGCATGGCGCGATCGCGGCTGTCATAGCAGGAGACGCCGAGCTGACAGTCGGCGCCGATGATCCCGCGCGCCTGCCCGATCGCGGGATCGTCGCGCCCGACATGCACGCCGTCGGCGCCGGCGCGCCGCGCCAGATCCGGCCGGTCGTTGAGGATGAACGCGACGTCGCGCGCGGCGCAGACCGGCAGCAGCACGGCGGCCGCTTTCAGGATCGCCGAGTCGCTCGCCGCCTTTAGGCGAAGCTGCAACGCGGCGACGTCGCCAGCGTCGAGGGCGGCGGCGAGAACGGTCGCGAACTCACGCGGCTCGATGGCCGGCGGGCTCACGAGATAGAGCCGGCAATCGGCCATCGACGGCACCCGCCGGCGTGATGGTCAGACGGCGGCGGCGAAGATCGAGGTGATCTCGTGCAGTAGCGACAGCGCGTCGGCGCGCGGTCGCTGGAAGGTGTTGCGTCCGATGATCGAGCCGAACGCGCCGCCCTCGGCGATGCCGCGTATGGTGTGGAGCAGCTTTTCGGTGCCCTCGTTCTCGCCGCCCGAGAAGATGACGATACGGCGGCCGGCGAAGCAGGCATCGACGACGTGGCGGATGCGCGCCGGCATCGTCGAGACGTCGATCTTCTGCTCGAGATAGACCTTCTTCGCCGCTTCCAGGCTCAGATGCTCGGTGGGCGGCTTGACCTTGATGATGTGGGCGCCGAGCAGGGCCGCCATGTGCGCGCCGTAGGCGCAGATGTCGATCGCGGTCTCGCCCGCCTTGTCCAGCATCGGCCCGCGCGGGTAGCTCCACACCACCACCGCGAGGCCGGCGGCCTTGGCCTCCTCGGACAGCTCGCGCAGCTCCTCCATCTGCGCGAACGCGTATTCGCTGCCTGGATAGATGGTGAACCCGATCGCGGCGCAGCCGAGACGGAGCGCGTCGGCGATCGAGCCGGTGACGGCCTGGTCCTTGGTGGTCGCGAGCGAGTTCGACGAGTTCATCTTGAGGATCGTCGGGATTTGGCCGGCATAGGTGGCGGCACCCGCCTCCAGCATGCCGAGCGGCGCCGCGTAGGCGTTGAGCCCGGCCTCGATCGCGAGCTCGAAGTGGTAGCGGGGATCATAGGCGGCCGGGTTCGGCGCGAACGAGCGGGCCGGGCCGTGCTCGAAGCCCTGGTCGACCGGTAGGATCACCAGCTTGCCGGTGCCGGCGAGCTTGCCCTGCATCATCATCCACGCGAGCCGGCCCTTGGTGCCCGGGTTGTCGCTCTCGTACCAGCTCAGGATTTCCTTCACGCGCGGCGTGATCGACATGGTGGGCTCTCCGGCAGCCAATGGACTGGGCGGACTCCTACCGCGCGATGGCGGTCTTGTCATCGCCGCGAGGCATCAAGCCAGGATGACAGCGCGCGTGCCGCTCCCGGTTCCGAGAGGTCAAGGCAGGGCGGCCGCGCCGGCCAGACCGTCGCGCCAACAATGCGGGCGCGTTTCGTTACGTCAACGTGTCCTGGGCTGCCCGTCAGCAGCACGAGGTGACGCTGGCCAAGACGGAGGGCCTCCAGCGCGCGGCCAGGCGCGTCGGCGCAGTCGAGCAGGTCGATGAACCTGGCCTTCGGGAAGGCGGCCCTGGCCTGCGCCATCAGGGCGCGCCAGGCGAGGCAACCCGCGAACAGCGCCGCTGCCGGTGCCGACACCAGCGTCACCGCTCGGCCGG
>CAXTPV010000321.1:0-2681 GCA_964246135.1 uncultured Acetobacteraceae bacterium | reverse complement strand
TCGTCGATGCCGCCGCAGGTCGCGAGCAGGATGCCGGCGACCATGAACAGCGCGCTCTTCACCAGCCCATGCCCGACCAGGTAGACCAGCATCCCCGCGAGCCCGTCATGGCTGAGCAGCGCCAGCCCGATCACCATGATGCCGACATGCGAGATGGTGGAGAAGGCGAGCATCCGCTTGATCTGACGCTGCAGCAGCGCCATCACCCCGCCGAGCACGGCGCTCGCGGCCCCCATGCCCAGCAGCAGTGTGTGCGTCACGTGCTGCACCTCCGACGACGGCGCGAACACCGTCCACAGCAGCCGCGCCACCCCGAACACCCCGATCGACACCATCGCGCCCGAGAAGATCACCGACACCGGGCTCGGCGCCACGCCATGGGCGTCGGCGAGCCAGAACTGGAACGGCACCTGCGCGCCCTTGATCAGCAGGCCGGACGCCAGCAGCGCGAACGAGGCGGTCACCACCGGGGCGTTCGGCGCCGAGGCGACGCCGCGCTCGAGCGCGGCGAAGTCGAGCGCGCCGAGGCGGGCGTAGATCAGCCCGATGCCGCCGAGGATCAGGTAGCTGCCGATGGTGTTGATGACGGTGAAGTTGAGCGCGCCCTCGAGCGCGTCGGTGCGCAGCTGGTAGCCGGTCAGCGCGAACCCGGCGACACTCATCACCTCGAACCAGACGAACAGGTTGAACAGATCGTGGGTGAGGCAGAAGCCGATCATTCCGGCCATGAACAGCAGCATCAGCACCTGGAAATGCGCGTGCGTGCGGTCAAAGAACCCCCAGGCGAACACCAGCGTCGACGCGAACAGCAGCGCCACGAAGCAGGCGAGCGACGCGCCGACCGCGTCCACCACGAAGCCGATCCCGAGCACCTGGCCATGCCGAGGCGCCCAGCCGCCGAACCAGTAGACGATCGGCCCGTGGGCGAAGGCCGCGCGCGCCATCGCGAGGCAGGCGCAGGCGCAGGCGACCGCCACCAGCACCGCGATCACGTCCGCGGCACGGGCGGGCAAGACGCGGCTCAGCACCAGCAGCACCCCCGCGGCCGTCAGCGGCACCGCGACCACCAGCGGCGGCAGCTCGTGGATCATCGCTGCGTCGGCCAAAGGCCGCTCAAACGAACGTCCCAAAGGCCGCTCACAAACGAACGTCCCAAAGGCCGCTCATCGCCGCATCAACCGCAGCGCCTCCGGGTCCAGCGTGCCGCGCCGCTTGTGCAGCTGCAGCGCCAGCGCCAGCAGCAGCGCGGTCACGGTGGCGCCGATCACGATGTCGGTCAGCACCAGCGCCTGCACCACCGGATCGACCGCCGGCGTCCCCGGCTTGTGGCTGTAGAAGATCGGCGGCCCGGCCCCCCAGCGATAGCCGGCGGCGAGCAGCAGCACGTAGGTCGAGGCCTGCACCACCGAGAGGCAGCCGATCAGGTGCACGTAGTGACGGCTGGTGACGATGCCGTAGAGGCCGATCGCCAGCAGCCACGCCGCCACCGCCCAGGGCAGCAGCGAGACCGCGCTCACGCGCCGTCGCCGTCGGATCGCATCGCCCGGGTCTCTTCCAGGAACTCGATGAACAGCACGGCAAAGCCGCCAGCCACCGCGAACCCGACGCCGGCGTTCTCGACCAGCATCAGGCCGCCCGAGAACAGGTCGCGCGGCTGCCCGAGCGGCAGGATGTTGTGCAGGAACGGCGTCCCCGCGATCATCGAGGCGAAGCCGCAGAGCGCGTAAAGCACCGCGCCCGCGCCCTCGCTCGCGTCCATCGCTTCCGATCGCACCAGCCGGCGCCAGCCCCGATAGCCCTCGCCGAGAAACAGCATCAGCGCGCCGGTGGCCGCGATCACCCCGCCCTGGAAGCCACCGCCCGGCGTCGTCATCGCGTGCAGCGCGACATAGGCCCCGAACAGCACCACCACCCCGCCGAGCGCGCGGGTGATCAGCACGACGGCGTCGCTTCGCGCCACGATCGGCCGCCGATCGACGATGCCGGGCCTCGCATCGAGCTGCTCGCCCCTGGTGCCGCGCAGCAGCACCGTGGTGCCGGTGACGGCGCACAGCAGCATGAACTCCTCGCCGAGCGTGTCGAAGCCGCGATAATCGAAGTTCACCGCGCTTACCATGTTGGTGACATGCCGCTCGCGCGTCGCGACCGCGTTGATGGCGTCGCCGTAGGGCAGCGGATGGCTGCCAAACACCGGCATACGCCATCCGACATGGACGAAGGCCGGCAGCAGGCAGCAGGCCGCCAGCAGGAACAGCGTGGTTCGCAGCCGCCGGCTCATGGCTCGCCATCGCGCGGCGAGCGGTCCATCCGGACGCTGGCCAGGATCACCAGGAACAGTAGCGGCACCGCCGCCGTGCCGACCGTCAGCTCCGAGAAGGCGACGTCGGGCGCCTGCAACGCCATCAAAAGCAGCGTCAACGCCAGCCCGTTCGCGGCCATCGCGATCACCTGCCGCCGCGGCGTCCTGGTCAGCGCGACGCCGGTGCCGGTCGCGCCGACCAGCACGAACAGCAACGCGAGCAGCAGGCTCAACGCCGCGCCTCCGACGCGGTCCCGGGCTCGACCGAGCCGCGTTGCAGCAGCGCCCGCCCGGTCGCATGCGACATCGCGGCGCCCGCGAGCAGGCCGAGCATCGTGATCAGCAGCACCTTGAGCGCCCGCACCGACGCCCCGTCCGAGAC
>CAXTPV010000320.1:0-2686 GCA_964246135.1 uncultured Acetobacteraceae bacterium | reverse complement strand
GGCGGGCGGCGCGCGACCTGCTGGCGCTGTTCGGCTACGAGGGCGGCGCGCGGCTGCTGGAGGCGGGATGATGTCGGCCAGAAGCTACCCCGCCCGGCCGCTGGTCGGCGTCGCGACCGTGCTGTTGCGCGGTGACACGGTGCTGATGATCAGGCGGGCGCGGGCGCCACGCGCCGGCCTGCTGTCGTTTCCGGGCGGCGCCCAGCGCCTCGGCGAGGCCGCCGAGGACGCGGCACGGCGCGAGCTGATGGAGGAGACCGGCATGCGGGCGGGGACGCTGCGGCTGATCGCCCATGCCGACGTGATCGACCGGGACGAGGCCGGCGACATCCGATTTCACTACACCGTGCTCGACTTCGCCGGCGAGGCGGGTTTGGGCGAGCCGCGCGCGGGCGGCGACGTGTCGGAGGCGGGGTTCGTCGCGATCGGCAGCCTCGAGGCGCTCGGCGTGGACGCCGCGCATCGGGACGTGGTGATGGCGGCGCGGTTGGAAGTAAGATGAAGCCAAGGCAAGGGGCGTTGCCCCTTGACCCTATCAAAGGCGAAGCCTTTGAAATCGATTCATCTGTCAGCGCCGAACTTCTCATTTGGAGATCGTCGGGATGCGATCAGCCTTCGGCGCTAAGGCGAGAAAACGAATGATTTCAAAGGCTTCGCCTTTGATGGGGTCCAGGGGTGAAACCCCTGGCCTTCCTTGCCCTCGCCTTGCTTTTCCGCTTCCTGCTAGCTCCGGCGTCGCCGCGTCGGGGCGGCGGCGCGGGGGCGTAGGGTGAGCGACAAGCCGCCGAAGATGATGGCGGCCATCACTGGCAGCATCCAGGCGGGGCGCTGCAGGATTGGCACGCCGATGATTTGCCAGATGTCGGCCGAGGCGTGTTGGACGACCAGCGCGTGCAGCGAGGCGAGGCTCGCGTGGTCGAGCCCGAGCAGCGCCTGGCCGAGCGGCAGGTCGGGCGGCATCAGCGTCGCGAGCGCGAAGCCCGCGACCAGCAGGCCGGCGGCGATCATGGCCAGGATGCGCGATGCGGTCACCGGAACAATGTCTCCCCTTGCCGGCCGGCATAGAGCGAGGCCACGGACGCGCCGTAGCCGTTGTAGATCTGCGTCGGCACGATCTCGCCCGAGCCTAGCAGGCGCTCGGTCGCCTGGCTCCAGCGCGGATGCGCGATGGCGGGGTTCACGTTGGCCCAGAACCCGTACTCGCCAGGGCCCAGCGCCTCCCAGAAGGTGGTCGGACGCTGGTCGGTGAGCGTGATGCGGGTGATCGATTTCGCGGATTTGAAGCCGTATTTCCACGGCACCAGCAGCCGGATCGGCGCGCCGTCCTGTTTGGCGAGCGGGCCGCCGTACATGCCGGTCGCCATGAAGGCGAGGTCGTGGTTGGCCTCGTCGAGCGCCAGGCCCTCGGTGTAGGGCCAGGGATAGTAGGGCGTGCCGAGGCCGGGCATCACGTCGGGCTGCGATGCCGATGTGAACGCCACGTATTTCGCCGCGCCGAGCGGCTCGACCAGCGCCAGCAGGTGCGCGAGCGGAAAGCCGGTCCAGGGCACCGTCATCGCCCAGCCCTCGACGCAGCGATGGCGCAGCACCCGCTGCTCGATCGGCATCGTCCGGATCAGGTCGTCGAGCGCGATGGTGCGGCCGGCGTGGACCATGCCGCCGATCTCGACCGTCCAGGGTGTCGTCCGCAGCGCCTGCGCCAAGCCTGCGATGTCCTTGTCGTCGCCGAACTCGTAGAAATTGTTGTAGTCGGTGGCGTCGGCCTTGGCGGTGAGCTTGCGCCCGGGCGGGTAGCGCGGATCGACCGGCGCGTCGGCGCGGGCGCCCGACGCCAGCGCCGTGAGCAGGCCGGCGCCGGAAGCGAGCAGCGCGCGGCGTCGGGGCCGTGCCCGCAGGAGGGTTTGCGGAGTCGTTTCGGACCAGGGGATCTCGTGCCCCTGTCGGCTGGTGATCAGCATCGATGATCCATACCCTGTCGCCGGAGCTGGCAGCCCAGCCGTATCGGAAGCTGGGGCATCAGAACTTAAACGACAGTGCGGCCGAGCCGAAGTTGAACAGGCCGCTGCGGGCGCCGCGGAACTCCTGCGTCTGCCAGGTCTGCGAGTAGGACAGCCGCACGCCGCGATAGATGATCGCGGCGCCGGCCTCCATTTCGCCCACGTCCCAGATGCGGTCGGCGTGCGCGCTGGTCGAGCGGAAGGTGCTGCCGTCGATCGTCTCGTCGAAGGCCACCGCCTGCCCGTCGACGCCGCCGAACACGTACCAGCTGACCGGCCGCACCCGGACATAGGCGTCGCCCCCGGTCATGCCGGGATCGATCCGCGGCACGCCGTAATCGGCGGTCAGGCCCTGGCCGAGACGCACCTGGCCGCCGAGCAGCACCGCGTCGCGCAGGCTGCCCGCCTCGCCGCTCGCCTGCGGCAGCACGTCGGCGGACAGGCCGTACATCCGCAGCACCGGGAGGCGCCACACCCGGCCGGCCACCACCTGGAACACCGGCGAGTTCGGCAACTGCGAATTCCAGCCCTTGTTCGGGGTGTCGCCGATGATGTTGTGAAAGCCGTTCTGCACCTGCTGGCCCTGGGCGCCCGGGCCGAGCACGCCGAGATCGACGCCGACCCAGCTCCGGCTCAGATCCTTGTCGGTCAGCAGGCGGATGTTGAGCAGCAGGTCGGCGGTGTAGGGC
>CAXTPV010000319.1:0-2686 GCA_964246135.1 uncultured Acetobacteraceae bacterium | reverse complement strand
GGTTTCAGGTACCTGTGGCCGCAAGGTCGTGGAAGTTCGAGTCTTCTCCTGGGCACCATGATCGGCGGGGTTGATCCTCGTAGGCGGGACCGGACGCGCCGCCTGAGGTGATATCAAACATGGGCGCGCCGTCGATCAGGCTGCACCGTCACGACCTCGCCGACGACGTGTCGTTCGCGGGCTCTGTCGCTGTCGACACCGAGGCGATGGGCCTTAACCCGCATCGTGACCGGCTCTGTCTGGTGCAGCTATCGGCCGGCGACGGCACCGCCCACCTCGTGCAGGTGGTGCCGACACGGCTCGGCGGACGCGGCGCCGACGCGCCCAAACTGGCAGCACTGCTGGCCGACCGGTCGGTCGTCAAGCTGATGCACTTCGCACGCTTCGACGTGGCGATGCTGCAGCATACGTTCGGGATCGAGGTGGCGCCGGTGCGCTGCACCAAGATCGCGGCCAAGCTGGTGCGCACGTTCACCGAACGGCACGGATTGCGCGAGCTGTGCCGGGACCTGCTCGGCGTCGACATCAGCAAGCAGCAGCAGACATCGGACTGGGGTGCCGCCGAGCTGACGCCCGAGCAGGTCGCCTACGCCGCGTCCGACGTGCTGCATTTGCATGCGCTCTGGGCCAGGCTCGAGGCGCTGCTGGTGCGCGAAGCGAGGCTCGACCTTGCGATGGCGTGCTACGAGTTCCTGCCCGCTCGCGCCCGGCTTGACCTGCTCGGCTACGAGGAACCCGACATATTCGCGCACTGACACGCGGTTTGGCCGCCCGGTCGGGGTTCGCGTCCAGTCAGCGGGCCGGGTCTGATTGACCCGCCAGATGACGCTGCCCATACAGTCAGGTGGTATCCCATTGCGAGAACAGGGCCCATTGCGAGAACAGGGCCCATTGCGAGAACAGGGCCCATTGCGAGAACAGGGAAGGACACCGAGAGGATGACCGGCCCTCTGCCTGCGGGCCAGCTTTCCGGCGAGGATGCCGGCATGCGGCGCGCTCCGGGTGGTTCGTCCCGGCTGATCGAGCTGGTTGGCGCCCGCGAGGTGTTCCGGACCGAAGCGGCCGGGCTCGAACGTCTCGGCGAGGCGCTGGAGGGGACGCTGGGGGAGGCGTTCGGCCAGGCGGTCGACGCCATCGCCGACGCGGGCGGCCGGGTCGTGGTGTCGGGCATCGGCAAGTCAGGCCATGTCGGGCGCAAGGTGGCCGCGACGTTCGCCTCGACCGGCACGCCGTCGATGTTCGTCCACCCCGCCGAGGCCTCGCACGGAGACCTCGGCATGGTGGTGCGTGGCGACCTCCTGTTCGCGATCTCCAATTCCGGCGAGACGGCGGAGTTCGCCGATTTGCTCGCCCATGCGCGCCGCCTCGGCCTCACCTTGGTTGCGATGACCGGGCACGCGCGTTCGACGCTCGCCTGCGCGTCCGATATCGCGCTTGTGCTGCCCGAGGCGGCGGAAGCCTGCCCGATGGGCCTCGCGCCGACCACCAGCACCACCATGCAGATGGCGCTCGGCGACGCGCTGGCGGTGACGCTGCTGCGGCGGCGCGGCTTCACCGCCAGCGATTTCGGCAATTTCCACCCCGGTGGCCGCCTCGGCCAGCGACTTCGCCTGGTGCGGGACCTGATGCATGACGGCGAGGCGATGCCGCTCGCGACCGCCGGCATGATGTTGCTCGACGCCGTCGTGCTGATGACCCGCAAGGCGTTCGGCTGCCTCGGCATCGTCGACGCGGCGGGGCAGCTGGAGGGGGTCGTCACCGATGGCGATCTTCGGCGCGCGCTCGACCGCGATCTCCGCACCCTGACCGCGGGCGAGGTGATGACGCGGTCGCCACGCACTATCGCGCCCGAGCGGCTGGCGGCCGAGGCGCTGCACGTGATGAACGCCGGACACCGGCCGGTCACCAGCCTGTTCGTGGTCGATGCCGGGCGCACCCCGATCGGCATCCTGCACGTGCACGACCTGCTGCGCGCCGGCCTCGCATGAACCCGCCGCCGACCCCGGACCAGGTCGCGCGTCACCTCGCCGATGCGCGACGGGTGTCGTTTGACGAACCGCGGCGGCGCGAGCCGCCGAACGCGTCGAGGATCGCGCGGCGGGCGCTGCTGGTCCGCTGGTCGAAGCTGGTGCTGCCGCTCTGCGCGATCCTGCTGCTCGGAACGGTGGCGCTCTGGCCCGAGCTCGACCGCTCGATGCGTGCCGGAAGGGTGGCGCTGCGCGACGCGTCGAGCGTGCGCGCCAGCACCGGCCTGATGATCGGGCCGCGCTACAACGGCATCGACGCCCGCGACCGCCCATACACGATCACCGCCACCGCCGCGCGCCAGGTAAGCCCCGACCAGGTCAACCTCACCGAACCGAAGGCCGACATCACGCCGGCCTCCGGACCCTGGATGATGTGCAGCGCCGACCGCGGGGTCTACCTGCCGCGGGCCGAGATGCTGGATCTCTCCGGCCATGTCGTCCTCTACCGCGCCGACGGCACCTTCCTGACCGGACGCGAGGCCACGATCGATGTCCGCCGCAGCGTCGACGCCTCCCGGCGCTGGGTGCACATAGAGGGGCCGTTCGGCGTGCTCGACGCACAGGGCTACTTCCTCGCGAGCCAGGAGGGCGTGCTGCAATTCCAGGGGCCGGCACGGCTGATCCTGAACGCCGCGCGCGGATCGGGCGGGGACAAGCGG
>CAXTPV010000318.1:0-2719 GCA_964246135.1 uncultured Acetobacteraceae bacterium | reverse complement strand
GCCCGAGGGCGACGGCCCATCCTGCGCCTGTCGCGGTCGCGGCAGGGCGGCCTCGCCGGCATCGGACGCGGTCATGAACACGCCGCCGTCGCCGTCGCCGAACCAGGCGAGCGCCGCGTCGGCCAGCGCGTTCGCCTGGTCGAGATAGGCGGCCTCGCCGGTCGCCTCGAACAGCGCCAGCGCCGCGCGTGCCATCGCCGCCTGGTCGTCGAGCAGGCCGCGCGCGGTCACCACGCCGTCCCGCCAGGCGTGATCGACCCGCCCATCCGTGCGCCCCAGCCGGAAGAGCACCGACGCGTGCACGCCGCGCGCAAGCCGCAACCAGTCCGGACGCCCGAACACCGCGGCGGCGCGGCAGAGCGCCCCGATCGCGAGCCCGTTCCAGTCGGCGAGGATTTTGTCGTCGCGCCCAGGACGCACCCGCGAGCCGCGCCGCTCGAGCAGGCGGCGGCGCATCCCGTCCAGCGCCGCCTCGTCCTTCTCCGCGCCGGGCAAGGCGAGGCGGCGCAGGATGATCCGCCCCTCCCAGTTGCCCGCTTCGGTCACCTCATAGGATCGCGCGAAGCGAGCCGCGTCCGCCTCGCCCAGCACGTCCGCGATCTCGGCGCGTGTCCAGACATAGAACCTGCCCTCCTCGCCCTCGCTGTCCGCATCCTCGGAGGCCGACAGCGCCCCTTCGCTCAGCATGTCGCGTTCGAGCCAGCTCACGGTCTCGGCCGCGCGCGCCGCATACAGCGCGGAGGGCGCGCTTGCGTGGGCCAGCGCCAGCAGGTCCAGGATTTGCGCGTTGTCGTAGAGCATCTTCTCGAAATGCGGCACCAGCCACTCGGAATCGGTCGCGTAGCGTGCATAGCCGCCGCCGAGATGGTCATAGATGCCCCCCTGCGACATGGCCTGGAGCAGGTCATGCACCGCCCGCCCCGAAAGCGCGTCGCCGGTGGCGGCATGCCATTGCCACAGCAGCGCGAACACCGGCGCGTTCGGGAACTTGGGCGTGCCGCGCAGCCCACCCTGTTGCGCATCCACCATGCCGAGCAGCCTGCCCGTCACGTCGGCGGTCACGCCCTCGGCCCAGCGTCCCGGACGCGGCGCCGACACCTCCGCCAGCGTTCGCGCGGTGCCGTCGGCGTTGGTCGCGAGCGACGGGTCGCGCGCGGCGTAGGCGGCGGCGACCGCGCGCAGCACCTGCCGGAACGACGGCCGTCCCCAGCGCGGCTCGGGCGGAAAATAGGTGCCGCCCCAGAACGGGCGGCCGTCGGGGGAGGCGAACATCGTCAGCGGCCAGCCGCCCTGCTCGCCGAGCGCGTGCAGCGCCGACATCAACAGGTGGTCGATGTCGGGGCGTTCCTCGCGGTCGATCTTGATGCTGACGAACGCCTGGTTCATCAGCGCCGCCGTCTCCACATCCTCGAACGATTCGTGCGCCATCACGTGGCACCAGTGGCAGGCCGCGTAGCCGACCGAGATCAGCAGCGGGCGGTCGAGCGCCGCCGCTTCGGCCAGCGCCGCCTGGCCCCAGGGCCGCCAGTGCACCGGGTTGTCCGCGTGCTGCAGCAAATAGGGCGATTTCTCGTGGGCAAGCATGTTGGCGCTCAAGACGGCCTCCCAATCACCATCGCCGCATCGACAATGGGACGGGCACCGGCCGCGTGACAGGTTCGGCCGACACCATCTTCGCGCTCGCGACCGCGCCGGGACGCGCCGGCATCGCGATCATGCGGATCAGCGGCCCCGGCGCCGGTCCGATGCTCGACGCGATGGCGGGCGCCAGGCCGAAGCCGCGCCACGCCGCCTACCGCACGCTGCGCGACGCCGAGGGCACCGTGCTCGATCATGGCATCGTGCTCTGGCTGCCCGGCCCCGGCAGCTTCAGCGGCGAGGATAGCGCCGAGCTGCATTTGCATGGCGGTCCGGCGGTGCTCGACATCGTCGCCGAGACGCTCCGCCGCGCCGGCGGCCGCCCGGCCGAGCCCGGCGAGTTCACCCGCCGCGCGTTCCTCGCCGGCCGCATCGACCTGATCGAGGCCGAGGGGCTCGCCGACCTGATCGACGCCGACACCGAGACGCAGCGCCGGCAGGCGCTCGCCCAGGCCGACGGCGCGCTCAGCCGCATCTACGATGACTGGTCGGCCCGGCTGCGCGTCCTGCTCGCCTGGCAGGAGGCCAGGATCGACTTCCCCGACGAGGCCGATACCGGAGCGGACGGCATCGCCGACGGCGCCGGCGCCCTGGCGCATGAACTCGCCGCCCATCTCGCCGATGGCGCCCAGGGCGAGAAGCTCCGCACCGGCCTCACCATGGTGGTCGCCGGCGCGCCGAACGTCGGCAAGTCGAGCCTGGTCAATGTTCTCGCCGGCCGCGACGTCGCGATCGTCGCGGCCGCGCCCGGCACCACGCGCGACCGGCTGGAGGCGCGGATCGTCATCGCCGGCATCCCCATCACCCTGGTCGACACCGCCGGCCTGCGCGACACCGCAGACAGCATCGAGGCCGAAGGCGTGCGCCGGGCCGAAGCCGCGATCGACGCCGCCGACCTCGTGCTGCGGGTCGTCGCCGCCGGCACCTCGCCGATGCCGCCCGCCGACTCCCGTCAGCTCATCGTCGTCAACAAGGTCGATCTCGAACCGGCACCGCCCGGCCTGCTCGGCGTCAGCGCCCGGCGCGGCGACGGCATCGCCGCCCTGCGCGACCATCTGGCGGCGCTGGTGCGGCGTATCGC
>CAXTPV010000317.1:0-2728 GCA_964246135.1 uncultured Acetobacteraceae bacterium | reverse complement strand
CCCACAGCCCCGGGATCGCGCGGTCGCCCGTCGCGTGGATCAGCACCGTGGCGACGAACGGCGTCATGCCGCCGAACAGCGCCGCCGCCAGGCTGTAGGACAGCGAGAAACAGGCGACCCGCGCCTCGGGCGGCACGATCTCGGCGAGATGCGCCACCATCGCGCCGTTGTAGAGCGCGTAGAGCAGCGCCAGCGCGAGCTCGGACGCGAGCAGCCGGCCGAACGACGGCGCCCCCACCACCCAGGACAGCAGCGGATAGGGCAGGATCAGCAACCCGGACGCCGCCGCCAGCAGCACCTTGTGCCGGCCGACCCGGTCCGACAGCGCGCCGCCCAGCGGCAGCATCACCAGGTTGAGCAGCCCCACCGCCAGTGTCGTTACGAACCCCGCCAGCGGTGCCAGATGCAGCACGCGGGCGCCGAAGGTCGGCGTGTAGACCGCGATCAGGTAGAACGACACCGTCGTCGTGCTCACCAGCCCGATCCCGGTCAGGATGGTCCCCGCATGCGCCGCCAGCGTCGCGCCGAGCGGCTCCGGGCGCCGGCGCGCGCGCCTCGCGGCGAAATCGGGCGTCTCGTCGAGCCGCCGGCGCAGCACCAGCAGCAGCGGCACGATGGCGCAGCCGGCCAGCAGCGGCAGCCGCCAGCCCCAGTCGTGCATTTGCGCCGGCATCAGCGTCCGGTCCAGCACCACGCCGAGCCCCGACGCGAACACCACCGCGACCTGCTGGCTCGCCGACTGGAACGCGGTGACCAGGCCGCGCCGCCCCGGTGGCGCGATCTCGGCCAGGTAGATCGACACCCCGCCGAGCTCGACCCCGGCCGAGAAGCCCTGCAGCAGCCGTGCCGCGACCACGGCGACCGGCGCGACCAGGCCGATCGCGGCATAAGGCGGCATCAACGCGATGGCGACGCTGCCCGCCGCCATCAGCCCCAGCGTCAGCATCAGCCCGGCCTTGCGGCCATGCCGGTCGAGATAGGGTCCGAGCACCAGCGCGCCCAGCGGCCGCATCAGGAAGCTTGCCGCGAACGTGGCGAAGCTCGCCAGCAGCGACACCAACCCGCTCGAAGCCGGAAAGAAGGCATGGCCGATCGCCCCGGCGTAGAAGCCGAACACGATGAAATCGTACATCTCTAGGACATTGCCCGACACCACCCGCAGGATGGGCATCGCGAGCGACCTCATCGGCGGCCGGCGCGAGCATCGGGAACACGACATGCTGGAAGCATCATGCCACTGTGGTGCCATCCGCATCGAGGTCGCAATCACGCCCGCCAGCCTCGACCAGTGCCACTGCTCTGTCTGCCGTTGCCTCTGCACGCTCTGGGCTTATGACCCGCCGGACGGGGTGCGCCTGGCCCGCGACCCGGCGCCACCGCGTCCCATGCCTGGGCAGGCGCCGCCTCGCGCTCCATCGCCGCCGCGGTTGCGGCGGCGTCACCCACCGGGTCGCGACCGATCCCGCCGCGGACCGGATGGCGATCGACGCGCGCCTGCTGGATCCCGCCGAGATCGAGGCGGTTCGGGTCCGGCAATCAGCCGCTCCGCCATCGGCCAAAAAAATGGAGCGAGCGCCATTAACTGGACGACCTGCCTCCAACCCGTTGAAAACAGGCGGAACCCGAACTTGAATTCGCAAAGCATTTTCAAGTTTGGCGCTTTCGCGTTGTCAAGCGCCTCTTTACGGATCGTGGCGCGCGCGGGAACGTCGTCGGCGTGACCAGCACCATCCCGCATGACCGCCTGCGCGCCCCGGCGCGGGCCTGGTTCGAGCACCTGCGCGACGCACTCTGCGCCAGCTTCGAGGCGATCGAGCGCGAGGCGGGCTCGGACGCCACCTTCGTGCGCAAATCCTGGATCCGTCCCGACGAGCACGGCGCCGAGGGCGGCGGCGGCGTCATGGCGCTGATGCACGGCGCGGTGTTCGAGAAGGTGGGCGTCAACGTCTCGACCGTCGAGGGCGCGTTCGCGCCGGAATTCGCCGCCGCCATCCCGGGCGCCGCCGAGGACCCGCGCTTCTGGGCGTCCGGCATCAGCCTGGTCGCGCATCCGCGCAATCCTTGGGCGCCCACCGCCCACATGAACACCCGCCTGCTGATCACCACCCATGGCTGGTTCGGCGGCGGCGGCGATCTCACCCCGATGCTGCCCGGCACCGAGGCGGCGAAAGCCGACCGCGACGCCTTCCACGCGGCACTCCGCGCCGCCTGCGACCGCCACGATCCCGAGTACTACCCGCGGTTCTCCGAGTGGTGCGACCGCTACTTCTTCCTGCCCCATCGCGGCGAGACCCGAGGCGTCGGCGGCATCTTCTACGACCACCACGTGACCGCCGACATCGACGCCGAGTGGGCGTTCCCCCGCGATGTCGGCCGCGCCTTCCTCGACAGCTACCCCGAGATCGTCCGCCGCCGCCACGCGACGCCGTTCGGCGCCGCCGAGCGGCAGCGCCAGCTGGTGCGACGCGGACGCTATGTCGAGTTCAACCTGCTGTATGACCGCGGCACCCTGTTTGGTCTCAAGACCGGCGGCAACATCGAGGCGATCCTGATGAGCCTGCCCCCGGAGGCGAGCTGGCCATGAATCCGCACCCGTCGGTCGGGCTCGCTCGGCCGCGCGGATTTCCACCCCGGCCGTCGCTGCGCTATGCAACCCATTGATGCGAGGACGCCAGCCACGATGAGCGACGCCGGACCCTCCGGCCCCGATCGCGGGCCGGCACCGACC
>CAXTPV010000316.1:0-2751 GCA_964246135.1 uncultured Acetobacteraceae bacterium | reverse complement strand
GTCGTAGACCGCCCGGTGCGGCGCGAGCGAGATCGCGGCCCGCGCCGGCGCGACCGGGAGGGCGAGCAGGACGGAGGCCGCGAGCAGGCGCCGCCGCATCGCGCTCATGGCCGCTTCGGCGGGGTCGCGACCCGGAGCGACAGCTCGCGGAGGCGGGCGTCCGAGACCGGCGCCGGCGCCCCCATCATCAGGTCCTCGCCGCCCTGGCTGAGCGGAAACAGGATCACTTCGCGTATGTTGGGCTCGTCGGCCAGCAGCATGACGATGCGGTCGATCCCGGGCGCCGAGCCGCCATGCGGCGGCGCGCCGTAGCGGAACGCGTTCAGCATGCCGCCGAACCGCGCCTCCACCTCGTCCTCGCCATAGCCGGCAATCGCGAACGCGCGCACCATGATGTCGGGACGATGGTTGCGGATCGCGCCCGACGACAGCTCGATGCCGTTGCAGACGATGTCGTACTGCCAGGCCTTGATCGCCAGCGGATCGCCGTCGAGCGCGTCGAGGCCGCCCTGGGGCATGCTGAACGGGTTGTGGCTGAAGTCGATCCGGCCGGTCTCCTCGTCGCGCTCGTACATCGGGAAATCGACGATCCAGCAGAAGCGGAACGCGTCACGCTCGATCAGGCCGAGCTCCTCGCCAAGACGGGTGCGAACCAGGCCGGAGAATTTTTGGGTCGCCTCGCGCTGACCGGCGGCGAAGAACACCGCATCGCCCGGCTGCACCCCGCAGGCGACACGGATCGCCTCGGAGCGCTCGGGCTCGAGGTTGCGGGCGATCGGACCGCGCGCGACCACGGCGCCGTCCTCGCCCGCCTCGCCATTCTCGCTGGCCTCAAACGTGATGTAGCCGAGGCCCGCCGCGCCCTCGGCGCGCGCCCACTCGTTCTGCTTGTCAAAGAACGAGCGCGGCCTGCCGCCGGCGCCTGGTGCCGCGATCGCGCGGACAACACCATCGCCCGCCGCCGCCACCCGCGCGAACAGCCCGAAGCCGCCGCCGCGGAACGCCTCGGTCACGTCGGTGACGAGAAGCGGATTGCGCAGGTCGGGCTTGTCGGTGCCGTAGCGCAGCAACGCCTCGTCATAGGGGATGCGCGGAAACGCCGCCTCGGTCACCGCCCGGCCGCCGCCGAACTCGGTGAACAATCCGCGCATCACCGGCTCCAGCACCGCGAACACGTCGTCCTGGGTCACGAAGCTCATCTCGAAGTCGAGCTGGTAGAACTCTCCCGGGCTGCGGTCGGCGCGCGAGGCCTCGTCGCGAAAGCAGGGCGCGATCTGGAAGTAGCGGTCAAACCCCGCGACCATCGCGAGCTGCTTGAACTGCTGCGGCGCCTGCGGCAGGGCGTAGAACTTTCCGGGATGCAGCCGGGCCGGCACCAGGAAGTCGCGCGCGCCCTCGGGGCTCGAGGCGGTCAGGATCGGGGTCTGGAACTCGGTGAAGCCCTGTCCGATCATCCGCGCCCGGATGCTCGCGATCACCGCCGCCCGCAGCATCATGTTGCGGTGCACGCGCTCGCGCCGCAGGTCGAGGAAGCGGTAGCGCAGGCGCAGCTCGTCGGGATAGCTCTCATGCCCCGCGACCTGCATCGGCAGCACCGCGGCGGCCGACTGCACCGTGATCTCGTCGGCGCGCAGCTCGACCTCGCCGGTCGGCAGCCTCGGGTTCACCGCGCCCGGCTCGCGCCTGACCACGATGCCGGTCACGGTCAGCACGCTCTCGACCCGCGTTGCGTCCGCCACCGCGAGCGAGGGGCCTGAAGGCACCACGATCTGGGTGATCCCGTAATGGTCGCGCAGATCAAGGAACAGCAACCCGCCATGGTCGCGCTTGCTGTGCACCCAGCCCGACAGCCGCGCCGTCGCGCCCTCGTCGCCGGCGCGGAGCCCGCCGCAGCTGTGGGTGCGATAGCGGTGCATGCCCACGCCGTTCATCGCAGCATCGCATTCATCGCAAGCTGGCTCCTCATCGCGGCGCGGCGGCGCCGGCGTCGAGCGTGGTCTTGCCTTTGACCTTGATTGTCAACGTGTCGCCGGACGGGGCAACTTTGACCGCCACCCGGCATCCGGTAGAAACCTTCGATGCCGCGTTCGCTTCCCGCCTATCCCGCTCCGGTCATGGTCACCGACACGGCGACGCTTGCCGCCGCCTGCGACAGGCTGGCCGCCGAGGCGTTCGTGACGGTTGACACCGAGTTCATGCGCGAGAAGACCTACTGGCCGGTGCTCTGCCTGGTGCAGCTCGCGAGCGATGCCGAGGTCCTGGTCGTCGATGCCGAGGCGGATGGCATCGATCTCTCGCCGCTCGGCGCCCTGTTCGCCAACGAGGCCGTCATCAAGGTGTTCCACGCCGCGCGGCAGGATCTCGAGATCTTCCTGCACCTGTTCGGCGTCCTGCCGGCGCCGGTGTTCGACACCCAGGTGGCGGCGATGGTGGCCGGCTTCGGCGACCAGGTCGGCTATGACGGCCTGGTCGGCTCGATGACCGGCGGCCAGATCGACAAGGCGCATCGCTTCAGCGACTGGTCGGCGCGGCCGCTGACCGCGGCCCAGATCAACTACGCCGCCGCCGACGTCACCTATCTGCGCGACATCTACCGCAAGCTTCGCACCCGTCTGGAACGGGAGGATCGGCTCGACTGGGTGGCCGAGGAGATGGCGGT
Organism: uncultured Acetobacteraceae bacterium; assembly: GCA_964246135.1. Classification (GTDB taxonomy): domain Bacteria; phylum Pseudomonadota; class Alphaproteobacteria; order Acetobacterales; family Acetobacteraceae; genus CAXTPV01. The sequence goes on along the minus strand of CAXTPV010000316.1, from coordinate 92 downwards.
GCTGACCGAGCCCACCACGTTCCGGCCGGAGCCCGACACGGTCTGGGAGCGGCTGCGGCCGCGCACCGGCAATCGTCGCATGCTCGGCGTGC
>CAXTPV010000315.1:1405-2752 GCA_964246135.1 uncultured Acetobacteraceae bacterium | reverse complement strand
GGAGCGGATGATCACCGGGCCGGAGCCCGGGCTCACCCGCGGTGCCGTGACCGTCGCGTTGGACGAGGGCGCCGGCGCCATCGCGCTGGTCGACACCGCGGGCATGCGCAAGCGCGCGCGGATCGAGGCATCGCTCGAGCGGATGTCGGTCTCGGCCACCATCGAGGCGCTGAAGATGGCCGAGATCGTGGTGCTGGTGCTCGACGCGACGCTTGGCGTGGAAGAGCAGGATCTGCAGATCGCGCGCCTGATCGAGCGCGAGGGGCGCGGCTGCGTCATCGCGCTGAACAAGTGGGACGCCGTCTCCGACCGGCAGGAGGCGCGGCGCGCCGTCGCGGGCAGGCTCGAGATCAGCCTCGCCCAGATGAAGGGGCTGCCGACGGTCGCCCTGTCGGCGCTCACCGGCGAGGGGGTGGCCAAGCTGTTTCCGGCGGTGCGCGCGCTGCACGAGGTGTGGAACCGACGAGTCGCGACCGGCGAGCTGAACCGCTGGTTCGAGGGCGCGCTCGAGCGTCACGCGCCGCCGCTGGTCGATGGCCGCCGGCTGAAGCTGCGCTACGTGACGCAGGCGAAGGCGCGGCCGCCGACCTTCATCGTGTTCGGCACCCGCGCCGAGCAGACGCCGGAGGATTACCGCCGCTATCTGGTCAACGGGCTGCGCGAGCAGTTCGACCTGCCCGGCGTGCCGATCCGCCTGCTCTGCCGCGGCACCGACAATCCGTTCGCGGGACGACGCGACGGCTGACAACAATGGCCGTTGGGTCTGACCGACCAGGGCAAGCAAGGCCCTGAGAATCCAGTCTTTCAAGAAGATGGTTTCCAAAGGCCCGAGGCCTTTGGCGGGTCTGGGCAGAGCCCACCCTTGCTTCCTTGAGCGTCAACGCTCACGGCCGTTCATGTGAGACCGGGGCGCTTGGCCTCGCGAGGCCGGATTGCCAGCCTCCGATCCTGCATCCGTCCACGCCGCTCGCTTGTATCTCGTCTGAGTGACGGGGCAATGGCGCCATGGTTCGCACGTCCCGGCGCAGCTCTGCGCCGGTCCCGCGATCGACTGGATGTGAGACGAGGTGCCGCCGCCATCTGAGCGGAGGTGCGGCGTCCACGCTCGTGCTCTGGATCAGCCGGCCGCTGTCGGCGCAGGCGCATGTGAAGTGGTTCACCGTCACCAACGTGCATGACCGGCCGCGCGTCCCGGCCGAGGTTCTGTCGGCGACCTTCCTCGGCGTGCTCGGCGTCGCTACCGTGCTGGTGCTGCTCGGCTTCATGTTGGACGGCTGGGTCGCCCGACGCTGGCCGAGGCTGGTGACCAGCTTGCAGGCGCGTGCGGCGGTCGAGCAGCGTCTGGTG
>CAXTPV010000315.1:0-1395 GCA_964246135.1 uncultured Acetobacteraceae bacterium | reverse complement strand
GAGGAAGGTCGCCGACAGAACCTCGGCCGGGACGCGCGGCCGCCGGGGCCTACTTCCTCTGTCTGTCGAACACCGGCGGCGCGATCCTGACGCCTGAGCTCAAATCGTCGGCACCATGGCTCGGCGTTGTCCAGTTCGCGATCGCCTTCGCCCTCGTCTGGCGCCCGACCTGCGTGCTGGCCGGCGCGGGCATCCTGGTTCTCTACGCCGACGCCGCGATCCGCTATGGGGCGTTCCACCTGACCGACTACGTGTTCATGCCCTGTCTCGCGCTCTACCTCGCCTCGCTGGCGTGGCGGTCGCCGTGGCTCGCGCGCGCGCGCCAGCCATTGCTGCTCGGCGGTCTCGCCTTCAGCCTCGCGTGGACGGCGATCGAGAAGTTCCTGTATCCGCAATGGACCGATGCCGTCATCGCGACGCATCCGAGCATCGGTCTCGGCTTGCCGACCGGGCTCGTGGTCGTCATCGCCGGCTTCGTCGAGTTCACGCTGGCGTTCTACCTGGTGACCGGGCGTGGGCTGCTGCGCCTGGGCGGGATCGGCTACGCGTCGGTCTTTGTCGCCGCGATGCCCGCGTTCGGCAGGCTCGACGTGTTCGGCCACCTGGTCATCATCGCCATCCTCGCCACCGCCACGTTGCGCGGAACGACAGCGATGCAGGACCGCCTGCATCTGACCGGACGCGGGATCATGGCCGACGCGGCCTGGATCGCCACGCTCTACCTGCTGGCGTTCGGTGCGTTGTTCGGGCTCTATTACGCCATGCAGCGCGGGTGAGCCGCCGGATGGCGTGGCTGGGGGACCTGGATTCGAACCAGGGCTGACCGGGTCAGAGCCGGTAGTTCTACCGCTAAACTATCCCCCACGCGGAGCGCCGCGCATAGCATCCGCCCCGGTGCGGTGCAAATGAGGCGGCGACGCATCAACATTGCCGCCAGTCCCGAAACGCGGCATCGTCGCCCTGTCGCACCTCCCGTCACCAACCGGACTGATCATGCGAAAGCTCATGTCGCTCTCCGCCGTTCTCGCGATCGGCATCGCCCTGTTGCCGGCAATGGCGCAGGCGCAATCCTATCGGACCCACCACCACCATCATCATCACCACCGTCACCGTCATCACGAGGGGATCGGCCGCGGCCACTGAGGGCCGCCTGCCAGGCGTGGATCGTCGCTGAAAGCCAGCCGGGGGACACCGCGTGGACGAGCATGCGCCGACACACGCGGCCGCGCCCCCGACGATCACCGCCGCGTCCGACGCACTGTTCGCGGCGCTCGATCTCGGGACCAGCAACTGTTTTATTTTGATGGCGTCGATGGAGTGGTATTGTATGCTGTTCGTCGTCAGCGTCAGCCAGGTGGTCCGCCTGGGCGAGAACCTGCCCGTCACCGGGTGCCT
>CAXTPV010000314.1:0-2770 GCA_964246135.1 uncultured Acetobacteraceae bacterium | reverse complement strand
ACGCCATCGTGCTGAGCTCGTCCTCGATCCGCATGGCCAGGGCCTCGAACCGATCGGCATCGCTCGCCGGGCCGTGCATGTCTGCCTCCCACGCTCACCTGAACCCGTTTGATCCTGTTCCTTTCTCCTCACCAAACCGTTACCGGAACGCATGATCCGCACCGTCCGGCGGTGACGCTCGCGTCGCGCTGCACTAGCGTGTCGCGATGTTGAGCAAGCACTTCGACCCCGCCGGCACCGAGGCCGGCCTCTATCGCGACTGGGAGGCGTCCGGCGCCTTCGCGGCCGACCCGTCATCGCCGGCGCCGCCGTTCACCATCATGATCCCGCCGCCGAACGTCACCGGCAGCCTGCATGTCGGCCACGCGCTCGACAACACGCTCCAGGACGTGCTGGTCCGATCAGCGCGGATGCGCGGCCGCGACGCGCTGTGGATGCCCGGGACCGATCATGCCGGCATCTCGACCCAGCTGATGGTCGAGCGCCAGCTCGCCGCCGAGGGCGTAAGCGCGCGCGAGATCGGCCGCGACGCTTTCCTCGAACGGGTCTGGGCCTGGAAGCGCCAGCATGGCGGCGCCATCACCGGCCAGCTCCGCCGCCTCGGCGCCTCGCTCGACTGGTCGCGCGAACGCTTCACCATGGATGACGGCATGTCGGACGCCGTCCGCCAGGTGTTCGTCACCCTGCATCGACAGGGGCTGATCTATCGCGCCCGAAGGCTGGTGAACTGGGACCCCGCGTTCGGCTCGGCGATCTCCGATCTCGAGGTCGAGAGCCGCGAGGTTCGCGGCCACCTCTGGCACCTGCGCTACCCGGTCGAGGGCGAGGACGGCCTCTCGATCACGGTCGCGACTACCCGTCCCGAAACCATGCTCGGCGACACCGCGGTCGCGGTGCACCCCGACGATGCCCGCTACGCCGCCCTGGTCGGACGTCACGCATTGCTGCCGCTGACCGGACGCCGGGTCCCGATCATCGCCGACACCTACTCCGACCCCGCCAAGGGCACCGGCGCGGTGAAGATCACGCCCGCGCATGATTTCAACGACTTAGCGGTCGGCGAGCGTCACGCGCTGGCGTCGCCCAGCATCCTCGACGCCGCCGCCAACGTGACCCTCGACGAGATCGCGTCCGAGTTGCGTGCGGTCGACGGCCTCGCCGACCCCGCCTTCGTCCACGCCCTCGCCGGCCAGCCGCGCGAGGCGGCGCGCGCCGCCATCATCGCCGAGCTCGACCGCCTCGGCCTGCTGGTCGCGACCGAGCCGCACGTGCATCAGGTGCCGCATGCCGAGCGCGGCGGCGCCATTGTCGAGCCGAGGCTGACCACCCAGTGGTACTGCGACGCCAAGACGCTGGCCGCGCCGGCGATCGAGGCGGTGCAGAGCGGTCGCACCACCTTCGAGCCACGGAGTTGGGAAAACACCTTCTTCGCCTGGATGCGCGACATCCAGCCCTGGTGCATCAGCCGCCAGCTCTGGTGGGGCCATCGCATCCCGGCCTGGTACGGCCCCAACGGCGAGGTGTTCGTGGCGAGCGACGAGGCAGCGGCGCAGGCCGCGGCCGACCGTCACTACGGACGCGCCGGCGTCGCGCTGACCCAGGATCCGGACGTGCTCGACACCTGGTTCTCGTCCGCGTTGTGGCCGTTCGCGACGCTGGGCTGGCCCGCCGCGACGCCGGAGCTCGCCCGCTACTACCCGACCGACGTGCTCATCACCGGCTTTGACATCATCTTCTTCTGGGTCGCCAGGATGCTGATGATGGGCCTGCACGTCATGGGCGAGGTGCCGTTCCGCACCGTGGTGATCCACGGCCTGGTGCGCGACGAGCGTGGTCAGAAGATGAGCAAGTCCAAGGGCAACGGCGTCGATCCTCTGGCGATGATCGAGGCCTATGGCGCCGATGCGCTGCGCTTTTCGGTCTGCGCGCTGACCGGGCCGGGACGCGACATCAGGCTGTCGGAACGGCGCGTCGAGGAGCACCGCTCGTTCGTCACCAAGCTCTGGAACGCGGCCAGGTTCTGCGAGATCAACGGCATCGCGATCGTCGCCACCGCCGAGCCGCCGCCGCTCGCCTCATCCCTCGCGCGCTGGATCGCGTCCGAGGCAGCCGACGCCATCACCGCCGCGACCACGGCCCTCGACGCCTTCCGCTTCGACGACTACGCCAGCGCCTGCTACCGCTTCACCTGGCACGTGTTCTGCGACTGGTTCCTCGAACTCGCCAAGCCCGACCTGGCCGGCGAGGGCGACGAGGCGATCGCGTTGCGCGCGGTTGCCGGCTGGGTGCTCGGCGTCATCCTCCGCCTGCTGCACCCCGCGATGCCGTTCGTGACCGAGACGCTGCAAGCGACCCTCGGCGATCCCGCGACCAGCCTCGACCACGCGCCCTGGCCGGTGCCGCCCGAGGTGAGCGGCCGCGACGAGGCGGGTGCCGAGCTAGGCTGGGTGCTGCGCGCGATCGGCGAGCTCCGGGCGATGCGCTCGGTCCTGAACGTCCCCGCCGCCGCCCGTGTGCCGCTGCTGCTACGCGACGCCTCGCCGCTCACCGCCGCGCGCGCCGAGCAATGGCGGGACGCGATCGGCCGGATGGCGAGGATCGAGCGGATCGCGGCGCTCGATGGCGAGGTGTCCCCGGGCAGCGCGCAGCTGGTGCTCGACGAGGCGACCCTGGTGCGGCCGCTTGAAGGCGTGGTCGATCTCGGGCGTGAGCGCGCGCGTCTCGCGCGTGAGCGCGACCGCGCCGAAGCCGACGCCGCCAGGCTCACCGC
>CAXTPV010000313.1:0-2773 GCA_964246135.1 uncultured Acetobacteraceae bacterium | reverse complement strand
CGCATGAGCGGCTCGCCCGTTTCGTCGCCGACCATGTCCGCGACTATCCCGCCGAGCGTGACCATCCCGGCAACGAGGACGGCACCTCGATGCTGTCGCCGCATCTGCACTGGGGCGAGCTGTCGCCGCGCCAGGCCTGGCACGCGGTGTCGAACGCACCGGCGGCCGGACGCGGCAAGTTCGAGAACGAGATCATCTGGCACGACTTCGCCGCCTACACGCTCTGGCATGCGCCTGGCCTGCCGGACGCGCCGATGCGGCCGGCCTACGCGAAGCTGCCGTGGCGGCGCGATCCGGCCGGGCTGGCCGCCTGGCAGCAGGGCCGGACCGGGGTCCCGATCGTGGACGCGGGGATGCGGCAGCTCTGGCGGATCGGCTGGATGCACAACCGGGTGCGGATGATCACCGCCTCGTTCCTGGTCAAGCACCTGCTGGTCGCCTGGCAGATGGGCGAGGCCTGGTTCTGGGACACGCTGTGCGACGCCGACCTCGCGACCAACGCGATGAGCTGGCAGTGGATCGCCGGCACCGGGACCGACAACTCGCCGTTCTTCCGGGTGTTCAATCCCGTCACCCAGAGCCGGAAGTTCGAGCCCGACGGCGGCTACATCAGGCGCTGGGTGCCAGAGCTCGCGCGGTTGCCGGACGTGCACCTGCATGCGCCCTGGCTGGCGCCGGCGGCGGTGCTGGGAGCGGCTGGCGTCGCGCTCGGGCGTGACTATCCGCGGCCGGTGGTCGATCTCGAAACTGGCCGGGCGCGGGCGATCGAGGCGTTCCGCGACCATGTCAGGGGCCAGCACGTCGGGGAACCGGCGGCTTGAACCCGCATGTCATTCCGGACGGGGTGCCGTTGCGTGTGGTTGGCGACGTGCACGGCGACGCGCGTGCGTTCGCGCATGCGATCGAGACCGACCTGTTCGTGGTGCAGCTTGGCGACCTCACCGACCATGGACCAGACAGCGCCGGGGCGCTCCGCCTCGCCTTCCGGCTGCTCGACGAGGCGCGCGGGTTCTTCCTGCTCGGCAACCATGACCGCAAGCTCGGACGCGCGCTGTCGGGCCGACGGATGCGCCCCGATCCGGCGCTGGAGGCGACGCTGGCGCAGCTCGATGACGGCATACGCGAGCGTGCGCTGCACGAGATCGGGGCGGCGCCGGCCTGGGCCCGGCAGGATACGCGGTTCTTCGTCCATGGCGGCTTTCACACCGGCATGCTGGCGTCGCCGCCGCCGCCGGGGCTCGACCGGGTGGACCACCTGCTGTCGCGGGCGCTGTTCGGCGAGACCACCGGGCGCACCCAGCATGACGGCTACCCGGTGCGGCTGCTGTCGTGGATCGACCACATCCCGGACGGCATGACGGTCTATTGCGGCCATGACCGGCGTAGCGACGATGGGCGGCCAGTGGTGTATCGCGGCCGGCGGGGGGGTAGCGCGATCTTCACCGACACCGGCGCGAGCAAGGGCGGGCATCTGTCGTGGATCGACCTGCCGGGTTCCGGGTGAGGCGTGCTGGCGAAGGGAGCGAATAGTGTCGGCTGACGTGAGCCTGGAGGGCGGGTGGCCGGAGCTGCGGCTGCTGCGCCAGAGCATCGACAACATCGACGCGGCGCTGGTGCACATGCTGGCGGAGCGGTTCCGTTGCACCCAGCAGGTCGGACGGCTGAAGGCGCGGCACGGCATGGCGGCCGCCGACCCGGCGCGGGAAGCGGAGCAGATCGCGCGGTTGCGGGCGCTGGCGGTGGATGCGCGGCTCGATCCGGACTTCGCCGAGAAGTTCCTGGCCTTTGTCATCCGGGAAGTGATCCGGCACCATCAGGCGGTGCGCGGGGGCCAAGACAATGACGCCGGCTTCGTGCCACATTGATGGCATGGCTCAGCTTCTGCTTCTGCGACATGCGAAGTCGGCGTGGGACGATCCGGCGCTTCCCGATCATCAGCGCAAGCTGACGCCGCGCGGCGAGCAGGCGGCGCGCGCGATGGCGACCGCGTTCGCGTCGCTGAGGCTGGCGCCCGATCTCGCTTTGGTCAGCTCCGCCCGGCGCACCCGCCAGACCTTCGAGCTGCTCGGGCTGCAGGCGGACGCGATGGAGACGGAGTTCACCGACACGCTCTATCTCGCGGACGCCGACACCATCCTGCTGCGGCTGCGGGACGTGCCGCAGGCGATGGCGAGCGTGCTGCTGGTCGGCCACAATCCCGGGCTCTACGAGGCGGCGACCGAGCTGGTCGGGCGCGATCCGGCGACCCGGCCGGAGCCGCCGGTGATGCGGCTGCTGGACGGCTACCCGACCGCCTCGCTCGCCGAGTTCCAGGTGACGGTGCCGTGGGCCGAGCTCGGGCGCGGCAAGGGGCGGCTGGTGCGGTTCCAGCGGCCGGAGGATTTCGACCGCGGCGCGGGCAGCAACGAGGGGTCGTGACCGCGCTGGAACTGACCCTGCCGCCCGAGGCGGCGGGCAGGGTGTTCCGGCACGCGGCGATCAGCGGGTCCCGAATCGGGCGCGGCCGCACCGTGGCCCTGACCACGACATGGCACGAGGTTGCCGATCCGGCGCTGGCGGGCGACGGCGTGATCCTAACAGAGGCGGCGGGCACCTGGCGGCTGCTGCGGCCGCGGACGCGTCATGGCCTGGCCGCCGATCCCGTCCTGCTGGCGGAGGCGGCCTCGCCGGAGGCGTTGCACCCGGGTATCGGCGCGCGGCCGGCGGCGTTGGTGGCGTTGGCCGCGCATCGCCGCCGAACCCTGCTCGACGGCGGCGACGGCCGCACGCTGGC
>CAXTPV010000312.1:0-2785 GCA_964246135.1 uncultured Acetobacteraceae bacterium | reverse complement strand
GGTGGGCGACGAGCGCGAGCTGCCCGGCGACCGCACGCCGCTGCCGCTGCTGCGGGCGGCGCGGTCCTCCGGCGCGGACGCGATCGCGCTGCTGCTGACCGGGGATGATCTCCGGCTGTCGGTGCGCACCGCGTCGGCGATCGGCCTGCCCGGGCAGACGGTGCTGTCGGCTCCGGGCGCCACACTCGACGACATCAGCGCGATCGGCCTTGCCGACGCGGCGCTGCTCCGGCTGCCGGGCGGGTTCTACTGGGACCTCGACCGGGCCAGCAGCGACTGGAGTCGGCGCTTCGAGGCGCACGGCCAGGCGCGCAAGCCGCTGGATCAGGAGGCCGCCGCCTATTCGGCCACCAGCGCCGTGCTGGCGGCGATGCGCGAATCCCGGACCGTCGATGCGGACACCGTGGTGGCCACGCTGCGCCGGACCACGATCCACGATCCACTGTTCGGCGCGCTCACGGTCAGGAGCGATGGCTGGGCGCTGCGGCCGGTGCACGTGTTCCGGGTCAAGCGGCCAGACGAGCTGCACGCGGTCGATGCGCTGCTCGTGTTCGACGCGACGATCCCGAACGATCGCGCCTATCGCGGCCGGTGCGGCGGCGATCCCGGCCGGCCCTGACCGCCGGACGACGCGTCACGCCGGCGCGGCCGGGTGCGACATATCGGGCAATAATCATTGACTGGCCACGCGCTGCCGCACTCCGTAGCACTCCGAGCGATGGGATGGCCGGGGCGAGTTGCGTGATGGATCTTGTCGTCGAACAGCTCGCCTCCACGCGGGCGCGCGAGCGGCATCTGCACGGGACCCGTCTCCGTGGCATCGCGGAGCGTGGTGCCGCGACGCAGACGACGCTGCGGCGGGCCCTGACGTGCGAGGGGATCGGCCTGCATGGCGGCGCGCGGGTGACGCTCGCGATCCGTCCCGCGCCGGCCGACCACGGCATCAGCTTCCGGCGGACCGATCTCGAGGCTGGCGGGCGTGCGGCGATGCTGCCGGCGCGTCACGACCGCGTCGCCGACACCAGGCTGTGCACCGTGCTCGCCGATCCGCTCGATCCGGCGCTGCGGGTTGGCACGATCGAGCACGTGATGGCGGCGCTGGCCGGGCTCGCGATCGACAACGCGACGATCGAGGTCGACGGGCCGGAGCTGCCGATCCTTGACGGATCGTCGCTGCCCTTCGTCGAGCTGATCGGCCGCGCCGGCCGCGCGGCATCCGACGTGCCCCGGCGCGAGATCGTGGTGCGGCGGCGGGTGCGGGTCAGCGTTGCGGTGGATCGACGGGCCGGGCGACCGGGATGGCGACGGGTTCGTCGAACTCTCTCCCTGCGACGACTTCGCGCTCGACGTCTCGATCGACTTCACGGCGGCGGCGATCGGCCGCCAATCGTTGCGGATCGAGGCGCTTGACGCGGCCTCGTTCCGGCGCGAGCTCGCCGGCGCGCGGACCTTCACCCTGCTCGACGAGGTCGCGCGCCTGCGCGACGCCGGGCTCGGGCGCGGCGGCTCGCTCGCCAACGCGGTGGTGGTCGATGGCGACGAGGTGCTGAACCCGGAGGGGCTGCGCGCGCCCGACGAGTTCGTTCGCCACAAGATGCTGGACGCGGTCGGCGACCTCGCCTTGGCGGGCGGCCCGATACGTGGCCGCTACGTCGCGCACCGACCGGGACACGGGCTGAACAACCGCCTGTTGCGGGCCTTGTTCGCTGACGCCGCGAACTGGCAGCACGCCGCCGCGTCCGGACGGCGCGCCGCCTGAGGCAGCTTGGCTTTGCACGCTTAATCCGCGTGTTGTAAGCGGGCGTGATGACGGATCAAGCCATCCTGCCGGGGCACACCAAGAAGGCATCGGGCCGCGCCGTACTGCTTGCGTCCCTGATCGCCTCGGCGATGGCGATGTCTGGTTGCAGCACGTTCAACGCGATCAACCCGTTCAGCAAGCAGAACCAGACCGTCGAGAAGCCGCCCGACTTTTCCAGCATGTCGGCCGAGCAGATCTACAACCTCGGCCTCGACAAGTTGCGGCAACGCCACTACCAGCAATCGGTGGCGTTCTTTGACGTCGTGCAGCAGAACTACCCCTATTCGCCCTGGTCGAGCAGCGCGCAGCTGATGGAAGGTTACGCGAACTACCAGGACGACAACTACTCGGACGCGATCAACGAGCTCGATCACTACATCGAGCTGCACCCGGTCAGCGCCGACTCGGCCTATGCCTATTATCTGAAGGCGCTGTGTTTCTACGAGCAGATCGCCGACATCCAGCGCGACCAGCGCGGCACGGTGCAGGCGATGAGCGCGTTGCAGGACGTGGTGACCCGCTACCCGGACACCGCCTATGCTCGCGACGCGACGCTCAAGATCGATCTCTGCCGCGACCATCTGGCCGGCAAGGAGATGCTGATCGGCCGCTTCTACGAGCGGCAGCATCTCTACGAGGCGGCGGTCAACCGCTACCAGCGGGTGGTGCAGGATTTCCAGACCACCAACCACGTCGCCGAGGCGCTGGAACGCCTGACCGAGTGCTACCTGAAGCTTGGCCTGGTCGACCAGGCCAGGAAGACGGCGTCGGTGCTGGCCTACAACTATCCGGGCAGCGTCTGGTACGCGGACAGCTACCGCGAGCTGCAACAGGCGCATGGCGAGGCCGGGGTGCCACGGCCGCGCGGTGGCGGCATTCTCGGGGTGTTCTGACAGGACGCTGAACAAGCAAGACGCGGGCTCTGCCCGCGCCCCGGGGGGGGGGGGGGGGCGCCCGCCCCCCCGCGGGGGAGAGGGGTATTTT
>CAXTPV010000311.1:0-2798 GCA_964246135.1 uncultured Acetobacteraceae bacterium | reverse complement strand
GCCTCCAGCGGCTCGTCGACCATCCGTCGCATCGCGTCGACCAGCGTTCCCCGGTCCGGCTCGAACCACAGCGAGCCCGGCGTCGCGAGGTGGCTGCCGGACGGCGCGTGCCAGCCCGGCAGCAGGATCGCCTCGTCGGCGGTCACGAACTCCATGTGCCCGCCGGCCGCAGACACGATCAGGGGCACGCCGGCCGCCATCGCCTCGGCGGCAGGGATGTTGAACCCCTCGCCACGGCTCGGCAGCACCATGCAGTCGGCGCCGAGATAAAGCGGCAGCAGCGCGTCGCCATCGATGTCGGCATCAATGTGGATGATCTCGGCAAGGCCCGGATGGCGGGCGCGCAGGCTCGCGATCTGTGCGGCCGTCTCGTTGTGCGGGTTGGGAAACGTCTTGATCACCAGCCGCACCTTCTCGTCGGCGCCGAACGCCAGCGCGAACGCGTCAAGCAGCAGGTCGACGCCCTTGCGCGGGAAGGCCGAGGAAACGTGCAGGAAGGTGAACTTGCGTGGCGCACCGCGTTCCGGGCGGTCCGCCAAGGCTGCGAACGCCCCGAGCGGCGGCGCGTAGCCGATGGTCGCGACCGGAACGGTGATGCCTGAATCGATCAGGGCGCGCGCGGTCGGGTGGCTCGGCGTCAGCACCGCGTCAAAGCTGGCGTTGAGTGCGGCGATGGTCTCGGCAGGGACCAGGCTCTCCTCCCAGAAGAAGTAGGCGCAGGCGAGGTCGACCGGCAGGCCGGTCTCCGCCTCGTCCGGGACCCAGACCGGGTAATGCTGGCTCACCACCACGTGCGGCGAGGCAATCGGCGGCGGCCGGTCGGCGAGTGCCTGCAACGTCTGACGCTCACTCGCGGGCACTTGGCCGAGCTCGGCGCATGGCGTTCCATCGACGATCGGCAGCAGGCGCACCCCTCCTGGCCGGTCGGCGTCGAGCGCCAGCGCGAGCGCCCGGTTCACCGCACTCAGGCTGTAGCTGCCATCGACGTGGCCGGCGACCGTCACCTGCAGGTCGCGCGCGATCGCCTCGGGGTCAGCCTTGACCGGTGGCGTCGCACCCGCGAGCGCCAGCGCCGAGAGCAGTTTCGGCACCTGACGGTCGAGGCTGAAGTCAAGCAGCCGGCGCCGCTGTGCGAGGCGCACGAAGTCGCGCCGTGACCCATCGGTCGCGAGCGACAGCATCGCGGCGCCGAGCTCGGCCGCGCCGCCATCGACCAGCAGACCCGCCTCGCCGAGCGTGAAGCCCACCGCGCCGGCCCGCAGCGCCACCACCGGCACGCCATGCGCGATCGCCTCCATCAACGGCACGCCGAACCCCTCGTGTCGGCTCATCGAGGCGTAGAGATCGGCGCGCGCGTACCACCCGTGCAGCGCGTCGTCATCGACGCCGCCGGTCAGCACCACCGCATCCGCGAGCCCGAGTTCTCGTGCGCGTCGGGTGATCGCGTCGGCGTAGCCGGAGGCGGCGCCGAACACCCGTCCGACCAGCACCAGCCGCGCCGAGCGACCATAGGAACGCCGGAACAGGTCGAATGCCTCGACAAGACCCAGCTGTCCCTTGCTCGCGACGATGCGGCCGACGAACAGCACGGTGAACGGCTCGTCGTCTCGATCGCCGGGGGGACCCGCCGTTTGCGCCGCCGCCGCCCGGGCCAGCAGCGCGTCCACGTCAAACAGCGTCTGGCAGGTTTCGACCTGCTCAAAGCCGCGATGGCGTAGCTCGATCGCGTTGGCCTCGCTGTCGGCGACCGCGGCGGCGACCCGGTCGCGCCAGAAATCGAGCTGCGCCCGGCCGAGCACGGACGCCGCCGCCATCGGCGGGTCATCGGCGAGCAGGTCGGCGGGCGTGATGTTGTGATAGGCGAGCACCTTGGCGGCCGGCAGGGCCGCGATCCGCTCGGCGGTCGGATCGCCGAACGAGTGCCGCACGATCAGCACGTAGTCGTCATGATCGGGCAGATCGTCGATCAGCCGCATCACCGCGCCGAACGCGTCGGGGCGGTGGCTGACGTAGATCTCGCTGGCGAGCCCCGCGCGCCGGAGCAGGTCGCGGGTCAGGATCATCGCCTGGCTGATCGCGTCGCCGACCGACGCGGAGTGATGGTACTGATGCACAATGCGCCGTGGCGCCAAGGGTGCCGGACGCGGCACCTCGGCCTCGGGCATGGCGGCGATAAGCTCAGTGGTTGCGGTCTCAAGCGGCAAGGCTCGTAGCGCCGGCTGGTCGCGCGCCGCCAGCATCTCGACGGACAAGACCGGGATATCCACCGCGACCGCCGACCGCCTGAGCTCGTCCAGCAACTCCGCCGTAAGGAAGCTCCGCAGCCGCCAGGCGAGCGGCCGCGCGAACGGCCTGACCGGAGCGTAGAACGCGCGCGCGATCCGGCGCGATCCACGCGGCCGTGACGGGGCGGCGAGATGCGCGTCATCGTCCGGCGTCGTGATGGCCGGCGCTGCTTCCGTCTTAGCCAAGGGCGCGGGCGCTGGCGTGGGCGCCCGGCGGAAGGTGAGCCCGCGGACCGCGCGCGCCACCGGCAGCATCAGCCTGAGCGCGCGCGGTCCGTCCTCCCAGCGCAATTCGCGGGCGAGCCGGTCGAGCTCGCGCACGACGTCGGCGCGCGGGAGGCCGACCTGCTCGGTGCGAACGGCCTTGCGCCAGGTCGGGCACCTGATTCCGTAGTCGACCTTCTCGAAGCGGAAGACGATGTACTCGGTCAGGGCACGGCGCGCCTCTGACTCGGTCATAGAGATGTGTACGTGCGGGCTGCTCGTGGGTGTGGTTGCGGTCCTTGTTGCCGG
>CAXTPV010000310.1:0-2804 GCA_964246135.1 uncultured Acetobacteraceae bacterium | reverse complement strand
ATGCTAGGCGTGCTCGACGGCTCCTGCACCACCCCGATCGGGGCGCATGCGCGGATCACCGGCGGTGACATGCGGCTCGACGGCCTGGTCGCGAGCGAGGATGGGCGCTTCCTTCGCCGGCGCTCGATCGAGGGCGCCAGCAGCGACGCGGCAAGGCTCGGTCGCGCGCTCGGCGCCGAACTGCGCGCGCTGTGTCCGGCCTCGGTGTTCGCGGGCCCGCGCTGAGCAGGCGAGCGGCGGCTCAGCCGGTACCTTCGGAACCGCGGCTCAGCCAATACCCTCGGAACCGCGGCTCAGCCAATACCTTCGAAACGGCGGCTCAGCCGGTATCTTCGGAACGGCGGCTCAGCCGCCATGGCGCAGCGTTTCGACCGCGGAGAACACGGCGCTGATCGCCTCGCCCTCCAGCCTGCGGATTTCGAGCGCGTTGGCGTCGCATTCCGCCGCCAGGCAGCGTTTCAGCGCCGCCAGGCCACCGATCACCTGGCCGAGCGGCTCGGCGCCCTCGCGCTCGCCAACCGTCATCAGCAGGAGCAGCAGTGTGGAGGGCAGTGACGATCGCGACAGTTCCGCGAGTGGCGATGGCCCGTCGGTCCGCCGTCGTCGTGGAGGAGCAAGCGGCGGCGGCACGATCCCGGCGGTGACGCCTGCCTCGGACATAAACCCCATCTCCGTCCCGGTGAGCTCGTTCGCGTCGCTTCAGGCTCGGCTCTTGCGGCAACTTCGCCCGGGTTGGCGCCGCCGTGAAGCGGAACTGCGCCTGTTCAAGAAAACGTGATTACATGGCTGTCATTCTGTCGCATCCGCCGCGGCAACTTTCACCGTGGCTGAGACCGTGACCAGTCGTGATGGACGCGGCGTCGCGCACCGCACGGTCGTCATCGGCGCCGGGTTCGGCGGCCTCGCCGCGGCACTTCGCGCCCGTGCGCTGGGTGACGAGGTCGTGCTGCTCGACCGGCTGGATCAGGCCGGCGGCCGCGGCCGCGTCGTCCGCCACGACGGCTTCACCTTCGATGCCGGGCCGACGGTGATTACCGCGCCGTTCCTGCTGGAGGAATTGTTCGCGCTGTTCGGCGAGGCTCTCGCCGATCACGTGACGCTGCTGCCGGTCGCCCCGTTCTACCGCATCACCTTCGAGGATGGCCGGCATTTCGACTATGGCGGCGACCCGGACGCGATGGCGCGCGAGGTCGCGCGGTTCTCGCCCGCCGACCGCGCCGGCTACGAGGCGCTGATGCGCCACGCCGAGGCGCTCTACCGGGTCGGCTACGAGCGCTACGGCGCGCAGCCCTTCCATCGCCTCGCCACCATGCTCGGCGCGTTCCCGGCGCTGCTACGGCTCGGCGGCCATCGCTCGGTCTACGCGCTGGTGCGCCGGCACCTGCGTGACGACAGCCTGCGCCGGGTGTTCAGCCTGCAGCCGCTGCTGGTCGGCGGCCATCCGTTCCACACCAGCGGCCTTTACGCGCTGATCCAGCACCTGGAGCGCCGGCACGGGGTCTGGTTCGCGCGCGGCGGCACCGGCGCGCTGGTCGCGGCCCTGGTCGGACTGCTGCGCCGGCAGGGCGTCGCATTACGGCTCGGCTGCGACGTCGCCCGCCTTGCCCACACCGAGGGCCGCGTCACCGGCGTCATGCTGGCCTCGGGCGATACGATAAACGCCGACAGCGTGATCGCCAACGCCGACGCGCCGGCGATCTACGCCGACCTGATGCCGGGCCGCCGGCGCCGGCGCTGGACCGACCGCCGGATCGACCGTCTCGCCTACTCGATGGGGTTGTTCGTGCTCTATTTCGGCACCTCGCGCCGCTACGAGGCGACCGCCCATCACACCATCATCCTCGGCCGCCGCTACCGCGCCCTGCTCGACGAGGTGTTCGGCCCGTTTGGCCACGGCGTGTCACCGCCCGATGATCCGAGCCTCTATCTGCACCGGCCGACCGCGACCGATCCCGACATGGCGCCTCCCGGGCGTGACGCCTTCTACGTGCTGGCGCCGGTGCCTAACCTGCGCGCCGGCATCGACTGGAGGATCGCAGGAAAGGTGATGCGCGACCGGCTTGTGGCCATGCTGTCGGCCCGCGAGCTGCCCGATCTGGCCGACAGCATCATCAGCGAGAGCTGGATGACGCCAGAGACCTTCCGCACCGATTACCGCAGCCGACACGGCAGCGGCTTCTCGGTCGCGCCACGCCTGCTGCAATCGGCCTGGTTCCGCTTCCACAACAAGTCCGAAGAGCTCGACGGGCTCTATCTGGTCGGCGCCGGCACCCATCCCGGCGCCGGCCTGCCCGGGGTGCTGACGTCGGCCAAGGTGGTCGAGACCCTGCTGCGGGCGCGGGCTCGGGATTGAGGCCACCCTTGCCGGTTTATTCAAGCTTCCCATTTGCGCAGCGATGACGTGCAAATTTTGAGCATGGATCGGATCGTCTACGTCGCGATCCCGGCGCGCGACGAGGCAGCCCTGATCGGCGATTGTCTCGCGGCGCTGGCGACCGATCCATGCCCCAACGCGCTGGTCGTCCTCCTTTATGCCAACAACTGCGCCGACGGCACCGCGTCCCGTGCGCGTGATGCCGCGTCCGGCCTCGGGCTCGACCTGCGGGTGATCGAGGCGACGCTGCCGCCGGCGCTGGCCCATGCCGGCGAGGCGCGACGCCGGGCGATGGCGGCGGCCGACCGCCTCGCCGGACGCGCCGACCTGCTGATCACCACCGACGCCGACGGGCGGGTCGAACCGGGCTGGCGCGCCGGCAACCTGGCGGCGATCGACAAGGGCGCCGACGTCGTCTGCGGCGTCGCGG
>CAXTPV010000309.1:0-2810 GCA_964246135.1 uncultured Acetobacteraceae bacterium | reverse complement strand
TGGTCGCGCGCGTGCTGCGGGCGCGGGCGGACACCATCCTGGTGCTGTTCGGCGACGAGGATGGCGGGTTGCTCGTGGTTGACGAGTTCGCGGCGCTGGCCGGGCTTGGCGACCGCATCGAGTGGCGCGACCACGTGCCGCTCGCATCGCTGGCGGCCGAGATCGCTCGGTTCGACATCGCGATCTGTCCGCTCGAGACCGGCAACCCGTTCTGCGAGGCCAAGAGCGAGCTGAAGTTCGTCGAGGCCGCGCTGGCCGGGGTGCCGATGGTGGCGAGCCCGACCGGTCCGCTCGCGCGCGCGATCCTGGATGGGCGGACCGGCCTGCTCGCCTCGGGCGAGGCCGAATGGCACGCGCGGCTGCTGCGCCTGGTCGACGATCCCGGCCTGCGTCACCGGATCGGCCGCGCCGCCAGCTGCGACGTGCTGTGGCGGTTCGGGCCGGAGCAGCGGGCCGAGACCCTGCGCTCGATCCTGGCCCGGCTGCGAGGACCGGAAGCCGCGCGCGCGAGAGAGGCCGAGCTCGCGCTGAGACGCGCCTCGACGCCACGGTTCGGCACGCCGGCGCTGCCGGACACCGAAATCCTGTTCGAGCACGACACGCTCGCCGACGCCGCGGTGACGGTGATGATCACCTCGTACGACTACCGGCACATGATCGAGGGCGCGCTGGCGTCGGCGTTCGCGCAGACGCTGGCCGAGATCGAGCTGGTGGTGATCGACGACAGCTCGACCGATGGCGCGGCCGAGCTGATCGTCGAGTGGGCGCGGCTCCACGCCGCGCGGTTCGTGCGCGTCAGGGTCGAGCGGACCCGGATCAATGCCGGCCTGGGTGCCGCCCGCAACGCCGGATTCGCGTCGGCCGAGGCGCCCTGGGTGATGTCGCTCGACGCGGATAACCGCCTGCTGCCGAAGTGCTGCGAGGCCTTGCTCGGGCTCGCGCAGCGGGCACGCGGAAGCGCGTTCGCCTACCCGACGGTGCGACAGTTCGGCGACCTCACCGACCCGATCAGCACGGGAGCGTTCGACCCGGCGCGGCTGGTGCCCGGCAACCACATCGACGCGATGGCGCTGGTCTCGCGCGCCGCCTGGGCCGAAGCGGGCGGCTACTACGACCAGCGCGAGGCGCGCGGCTGGGAGGATTACGGGCTCTGGTGCCGCCTCGCGGAGCTTGGGCTGTTTGGCGTCTGGCATGAGGCGCCGCTCGCGGAGTATCGCGTCCACGCCGCCTCGATGACCAACACGGTGACCGAACAGCCGGACAACAAGGCGAGGCTGGTCGCGTTCATGGAGTCGCGTCACCCCTGGCTGCGGCTGCGCAGCCGCCGCTCCTCGTTTCGCTAACCGAGCGGCCGACGAAACCAGGGCTCCTGGTCCGGCGTAGTGCCAGGGGCCTTCGGGATCGAACGTTGAGGAAGCAAGGCTGGGCTCTGCCCAGACCCGCCAAAGGCCGGGGCCTTTGGAAACCGATTCCTCGAATGATTGGATTCTCAAGGTTTCGCCTTGAACGGGTCCAGGGTAGCGGGTCGGAGACAGAGAAATGTTGTTGACGTGGCCGACGCGCCGCAGGCGGGCGGACAGGCGCTGGGCGGGTGGTGCTGGCATCCTCGCCATGTCGGTTGCCCTCATCGCCTTGCCGGCGATCGCGGTGGCACCTTCGCTGCCGCCGCTGGTCGCGCCGGCCAGCAACGAGCATCACGCCGGCAAGATCATCTACGCCGAGCTGGTGACGCCGGATATCGGAGCGGCCAAGCGGTTCTACGGCGGCCTGTTCGGCTGGACGTTCCGGGACGTGACCTATGGCACCACGACGTTCAGCCAGGCGATGCTCGACGGCCGGCAGGTCGCTGGGCTGATCGGCAAGGCGATGCCGGCCGGCACGCATCGGCAATCGGCCTGGCTGACCTTCATCGCCACGTCCGACGCCGACGGCACCGCCAGGCTCGCGGTGAGTAAGGGGGCCAGGATGCTGTTCCCGCCGCGTACCATCCCGCGGCTCGGGCGCGAGGCGGTGCTTGCCGACCCGCAGGGCGCCATCTTCGCGATCCTGGCGTCGAGCAGCGGCGATCCGCCGGACCTTCTGCCTGACGACGGCGACTGGATCTGGAGTTCGCTGATCACGCACGACCCTGAGGCCGACGCCGCCTTCTACAAGACGGTGTTCGGCTACGAGCTGTATGACCTCGCGGCGAGCGGCGAGCGGGAGCACCTCATCCTCGCATCGGGCAGCTATGCCCGCGCGAGCGCCAACCCTTACCCCGCCGATCGGCCGAACGCGCATCCGCGCTGGCTGAACTACGTGCGCGTCGATGACGTGAGCGCGGCGACCGCGAAGGTCGCGGCACTCGGCGGACGCGTGCTGGCGCCGCCGCGCGTCGACCGTGACGGCGACATGGTGGCGCTCGTGGCCGACCCGATGGGCGCGCCGTTCGGGCTTCTCGCCTGGCCCGGCGAGCAGTCGGCGGGGAGCGCCAAGTGATGACCCGGCGCCGGCCAGCCCCGATCGTGCTGACGCTCGGCCTGGTCGCCTTGCTGGGCGGCTGCGCCCTTGATGGCGGTTATGGCGATGGCGGCTACGGCGATGATCCCTACGCGGTCGGCGGCGACTACTACGAGCCCTACGGCTATGATTATGGCGGTCTGGGCTATGGCGGGGATGTCGGCCTCGGCTATGGCGGTTACGGCGGCTATGGCTACAGGGATGGCTACCGGCGCGACGGCGATCGGCGCGACGGCTATCGTGTCGGGCCGTTCAGGGGCGGCCATCCCTACGGCCGCGGAGGCGTCGTGCCATCACTCCCGGCGGGACAG
>CAXTPV010000308.1:0-2812 GCA_964246135.1 uncultured Acetobacteraceae bacterium | reverse complement strand
CCGATATAAGGTCGTTGTCGCCGGATGACGAACCCGCCCGGCGTGCCAACCCACCAGACGCTGCATCGGATGCTCGACAGTTTGCCGGCCTTCCCGCCCGGCCATGTCTGGCTCGCCGGCGCCGGCCCCGGCGATGCCGGTCACCTGACGCTGCACGCGCTGTCGGCGCTGGCGCAGGCCGATCACGTCGTGTTCGACGCGCTGGTGGACCCGGCGGTGCTGGCGCTGGCGCGCCCGGGCAGCGTGCGCGAGTTCGCCGGCAAGCGTGGCGGCCGTCCGTCACCGACGCAGGACGACATCACCTCGCGGCTGGTGGCGCTCGGCGGCAAGCAATCGAGGGTGCTGCGGTTGAAGGGCGGCGACCCCTACGTGTTCGGGCGCGGCGGCGAGGAGGCGCTGGCGCTGGCCCGCGCCGGCATCCCGTTCCGCGTGATTCCGGGCCTGACCGCCGGGCTCGCCGGGCTCGCGGTCGCCGGGGTTCCCGCCACCATGCGCGGGATCAACCGCGCGGTGGTGTTGGCGACCGGCCAGACCGCCGATGGTCCGGACGCGATCGACTGGGACGCGCTGGCCCGGCTCGGCCAGCCGATCGTGCTCTACATGGCGGTGCGCACCCTACCCGCAATTCGCGACCGGCTGATCGCGGGCGGGTTGCCGCCGACGACGCCGGCGGCGGCGATCAAGGAGGCGACCACGCCGCGCGAACGCGTCCTGGTGTCGACGCTCGGCGCGTTGCCCGAAGCGGTCGCGTCGGCGGGGTTCGATGCCCCGGCGGTGATCGTGATCGGTGAGATCGTGCGAATGCGCGAGCATCTCGGCGGTCTGCTCGACGCGGCGACGGCGCCGTGACGCGCGGCCTGATGATCGCGGCACCGCGATCAGGGTCGGGCAAGACCACGGTGACGCTCGGGCTGCTGATGGCGCTTCGCGCCCGCGGGGTCGAGGTGCGCGCGGCCAAGGCGGGCCCGGACTACATCGATCCCGGGTTCCACGCGGCGGCGACCAGGGTGGCTTCGGTCAACCTCGATGGCTGGGCGATGCCGCCGGGCCTGGTCGCATCGCTCGCGCATGGTAGCGGCGACGGGTTGCTGATCGTCGAGGCGGCGATGGGATTGTTCGATGGCGCCGGCCGGCCCGGACCCGGTGGCGGCGATGGTAGTGCCGCCGGCCTCGCGCGCGCGCTCGGACTGCCGGTGGTGCTGGTGCTCGATGTCAGCGGACAGGGACAATCGGCGGCCGCGGTCGCGCATGGCTTCGCGACGCTCGATCCCGCGGTCGAGATCGCGGGTGTGGTGCTGAACCAGGTGGCGAGCCCGCGGCATCAGGCCCGGATCGAGGAGGCGATGCGTCGCTCCCGCATGCGCGTGCTGGGCGCGGTGCGACGCGATCCGTCGCTGGCGCTGCCATCACGCCACCTCGGGCTGGTGCAGGCGGCCGAGCGTGACGGGCTCGCGATGCACCTGCGGCATCTTGGCGAGCGGGTCGGCGCCTCGGTCGCGCTCGACGCGATCATCGCCGCCGCGTCGCCGCTTCGGCGCCCCGGTGGCGAGGCCACGGGCATGATCCCGCCGCCGGGACAGCGCATCGCCCTTGCCCGCGACGAGGCGTTCGGCTTTTCCTACCCGCATGTTCTGGCCGGTTGGCGCGACGCGGGCGCCGAGATCATCCCGTTCTCGCCGCTACTTGATGCAGCGCCTGACCCCGATGCCGATGCGTGCTGGCTGCCCGGCGGCTATCCCGAGCTGAACGCGGGGTTGCTGGCGGGCAACCGGCGCTTCATGGATGGGCTGCGCCGCGCCGCATCGCGCGGTCCGGTGCATGGCGAGTGCGGCGGCTTCATGGTGCTTGGGCGCGGGC
This sequence comes from uncultured Acetobacteraceae bacterium, assembly GCA_964246135.1. Taxonomy (GTDB): domain Bacteria; phylum Pseudomonadota; class Alphaproteobacteria; order Acetobacterales; family Acetobacteraceae; genus CAXTPV01. Next base: position 955 of record CAXTPV010000308.1, on the reverse strand, counting down.
TGGTCGACGCCGACGGCACCAGGCATGTGATGGCCGGGCTGCTCGACCACGAGACCAGCTTCGCCGCGCGGCGGCTGCACCTCGGCTATCGTTCGGCGCTGCTCGCGGCGGACTGCGCGCTCGGGCGGCGCGGCACGTTGATCGCCGGGCATGAATTCCATCACGCGACGCTGACCAGCGCCGGCCATGACCAGAGGCTCGCGGCGCTGACCGATGCCGAGGGCGCGCCGCTCGGCGATCACGGCGCGGTCGCCGGCAGGGTCTCCGGCAGCTTCTTTCACGCGATCGCGCGCCACCCCCCGCCCTGATGGAGGCGCCGATGCCAGGTTCGTCCACCATGCCGGCCTTCGCGAGCCTGTCGGCGCTCGCCGAGCACTGCCGCGACCTTCCCGGGCCGGACCGCGAGGCCGAGGCGGAGGCGGAGGCACGGCAGGCGATGCTGACCAAGCCGGCGGGCAGCCTTGGTCGGCTGGAGGAGGCTGGCTGCTGGCTCGCCGCCTGGCAGGGCCGGACGATGCCCCGGCTGCGACAGGTCGACATCCTGGTGTTCGCTGGCAATCACGGCGTCGCGCGGCAGGGCCTCTCGGCATTCCCGGCGACGGTCACGGCGCAGATGGTCGCGAACTTCGAGGCCGGGGGTGCCGCGATCTCGCAGCTGGCGCGGCTAGCCGACGCACGTCTGCGGGTGGTGCCGCTGTCGCTCGACGCGCCGACCGCCGACATCACCACCGCGCCCGCGATGGACGCGGCTTCGTTCCTCGATGCGGTCGCCGCCGGCTACGACGCGGTCGAGGACGGCACCGACCTCGTGTGCCTCGGCGAGATGGGAATCGGCAACACCACGGCGGCGTCCTGCGTCGCCGCCGCACTGTTTGGCGGCGGCGGCTGCGAGTGGGCGGGGCGCGGCACCGGGCTCGACACCGCCGGCGTTGCCCGCAAGGCCGATGCGATCGAC
>CAXTPV010000307.1:0-2848 GCA_964246135.1 uncultured Acetobacteraceae bacterium | reverse complement strand
GGGTCGCCGCCAACTACGCCGCCTTCGTGGTGGCGGCGACCCAGGGCGGCCTGACCGAGATCGCCGAGGCGCAGCTGGCCCAGAAGTCGTCCCGTAGCCCGGCGATCCAGAAATACGCCGCGCAGATGATCACCGATCACACCCAGGCGAACCAGCAGCTGGCGCAGATCGTCTCGAGCCACGGCATCACGTTGCCGACCACGCCGAACGATGCGCAGCAGCAGCAGATCACAGCGCTGTCGGGCGAGGTCGGCCATCGTTTCAACCACGACTACATCGCCGACAACATCGCCGGCCATGATCAGGTGCTGACGGCGATGCGCGACGAGGCGGCAAACGGCACCGACCCGGCGATCAAGTCCTATGCGCAATCGACCGCGCCGGTCGTGCAGAGCCACCTCGACATGGCGACCAAGCTCGCCGCGATGGGTGGCCATCATCACCTTCGCCGCAGCAGCCGACGCGCAAGCTGAGGTGACGTGACCTGCACCCGGCGGATACCGGGTGCGGTGCCGCTTGGGCCTGCCCGATGACCGCGCCGGACCTGCTTGATCCGGTCGGCGCGAGCGTCGCTGCGATCCTTCGCGACGCGCTCGACGCGCCCGGCCTCGCGCTCACACCGGACACCACGCCGCGCGACGTGGAGGGGTGGGATTCGATTGCGATGATGAACATCATCCTGGTGATCCAGCAGCGCCACGCGGTGCAGTTCAGGAGCTCGGAGGTGGCCCGGCTGGCCACCGTCGCCGATCTGGTGGCACTGACCCGCGCGAAGTCCGCGACCTGACGATCAGGAGGAAAGACCGCCCATGTTTCTCGCGATGAACCGCTTCAAGGTCGTCCCCGGCGCGGAGGCCGAGTTCGAGCACATGTGGCTCTCGCGCGACAGTCAGCTGGCGACGGTGCCCGGCTTCGTCGAGTTCCACCTGCTGCGCGGCCCGGCGCTGGAGGATCACGTCCTCTACGCCTCGCACACCATCTGGCGTGACCAGGCGAGCTTTGAGGCCTGGACAAACTCCGAGGCGTTCCGCGCGGCCCATCGCGGCGCCGGTGGCGGCAAGCCGCTCTATCTCGGCCATCCGAACTTCGAGGGTTTCTCGTCGATCCAGGCGATCCGCCCCGCCGTGGCGGCATGAGCGGCGAGCGACGCCCGGTCCGGATCGACCAGGTCGTCACCCGCGGCGGCGACCGCGGCGAGACTTCGCTCGCCGATGGCAGCCGGGTCGCCAAGAGCGATGCGCGGATCGAGGCGATGGGCGCCGTCGACGAGGCGAACGCCCATCTCGGGCGGCTACGCGTGTTGCTGGCCGAGGGCCCGGAGGCCGGCTTCGTCGCCACCGTGCAGAACGATCTGTTCGACCTTGGTGCCGGCCTCTGCCGTCCTGGCCCGACCGCCCGCCTGCCTGACAGCGCGCTCGCGCGTCTTGAAGCGTGGGTCGCCGATGCGACGCCCGGCCTCGCGCCACTGACCAGCTTCATCCTGCCTGGCGGCAGCGAGGCCGCGTCGCAGGCGCATCTTGCCCGCACCGTGACCCGTCGCGCCGAGCGACGGCTGTGGGCGCTTGGCGGCGACGTCGATCCGGGCGCCTGCCGCTACCTCAACCGCCTGTCCGATGCGCTGTTCGTGCTCGGCCGGCTGCTCAACGATCATGGCCGCGCCGACATCCTGTGGGTGCCCGCGCGCCCCGCCTGATCCGGCCGGCTCGCGTCCGGCCCGTTCGCGCCCAGATCGTGCTGATCCGGCATCCGGCGCCCAATGTGTCGCCTGGCACCTGCTACGGCAGGCTCGACGCCGGATGCCTGCCAGGCGCGGATTTGCAGCACCTTGCCGGCGCGCTCGCGGCGTGGCGACCGACCCGCCTCTGGAGCAGCCCCGCGCGTCGCTGCCGCCTGCCGGTGTTGTCGCTCGGCCGCCAGCTCGGCCTCGCACCGCGTATCGACCACCGCCTGCAAGAGCTTGATTTCTCGGCATGGGAGGGGCGGCTTTGGGCCGACATCCCACGGGTTCGCCTGGATGCATGGGCGCATGCCCCGCTCGGGCGTGGCGCGCCCGATGGCGAGAGCGTCGCCGGCTTGCTCGGCCGCGCCCGCAGTTTCGCTTGCACACTGCGCGCGCCGGGCCGCCACGTGGTGGTGGCGCATGCCGGACCGATCGTCGTGCTGACGGCACTGCTTCAGTGCAGGCGTCCCGATCTGCTGGCGCGGCGTCCGGCTTTTGGCGAGGCGGTGTTCATCGCCACGCACTGAGCCGTGTCTCAGGCGAGGGCGAGAAGCCCCACGCACTCGCCGATGACCTCGGCCGCACCCAGGACGTCTCCCGTGAAGCCGCCGAGCAGCCGGCGCGCACCCAACGCGACCAGGACCGAGGCGGCAAGGACCAGCGGGATCGCGACGGTCGCGACCGGCAGCGCGATCGCGACCGCGATCAGGATGCCGGTCCAGAGCGACGTCCGGCTCTCGTCGGCGAGTGGCCGCGCCAACCCGTCATCGCGCGCCGGCGGCGCCAGCAGCAGCACCGGCAGCATGCCGCCCCCCCGCGCCAAGGCGGCGACCGCGATTAGCCCGATTGCGGCCCGCGTCGGTGTCATCGCCGCCAGTGCCGAGGTGCGCAGCAGCAGTGCCAGGCCAAGCGCCAGCGCGCCGTGCGCGCCGATCCGGCTGTCCCGCATGATCGCGAGCCGGCGCTCGATCGAGCGTCCGCCCGACCATGCATCCGCGCTGTCGGCCAGGCCGTCCTCATGCAGGCCGCCGGTCAGCACGGCTGACGCGATCAGCGCCAGCACGGCGGCGCAGGATCGCGGCAGCCCGGCCGCGTGCGCCAGCAACAGCGCGCTGCCCGCGACCGCGC
>CAXTPV010000306.1:0-2855 GCA_964246135.1 uncultured Acetobacteraceae bacterium | reverse complement strand
GGGTCGGGGTCGCGGTCGAGGTCGGGGGGGGATGCGTGTTCCGTCCGCGCTGCGACCGGGCCGAGGCGCGCTGCGCGGTCGAGGCGCCGGCGTTGCGGGTGGTGGCGCCGGGACGCCAGGTTGCCTGTCATGGCGTGCGCGAGCTGGCGGCGTAGGTGTTGGTGGACGATGTTACTTTGCAGCGAGGAAACGGCGAAGGCTTCCTACGTCCGGGCTTGAGATATCGTCTACTCGCCACCCGGCATCCGTGTCCGCCAGGTCTAGGTGGATGATTCTAATTCTACCGCCGAGACTGAAGGTGGCCACTGCCGAGAGGCGACCGACTGCAGCGGGCGCGACGATCTTGATAAGCTTCAGACCATCCGGGTCCTGACAGTCGCATACGGGGTCGAAGTCAAGTTTTCCGACGTTTCCGGGAGGCTGGTGCTGGTCAGCTCGGATCAGTATCAGCAGCGAGGGAGAGAAAATCTTGCCCTCGAAAGCCGGAGCCAGTGAACTGAAAACGTCTGGATGCTGATATGATTCATACAAGCCAGTCACAAAGCCTTTGGCGGTCGGAACAGGCGGAACCGCTGCGCAAGCCTGGCCAGCAAGGAGACCGGTGATCAAGGCTACGAACTTTCTCATGGGCGATAGACCTCGATGGCTGGTTTCGTACGGCGGTACCCTGGTCCGGCCCACATATCCTGTTGCTTGAAGTCGGAAACCGATTGATGCCCATCATACATTGCAATGTGACCGTTTGGATTGCCGCCTGCATAGTTCTGGATGACGACGATGTCTCCCTTCCGAGGTATATACCCTCCTGTCGGAACAGGTGAGAAGCCGCTGTTTCTGAGGTATGGACCGTAATCCTTGGCTGAGACCGGGTGAGGTTCAATCTCTATTCCGCCCGCCTGCAAGGCCCGCCGAACATACGTAGCGCACTCTCCTGTCGACAGACCGGTCGAATGCTTATCGAGGTAAGCTTATGGCGTCGTCCGTGTTCAGTCGCATCGCTCTCGGCATCCCGTCGTCAGGTCAGGACTTAACGATACCGCTGTCTTATCCGGTCCAAGTCCATTGCGCGGGAGCGCATGTGACAGGGGGACGAATGGTCTGCGTTGCTGGTTCGGGCGCCCGTCCAGACGTTGGTTTGCCGACGCGGTGTGTTGGCGCCAGCTTCCATGTTGGGCGATGGGCCTTTCGTAGAGGCATGGAGGATCGCACGGAGCTGCGTGTCCGGGAGGGTGTCGATGCTGGATGAGGGGCTTGCGCGGGAGGCGGGGCGGTTGGCCGATCTGCTGTGCGCGATCAACCTGCTGTCTTGGGATGCGCGCACGCAGATGCCCGAGCGTGGCCACGTCGCGCGCGGGCACCAGGTGGGGACGCTGACGGCGCTCGCCTGCGAGTGCGCGACGGGGGCGCGGATGCAAGACGCGATCGCGTCGGCGCAGGCGGGCGCGGACGCGACCGACGCCGATGAGCGGGCGCTGCTCGCGGACTTCGCGGAACAGGTCGGGATCATGCGAAGGCTGCCGCCGGCGTTGCTGGCCGAGATCGCGGGGCTGAAGGCGAGCGCGCATGCCGCCTGGATCGCGGCGCGGCGGGAGAACGACTTTGGGGTGTTCGCGCCGTCGCTCGCCCGCACCTTCGCCTTGCAGCGCGAGCTCGCCGACGCGATCGGCTACGACGCCGATCCTTACGACGCGCTGGCCGGGCGCTACGAGCCGGGGATGACGCTGGGGCGGTTGCGGGTGCTGTTCGCGTCGCTGCGGGACGGGCTGGCGCCGCTGCTGGCGCGGGTGCGCGATGTCGCACCCGAGGTCGGGTTCCTGCGCCAGGCGTTTCCGGTCGAGGCGCAGCGCCGGTTCGCGTGCGCGATCGCGGCGCGGCTGGGCTACGACTTCACCCGTGGCCGCGTCGACGACACCGTGCACCCGTTCGAGATGTCGATGACGCGGGACGACGTGCGCATCACCGCGCGGTTCCGCGACGGCGATCTGCGCGGGATGTTCGGGCTGTGGCACGAGGCGGGGCACGGCATCTACGAGCAGGGGGTGTCGCCGCGCTGGACCCGGGGCCTGGGCGCGATCGACCTTGCCAACCTGTATGCGGTGGGGGGTGCGAGCTTCGGCCTGCACGAATCGCAATCCAAGCTCTACGAGAGCCGGGTCGGGCGATCGCGTCGGTTCTGGGAGCTGCATTACGGCGCGCTGCGCGACGCCTTGCCGGACCAGCTCGCGGGCGTGACGGTCGAGGCGTTCTGGCGCGGGGTGAACGCGCCGCGTCCGGGGCTGATCCGGATCGAGGCCGACGAGCTGAGCTATGACGCGCACATCATGCTGCGGGTGGAACTCGAGGCGGCGCTGGTGGCGGGCGAGATCGGGGTCGGCGAGCTGCCGGGGCTGTGGAACGAGGCGATGAGGCGCGATTTCGGGCTCGAGGTGCCGGACCTCGCGCGGGGCGTGTTGCAGGACGTGCACTGGTCGGCCGGGCTGGTCGGGTCGTTTCCGACCTACACGCTGGGCAACGTGATGGCGTCGCAGTTCTTCGCCGCCGCGTGCCGGGAGCCGTCGGTGACGGCGGGGCTGCAGGCGGGCGAGTATGGGCCGCTCACAGCCTGGCTCGGGGCGCATGTGCATCGGCATGGGCGCAGCCGCGGGCGCGAGCGCCTGCTGGGTGACGCGACCGGGCGGGGGCTCGACGCCGCGCCCTACCTCGACGATCTCGGGGCGCGGGCCGACGCGCTGCTAGAGGGGTGGCGATGACGGCGCCTCCGTTCGCGATCGGGCTGCATGGCGGCTGCGGCGTGATGGCGCGGGCCGAGCTGCCGGACGCCGAGTGGGCGGCGGCGCGGGACGACATCGCGCGCG
>CAXTPV010000305.1:0-2865 GCA_964246135.1 uncultured Acetobacteraceae bacterium | reverse complement strand
CCCCACGAGCGGCCACCAAGCGTCGCCGATGGGAGAACGTCGCGTGTCGCTTCTGACGCTCGAGCGCGTGGGCAAGTCGTTCGGGGCGATCCACGCGCTGACCGATATGAGCCTGTCCGTCGCACCAGGCGAGATCGTCGGGCTGATGGGCGACAACGGTGCCGGCAAGTCGACGCTGGTCAAGGTGATCGCCGGCAACTTCCCGGCCACCACCGGCAGCATGTTCTTCGACGATCAACCCGCGCGCTTCACCCGCCCGGTCGATGCCCGCGCCGCCGGGATCGAGGTGGTGTACCAGGACCTCGCGCTGGCCGATAATTTGTCGGCCGCCGCCAACGTCTTCCTCGGCCGCGAGCTCAAGCGCGGTCCCTGGCCGATCCGCCTGCTCGACCACCGCGCGATGGCCAGCCGCGCGACCGAACTGTTCCGCGAGCTCAGGAGCGAGACGCGCGCCAACGACCTGGTGCGCCAGATGTCGGGCGGCCAGCGCCAGGCCGTCGCGATCGCCCGCACCCGCCTCGCCGACGCCAAGCTGATCATCATGGACGAGCCGACCGCGGCGATCTCGGTGCGCCAGATCGCCGAGGTGCTGGCGCTGATCGGCCGGCTGCGCGACGCCGGCATCGCGGTGATGCTGATCTCGCACCGCATGCCCGACGTGTTCGACGTCTGCGACCGGGTCGTGGTGATGCGGCGTGGGCGCAAGGTCGCTGACAAGGCGATCGCCGCCTCCTCCCCGCACGAGGTGACGGCACTGATCACCGGCGCGCTCGAGACCGCCTGAGGCACATCGATGGCACAAATCCCGATCAGCGAGTTCAGCAATGTCGGGCGCGGCGCCTGGCACACGCGCGGCTTCTTCGCGACCCAGACCGCCTATGTCTGCGCCGCCCTGCTGCTGCTGATGGCGGTGATCTCCTCGATCGCGCCCGAGTTCCTGACCACCGGAAACCTGGTCAACGTTCTCACCAACTTCTCCTACATCGCCATCGTCTCGCTCGGCTCGACGCTGGTGATCCTGACCGCCGGCATCGACCTCTCGGTCGGCTCGACCATGGCGCTGACCGCGATCACCACCGCGCTGCTGTTTCGCGCACTTGGCGCAACCGCGCTCGCCGGCGTGCCCGGCCTGGTGATGGTGGCGTCGGTGATCGGCGGCCTGCTGGTCGCGTCGCTGATCGGCGGCATCAACGGTTTCCTGATCGCGCGCATGGGGCTCACCCCGTTCGTCACCACGCTCGGCATGCTCTCGATCGCGCGCGGCCTCTGCTACGCCATCACCCGCGGCCAGGGCGTCGGCATCGAGGGCGGCGACTCCGACCTGTTCTTCCGGCTGACCGATGGCACCGTGCTCGGCGTGCCGCTGCCGCTGATCTACCTGCTGGTGCTGGCGGCGTTGATGGGCGTGTTCCTGCACCACACCGCGACCGGAAGGCACGTCTTTGCGCTCGGCGGCAACGAGCGCGCGGCCTCGCTCACCGGCGTGCCGGTCGCCCGCATCAAGGCCGGGCTCTACATGGCGTCGTCGCTGTCGGCGGGCTTCGCCGGCATCCTGATGGCGGGCTGGCTCGGCTCGGTGCCGGCCAACCTCGCATCCGGCTACGAACTCCGCATCATCGCGGCCGCGGTAATCGGCGGCGCCAACCTCAACGGCGGCATCGGCGGCCCGATCGGCGCCGTGGTCGGCGCCGCGCTGATCGAGGTCATCCGCAACGGCCTCGTGCTCGCGCGCGTCGACACCTATTGGCAGGACACCTTCGTCGGCGTGATCATCGTCGCCGCCGTCCTGGTCGACCGGCTGCGCTCACGCCGGATCGGCTGAACGCAGCCATGAACCAACAAACCAACGGGAGAACGACCATGCGCACTTTCTTGCTCGCCGGCGTGGCGGCGATCGGATTCTGGGCCCAGGCGGATGCCGCGGCGCTCCGCTTCGCCATCGTGCCGAAATCGATGAACAACCCCTATTTCGACCTGTCGCGCGAGGGCTGCGACAAGGAGGCCGCCAAGCTAGGCGTCACCTGCGTCTATCAGGGCCCGGTCGAGCAGGAGCCAGCGACCCAGGTGCAGATCATCCAGGACCTGATCTCGCGCCACGTCGACGGCCTCGCGATCTCGGTCGCCGACCCCGCCTCGGTGACGCGGGTGATCCGGCGCGCGCGCGCCGCCGGCATCCCGGTGATCACGTTTGATGCCGACAGCCCCAACAGCAAGCGTCAGGCCTATGTCGGCACCGACAACAACCAGCTCGGCCAGGCGCTCGGCCACGCGCTGATCAGCGTGCATCCACAGCCGGGCAGCTACGCCATGGTCTCGGGCGGTCCCGCCGCGCAGAACCTCGCCGAACGCGTCGCCGGCGTCCGCTCCGTGCTCAAGGCGGCCGGCTGGACCGAGGTCGGCGGCTCGCCCACCTTCTGCAACGACGATTCCGCGCTCGCCGTGCAGCAGATGTCCGACCTGCTGACCGCCAACCCCAATCTCGCCGCGATCGTTCCGGTCGGCGGCTGGCCGCTGTTCTCCCAGGAGGCCTACAGCCGCCTCGCCGGCCGCGAGAAGGACGCGATGAAGTCCGGCAAGTTTGCGATCGTCTCGGCCGACACCCTGCCGGCCGAGATCGCCGAGCTCAAGGCGGGCGCGGTCAGCGCGCTGGTCGGGCAGCGCCCGCGCGAGATGGGCGCCGACGCGATGGACATCCTGATGGCGCTGCACCAAGGCAAGTCGGTGCCGGCCGTCACCTATGTCGGGCTTGACAACGTAACCCAGGCCAACGCCGACAGCTTCGGCAAGTAGCGTCTCGGGGCCCGGGGCGACCCCCCCCCCCCCCCCCCCCCCCCCCCCCCCCCCCCCCCCCCCCCCCCCCAGGGG
>CAXTPV010000304.1:0-2878 GCA_964246135.1 uncultured Acetobacteraceae bacterium | reverse complement strand
AAATCCTGATCTCCGGCGGCGGCCGCTGCAACTTCACCAACACCGCGACCGCGCCCGACCGCTTCCTCTCCGACAACCCGCATTTCTGCCGCTCGGCGCTGGATTGCTACCGGCCCGAGGACTTCATCGCGCTGGTGCAACGCCACCGCATTCCCTTCCACGAGAAGGCGGCGGGGCAGTTGTTCTGCGACGGCTCGGCGCGCGCCATCGTCGCCATGCTGCGTGAGGAGTGCGCGGCATCCGGCGTGACGTTGCGTCTCGGCCACCGGGTGACGGAGCTTGCGCGCGGCGACGGGTTCCGGGTCGAGACCGACCAGGGCGGCTTTACTTCGTCGAGCCTGGTGCTGGCGACCGGCGGCCTCTCGATCCCGCAGCTGGGTGCCACCGGCTTTGCCTACGACGCCGCGCGTCGATTCGGACTGCGGGTGACCGCGACCCGCGCAGCCCTGGTGCCGCTCACCTTCGAGGGCGAGACGCTGGCGATGATGCGGCCGCTGGCCGGCGTGTCGCTGCCAAGCGAGGTCGCCCGCGGCCGCGAGCGCTTCCGCGACGCGCTGCTGTTCACCCATCGCGGCCTGTCGGGCCCATCAATCCTGCAGATCTCGTCGGGCTGGACCGAGGGCCCGATCACCATCGATCTGCTGCCCGGCCAGGACGCGTCGGCGGTGCTGCTGGCGCGCAAGCGCGCGCGTCCCCGGGCGGAGCTCAAGGGCGTGCTGGCCGAACTGCTGCCGCAGCGCCTGGCGCACGCGCTGGCGGCGATCGCCGAAGGGGTGCCGGCGACGTCGCGGATGGCGGATTTGCCCGACCGGGTGCTGCGCGCGCTGGGCGCGAGCCTTACGGCCTGGCGGCTGACGCCGAGCGGTTCGGAGGGCTACGCCAAGGCCGAGGTCACGCGCGGCGGCGTCGACACCCGCGACCTGCACGCGCGCACGCTGGCTTCGACCAAGGTGCCGGGATTGTTCGTGATCGGCGAGGCGGTGGACGTGACCGGCTGGCTTGGCGGCTACAACTTCCAGTGGGCCTGGGCCAGCGGCTGGTGCGCCGGCCAGGCGGCATGACGCGACCGGCCTTATCGTGCTCGCCTGCACCTGCCTCGGGTTCCTGACCGCCGATCCTGCCGCGGTCAGGGCCGCCGTCCCGTCAGGCGTTCGGCCGCAAGCGGTCCTCCCCACCATCGCGCTGCCGCATCTCGGCATCGCGCTTCGCCCTCGCGCCGGCGGCCAGGACGGCCTGTTCCTGTTCGACACCGGCGGTGGGGTGACGATCGTGACGCCCACGACGGCCCGCCTGCTCGGCTGCAAGCCCTGGGGCCGGATGACGGGCTTTCGCGCGACGGGGCAGCGCCTCGACACGCCGCGCTGCGACGACGCCCGGCTCAGTTTGGCCGGGCACGGCCTTGCCGCCCCAATCGCCGCGGTCCATGACATCGACGCGCTGGTGGACCCGAAGGCCCCGACCCTGTCCGGGTCGATCGCGCTCGACCTGTTCGCCGGCTGCGCGATCACCATCCGCCCCCTCGCGCATGAGCTGGTCCTGGAGACGGCGGCAAGCCTGGCGCGGCGGACGCGCGGCGCCCGCGCGGTGCCGATCCGCATCGTGCGTGACCTCGAGGGCGTGGCACTCAGCGTCGACGCGGCGGTGCCGACAGCGTCGGGACGGGCCTGGATGGAGCTCGACACCGGCAATCTCGGCCCGATCCTGGTCGGCAAACATGTCGCGCGGCTGCTGGGGCTCGATCCAGGCGTGAGCGCCCAGCCGGCGCGCTTCGCGCTCGACGGTGGCGTCCCCGTGCGCGGCCCTGCCCGGGTGCGCGACCTGATCATGGACGGCGACATCGGCCAGCCCGTCCTGGTGCAATGGGATGTGACGCTCGACCGCGCCGCCGGCCGCGCCTGGCTGCGCCCGGCAATCACGGCCGCGAGACCATCAGACTGACGGACGCGACGCCTGCTCCATCGCGGCTTAGTCGGAGGAATCTGTCCGAAGTGTCAGTTGCGGGAACGACAAGGTTTTCAGCGTGTCGCCCTGCAGAACTGTCAGTGTTCCAGAAACCTCGGTGGTGGAACTCATGCCAGCGAAGATAGTCGCTCGCGGGATCCGGGCAACCTGGATCAGTCGCTCGATCTCGCGAAAATCCAAAGCGGCAGCCCCAACATACGCTTGCCCAACGACGTGATTGTTCCAGGATGGATCATTATCGGCCGTGATCGTCCACCCCGGAGGACATTCGGTCACGGACGCGATCCGGCCCGATCGCACGCGCGAATCGAATCCCATCAGCCTTGCGGCAAATCCGAAGCGCGGCGGGACGATATGCATGACTTGCCGAGGACCGCTCCAGGCATCCGACGTGGTCAGACCCAGAAGCAGAAGGATCGCGACTTAGCCTGAAGGCCTCCTCACCGTCGCTTGGATGACGTCCCGGCGCGTGACGCGTGCTCCGCAATCAGCCGCGCGATCTCGGCGGGTCGCTCGATCGGCAGCAGGTGACCGGTGTCTGGCAGCGTCACCAGCGACGGCGATGCGAAGTGCGGCGCCATCAGCCGGCGTTGCGCGTCGGGCCCGAGATCGCCGTCATCCGCCCCCGCGACGATCAAGGTCGGCACCGCGAGCACGCCGATCCGCGCCGACCAGTCCTCGCGGCTGCCGCCGTCGAGCCACGAATCCCAGGCCGCCCTGCTCGCGCGCATGACGTCGGCGACCGCCGCCGCGAACGCCGCCCGCGGCAGCGTCCCGCTCGCGTTGTCGCGTATGAAGCCCTCGGCGCCGGCGCGGCGATGCGCGAGGTCGTCCGAGAACCAGGCGCGCATCGCCTGTCGCCGCTCGTCCCCCATCGGCTCCGGCCCGGGCGGCGAGCCGGCCAGCAGGATCAGCT
>CAXTPV010000303.1:0-2883 GCA_964246135.1 uncultured Acetobacteraceae bacterium | reverse complement strand
AGTCTAACCCGTCCCCGCGACAGCGCGGCGCCCGCCTGGGCTGCCCCCCTGGCCTAAGCGAGGGAGCCGATGGACATCAGACCCCTCATCGGCCTGCTCGGCGTCGTCGTCGCGGCGCTCACCTCCGAGTTCAACGACGAGCTGGCGTCGATCGCGCTTGGCGACGTGCGCGGCGGCCTGGCGCTCAGCAGTGACCCCGGCACCTGGTTCACCAGCCTCTACGCCACCGCCCAGGTGATCGGGATGGCGTTCTCGCCCTGGTGGGCGGTGACGATGTCGATCCGGCGCTGGGCGCTGTTCGCGATCGGGCTCTGCTGCGCCACCACGCTCTGCATCCCGCTGACCGACAACCTCACCCTGCTCTACGGGCTGCGCGTCGCCCAGGGCTTCGCCGGCGGCCTGATCATCCCGCTGTTGCTGGTCGTCGGCCTGCGCGTGCTCGCCCCGCCGATCCGCCTTTACGGCCTCGCGCTCTACGCCATGACCGCGACGTTCGGGCCTAACATGGCGACCACGCTCGCGGCACTCTGGACCGACGTCATCGGCGACTGGAACTTCGTGTTCCTCGAAGCACTGCCGCTCTGCGCGACCGCCGCGGTGCTGGTCTGGTACGGCGTGCAGCAGGACCCGCCGCAATATCAGCGGCTGCGCCAGTTCGACTGGCGCGGCAGCCTGCTCATCATCATCGGTTTCGGCGCCTTGACCACCATGCTGGAGCAGGGCGACCGCTTCGACTGGTTCAACTCGCAAATCATCTGCGTGCTCGCGCTGATCTCCGTCGTCGCCCTGCCGCTGCTGGTGGTCAACGAGGTGCTTCACCCGCTGCCGCTGTTTGGCATCTTCCTGCTGAAACGCCGCAACATCGCCTACGCGCTGATCGCGCTGTTCACCTTCCTGCTGATCAGCCTGTCGTCCTCGACCCTGCCGAGCACCTTCCTCGAGCAGGTCCAGGGCTTCCGTCCGTTGCAGGTGCAGGTGATCACGCTGCCGGTCGCGCTGATGCAGCTGCTGATGCTGCCGCTGATGGCGGTCGTGCTCAACGTCGCCTGGGTGGACAGCCGCGTCGTCAGCTTCATCGGCATGGCCTGCATCCTCACCGCCTGCATCGGCAACGTGTTCCTCACCAGCGACTGGCAGGGCGGCGGCTTCCTGATCTGGCAGGGGCTGCAGGCGATCGGCGAGCCGATGATCATCATGCCGCTGCTGATGATGGCGACCAACTCGATCAGGAAGCCCGAGGAGGGGCCGCTGGCGTCGGGGATGGTCAACTGCACCCGCGGGCTCGCCGAACCCGTCGGCGTGTGGCTGCTGCAGCTGATCGAGCGCTGGCGCGGCGGCCTGCACTACAACCGCATCGCCGACCAGTCCGGTCAGGGCAGCTACGACGTGATCCAGGCCCAGGCGGGGTTGATCCAGGGCAACCCGCCGCCGCTGCTGCAAAACGGCCTGCCCCGGTATCCCGGTAGCCTCGACGGGTTCATGGCCGAGGTGCAGGCGCAGGCGACCGTGCTGACGCTGAGCGACGCCTTCCTGGTGATCGCCGCGATCACCGTCGCCCTGATGCTGGTCCTGCTGATCCTGCCCGAGCGCACCTACCCGCCGCGCATCGCGCTGGCCAAGAGCTAGCGGACCGGCATCATGGCTGACGACGACACCGACAAGGACAAGCCCGAGGCCGAGCAGGAGCGCAAACCGCTCTGGCCCTGGCTGGTCGCCGGCATCATCGTGCTCGGCTTCGTCGCGGTCGTGCTGGCGATCATCTTCGTGCCGAGCAAGGACGTCTACAGCGACGACGCCTACGTCACCGCGCATTACGCGACGATCGCGCCGCGCGTCTCCGGCCAGGTCGTCTCGGTCGATGTCGAGGACAACCAGCCGGTCCGCGCCGGCCAGATCCTGGTCACGCTCGACGACCGCGACTTCCGCGCGTCGCTCGCCAATGACGAGGGCATGCTCGCGCGCGACCGCGCCCAGGCCGACAACTACGCCGCCCAGATCGCCCGCCTGCCATCGCAGGTCGCCCAGAGCCAGGCGAGCGTCCCATCCGCCTCGGCGCAGCTCGTCTTCGCGCAGGCCAACGAGAGACGCTACCGCAACCTCGCGCAGAGCGGCGCCGGCACCTTCCAGGAACGCCAGCAGGCGGACATGGCGCTCCGCCAGGCCGAGGCCTCGATGGCGGGGGCCGAGGCCGGGCTGAGCTCGACCCAGCATCAGCTGCCGGTGCTGCGCGCCCAATACGCGGCGGCGATGGGCACGGTGCGATCCGATCAGGCCGCGGTCGACCAGGCCAGGCTGAACCTGTCCTACACCCGCATCACGTCCCCGCTGGACGGCATGGTCGGCCAGCGCAGCGTGCAGGTCGGCAACTATGTCGGCCCCGGCGCGGCACTGATGGCGCTGGTGCCGCTCGGCCGCGCCTTCATCGTCGCCAACTACCGCGAAGAGGCGCTGCGCCACGTGCTGCCGGGCCAGCACGTGCGCATCCATGTCGACGCCTACAACATCGTCCTCGACGGCATCGTCGACAGCATCCCGCCCGCCTCCGGCGCCGCCTTCGCGCCGATCCAGCCGAACAACGCGACTGGCAACTTCACCAAGATCGTGCAGCGCCTGCCGGTAAAGATCGTCCTCGCCGCGGGCCAGGACGAGGCGAGGCTGCTGCGGATAGGCTTCTCGGTCGAGACCACGATCGCGACCGGGCTGGCCGACGTGAGGGGCGAGCAGGCCCGCACCCCGGACCGCGTGACCTCGCGTTGAGCCGGTGGCCGATGCGCGCATCAGCCGCGGGACTTGCACTCGCGCTCCTGCTCGCCGGCTGCGATGTCGGGCCGGACTACCAGCACCCGGCCGACGGCGCCGCCGCGCGCTGGTGGGGCCCCGCCC
>CAXTPV010000302.1:1878-2888 GCA_964246135.1 uncultured Acetobacteraceae bacterium | reverse complement strand
GCCGGTGCCGCGCGGCAGCGCGGGCAGCTCGATGGCGGTCAGCATCTCGTCGGCGCGCAACGTGGTGGTCAGCGCCGAGACGAAGAAGGCGCCGGCCGGGATCACCCGTTCGGCGTGCTTGCTGGCGACCAGCAGGCGGGCATCGAGCAGCAGCGAGAGCATCGGCAGTTCCGCTGCCGGATCGGCATGGGCGAGGCTGCCGCCGAAGGTCCCGCGATTGCGCACCGCGACATGCGCCACATGGGTCATCGCCTCGGTCACGATCGGGAAGCTCTCCCGCAGCATCGGGGATTCGGCAATGACGCTATGGCGGGTGAGGGCGCCGATGCGCAGCCCGGCCGGGATGCGCTGCACGCCGGCCAGGGAGTCGAGCCGGTTGATATCGACCAGCACGGCCGGGCGCACGAGGCGGAAATTCATCATCGGCATCAGGCTCTGGCCGCCGGCGAGCAGCTTGGCCTCTTCGCCATGCTCGCCGAGCCAGTCCAGCGCCTGCGGCAGGCTGCCGGCTGCCAGATATCGGAAGGCCGCCGGCTTCACCGGCGCGACAGATAGGTCTCGACCAGGTCCAGATTGCGCAGATTGGCCTTGAAGGCGACGTCGAACAGGTCGCCGAGCACCGGCACCGCGCCGGCGCCGGCCTCGATCGCGACGTTGGCCAGCATGCGCGCCAGGATGGCATTGGGCACCCCGAGGCGGCGGGCTTCCCAGACGATGTAGAGCGAGACCATCGCGAGCACCGCGTCGCCGGCGACGGGGGCGAGTCCGATCAGGCTGTTCAATCCGAAGCGGAACTTCGTGCCGGGCAGGCGCATGGCCCCGTCCAGCAGCCAGGCGAGCCGGCGCAGCGCGGCCAGACGTGCGCCATGGTCGGCGGCGCGCTCGAAGGGATAGGCGGTCGCGAACGACATGGCGGCGGGCTCCGGGTGGCTCGGCCAGAGAGATGTGTCGTCACGCGGGGCGCGGCAAGGGGGGGGGGGGGGGGGGGGGGGGGGGGGGCGGGGGGGCGG
>CAXTPV010000302.1:0-1868 GCA_964246135.1 uncultured Acetobacteraceae bacterium | reverse complement strand
CCCTGGACCCCGCCAAAGGCAATGCCTTTGGAAACCACTACCTAAGGGATGAGGTCCAGGGGGTCGTCCCCTGGCGGGGTTTGAGGGCGTAGCGGAGACTTCAGTCGACGCCTTCGACCACCCGGAAGTCGCGTTCGGCGCCGCTGCCGAGTGCGGCCAGCGCCGCCTTGTAGGCCTTGCTCTCATAGGCGGCGATCGCCTGCGGCAGGCCGGCGAACTCGACCACGACGGTGCGCTGTTCGAGCCCGGCCTCAAACGCCCGGGCAGCGACGCCACGCACCACGAAGCGCCCGCCGGCGGCCTGCACCGCGAGTGCGGCGAGCTTGGCATAGGCGGCGAGTGCGTCGGGGTCGGAGATCGCGCGGTAGCAGCTGATCCAATAGGCCTTGGCCATGTCGAGGCTCCTTGCAGCGGGGCCGCACAGGATCGGCCGATGGAGCGGGGTCATCAAGGGAGGAGAACCCGGCCCGGCATGATGCCCTGCGCGCCGCCGGGTCGGCTCATTCCGCTGGCAGGCCGCCGGCTTTCTGCACATAGGCGGCGACTTCGGCCACGCCGAGGCCGGCGCGGATATTGGTGAACAGGAACGGGCGCTCGCCGCGCATCCTGCGGGCATCGCGGTCCATCACTTCGAGGCTGGCGCCGACATGCGGGGCGAGGTCGATCTTGTTGATCACCAGCAGATCGCTGCGGGTGATCCCCGGACCGCCCTTGCGGGGGATCTTGTCGCCGGCGGAGACGTCGATGACGTAGATGGTGAGGTCGGCGAGTTCGGGGCTGAAGGTGGCAGCGAGATTGTCGCCGCCGCTCTCGATCAGGATCAGGTCGAGGGCGGGAAAGCGGCGGCGGAGGTCGGCGATGCCGGCGAGGTTGATGCTGGCATCCTCGCGGATCGCGGTATGCGGGCAGCCGCCGGTCTCGATGCCGAGGATGCGCTCGGCCGGCAGCGAGCCGGCGCGGGTGAGGAACTCCGCATCCTCCTTGGTATAGATGTCGTTGGTGATGGCGGCGATGTCGTAGCTGCCGTGCAGGCGCTTGCACAGCGCGTCCATCAGCGCGGTCTTGCCGCTGCCGACCGGACCGCCGATGCCGACGCGCAAGGGGCCGTTGGGGGAGTGGCTCATGTTCGGAACAGCCTCGTGTACTGCGTCTCGTGCCGCATGGCGGCGATGTCGGAGCGGAAGCACGCCCCGCCTAGCGCGTCCAGCCCCGCGCCGCGCGTCGCGTCCGCTACGCCCAGCAGCACGGGTTCGAGGGCGGCCAGCACGCGCAGCCCGGCGCTCTGGCCGAGCGGCACGAGGCGCACGGCGGCCGAGACCAGGTTCGCCGCGAAGGCGTGCAGGTAAGCGGCGCAGGCCGCCTCCTCGGGGATGCCGTGCCGCGCTGCGACCGCGCCCACCGCGACCGGGTAGGCGACCCGCCCTGCGATGGAGGGCGCGTCCCAGGCTGCGGCGGCGCGGAGGAAGGCGTCTCCCTGGTCCAGCGTTTCCTGCCGACGCTCGCGGCTCGGCGAGGCGGCACGAGCTAGCGCAGCGATATCGCCGAGCGCCTCGTTGTCCGTCGCCTGCCAGGCGTGGCGCAGCAGGACCGCGTCCGACCAGCCGGCACCGCGCTCGACGACGTCCTCGACCCACGCGCGCAGGCTTGCCTCGTCGCGCACGTCACCCGCCTCGACAGCCCATTCCAGGCCGTGGCTGTAGGCGAAGCCACCGGTCGGGAAAGCGGGCGAGAGCCACGTCAGGAGGCGGAGGAGCACGAATCCTGAGAGAGGTTGAGGCGAATCCACCTCCTCAACCGTCATGCCCGGGCTTGACCCCATACGCGCTAACATAAGCGGCGTTGGGCCAGTTGGAGGGTGCGTCGTCGGC
>CAXTPV010000301.1:2299-2900 GCA_964246135.1 uncultured Acetobacteraceae bacterium | reverse complement strand
GTCATCGGCGCGACGCCGAGATGGTCGGCGAGGTCGCGGACGGAAGGAAGGCGCTCGCCGGGGCGGAGCGTGCCGAGGCCGATGCCGAACTCGATCAGGCCACGCAGCTGCACGCCGAGCGCCACCGGGAGGTCGCGATCGACGGAGTAGGCGGCGAGGTCGGCGCCGGTGGGCGCGCCGGTGGCGGCGCCCGGAGCGGCAAGCGAGTGTTCTTTCATCCTAGTACGCTCATACAGGCTCCAGTGACGCGGCACCATGACGGATGGTAACGGCGATCTGGCGAGGTAATGATGTAAAAGTCAGCATATGCCTGGTTTTTTGGCGCTGCCCTGGTCAGTGGCACGGAAGTTGACCTAACAGAGGCAAAACCCGTTATGTTCCAGCCGGATGATACAGTCGGTGGCGTGAGGGATTGCGGATTGCCCATTGGACGTGCGGTGCTTGCGATGCTCGTGTGGCTGCCGGTGGGCGCGTGGGGGGCTGCCGCGCCGGTGCGTGGCGGGGTGATGAGCTATGGTCGCCAGGCCGACAGCCTGCTGCTCGACCCGGTGCTGAACGATGCGAACGCCGACATCTGGATCCTGGGCAACCTCTACGACAC
>CAXTPV010000301.1:0-2289 GCA_964246135.1 uncultured Acetobacteraceae bacterium | reverse complement strand
CCTTGCTGCTGCCGACCGATGACGGCAAGGGCGTGCAACCGGGGCTGGCGACGTCGTGGAAGGTGGCGCCGGACGGGATGCTCGTCACGCTGACGCTGCGGCGGGGCGCACGGTTCTCGGACGGCACGCCGATCACCGCCGGGGACGTCAAGTGGTCGCTGGATCGCGCGCGCGACCCTGGCCACGGCATCTGGAACTTCCTGCTTGGCGGGATCGGCGCGGTCGAGATCGCCGACCCCGGCACCGTGGTGCTGCGGATGCGCCACCCCGATCCTGCGATCCTGGCGGCGCTCAGCGTGTTCAACAGCGCGATCATGCCGGAGCGGCAGTTCCTCGCGTCGCCCGGCCGCGACGACGACGAGCGCGCGGTGGCGTTCGAACGCCATCCGGTGACGTCTGGGCCGTTCGTGCTGCGGTCGTGGACGCACGGCTCGACGATGCGGCTGCGGCGGAACCCTTTCTACTGGCGGTTGGGGGTTGACGGGCGGCCACTGCCCTATCTCGACGGGATCGATTTCGCGGTGGTGCCGGATGACGCGACGCGGCTGCTCAAGGTGCAGTCTGGCGAGCTCGACGGCGCCGAGCTGGTGCCGTTCTCGCGCATCGCCGAGCTGCGTCGGGACTCGCGGCTGAAGCTGGTGCTGTTTGCCTCGACCCGGGTCTGGTACGCGAGCGTGAACGCGCGGCCGACATTGCCGAACGGATTGCCGAACCCGCTGGCCTCGGCAAGGGTCCGGCAGGCACTGGATGAGGCGGTCGACCGGCGCGGCCTGATCCAGATCGCGACGCAGGGGATCGGCACCGAGATGACGTCCTACATGTCGCACGCGACGCCGCTGCACGTGGATGTCGCGCGCGCCTCGGCCTATGACCCGGCGGGTGCGCGGGGGAAGCTGCGCGACGCGGGCTATCCGCACGGGTTCGCGGTGACGATCCAAATCCTGGCCGGCAACGAGGACGAGATCGAGATCGCGACCGGGTTGCAGGAATGGTGGTCGGCGATCGGGGTCACGCTGCATATCCGCCAGCTCGATGCCGGCACCTGGACCGAGCTGTATCGGACCGGCGCGTTCATGATGAACCTCAGTTTCTGGACCGACGACATCGCCGACCCCGACGAGGTGACGTCGTACGACGTCTACGGGCCGACCATCGGGGCGCTGCATTCCGGCTGGGACAGCAAGGCGGCGGACGCGCTGTTCCTGGCCTCGGGCACGGAGCTCGATCCCGTGCGCCGGGCGGCGGACTACGCGCGCATCCAGGCGATCTACGCCGATGGCCCGGTGCTGCGGCTGTATGAATCTCCGTACGCGGTGGTGCTGCGGCGCGAGGTGATGGGGTTCGTGCAACTGCCGCTCGGCAACAACGTGTTCTCCGGCGCCTGGATCGCGCCCGGCGCTGGGATCACGCCCAGCACTCGGATTTCGCCCAGCGCTGGGATCTCGCGTTGAGGCCGGCGCTGGTGCTGCGGCGGGTGCTGCAAGCGGTGCCAACGCTGGCGGCGATCCTGGTCGTCACCTTCCTGATCGTGCGGCTGCTGCCTGGCGACCCGGCCGGGGCGATGATCGGCGTCCGGGTCACGGATGCCGAGGTCGCCGCCGAAAAGGCGCGGCTGGGGCTCGACCGGCCGCTAGCGTCGCAGTTCGAGGCGTATGTCGCGTCGCTGGCGCGCGGGGATTTCGGGCGTTCCACCCGGCTCGACGTGCCGGTGCGGCAGCTGCTGGCGGCAAGGCTGCCGGTGACGCTGATGCTGACCGCGATGGCGGCGGCGATGGCGGTCGCGATCTCGGTGCCGCTGGCGCTGCTGGCGGCGGTCAAGCGCGGCGCGGTCGACCTCGCGATACGCGGGATGTTTCAGGTCGGGCTGTCGATGCCGGCGTTCTACGTGGCGCTGCTGCTGCTGACGCTGCTGGCGGCGAGGCTGCGGCTGCTGCCGGTGGGCGGCTACGGCGACGATCTCGGCCAGCACGTCGTGCACCTGCTGCTGCCGGCGTTGTCGCTGGCGCTCAGCTTGTCTGCGATCCTGATGCGCAACCTGCGGGTGGCGCTGCGCGACGTGCTCGACGCGCCGCATGTCGAGTTCGCGCGGCTGAAGGGCCTGTCGCCGGCGCTGGTGCTGCGGCGGCACGTGCTTGGCCCCGCTCTGGTCTCGACGGTGGGGCTGTTCGGGCTCAACGCCGGCTCGTTCCTCGGCGGCGCGGTGGTGACCGAGACGGTGTTCGCGATCCCGGGGGTCGGCACGCTGATGGTCGACAGCGTGTTCGCGCGCGACTACCCGGTGATCGAGGC
>CAXTPV010000300.1:0-2904 GCA_964246135.1 uncultured Acetobacteraceae bacterium | reverse complement strand
GGCACGGCGCCGGGCAGTGCCGCGGCCGCGGGAATGACGGCGGCAACGCTCCGACCGGCGTTGGTTGTCGCGAACAGATGGCTGGTTCGAGCGGCCTCCTGCTCCTGTGCGATGCGCTGCTGCTCAGGGTTCGGCCCTGCAGCAGGCTGGGGCGTCCCTGGCGCGGTTGTGTCGGCATTCACCATGGGCCTGCCGAGATCACCGGGCAGCGGCGGCCCCAGCTGCGGTGCGTTGTGCGGCAGGTCGGTGTAGTCGCGTGGCAAGTTAGCCAGCCCGTCCGGCGTCGTGCGGTTGCTGGTGTTGTAGAGTTCCGAGCCGCCGGTCTGATGCTGGGGTCGCAGCGCGAAGAACAGCGCGCCGCCGATGCCGACGGCAGCCACCGTGCGCAGGCCCACCAGCACCTTGCGCGACAGACGGGTGACCGGCGCGCGACTCGGACGCAGGCGCATCTCCACCGCCGGACGCCCGTCTCCACCCGTATCGTTCGCGCCCTCGGTCATGACTGCGGCCTTCCATCCGTGCGTACGATGCGGACCTTCTGCTGATGCTCGCCACCGAGACGCAGCTCGGCCGCCGCGAACAGCCGGTCGATGATCATGTGGTTGCCGCGCACCCGATAGTTCACCAGTTCGGCGCCGCCGTCCGCGCCGATCACCCAGAGCGGTGGTATCTCGCCCTGGCCGATGCCGGACGGGAATTCGATGAAGACCTGCCGCCCGTTACCGAACGCGCGCAGCGGCTGGACGATCTCCACCGGCTTCGGCGGATCCGGCGCCAGCACAGCCTGTTTCGGCTTGTCGTCGTATTTGATCGCCGGCGGTTTCCAGGTCGGGCAGGCACCGAGCGACGTGCCGGCAAGCAGAAGGATTGTGAGGGATGTCACGCGCATCAGCCGAGCTCCTTTGACCAGTTGCGGGCATGGACGTAGACGTCGAGCGGGTTCTTCTTCAGCCGATCGGCGTCGGTCGGCTGCTGCACCACGACGGTGAGGATGGCGCTCCAGCGTTCGGTGGCGGCCAGCGCGTCATCGACATAGCGCCGCTCGGTCCAGGCGACGCGGAAGCTGTCGGCCGAGGCGCGGATGACGCTGGAGACCTCGACGGCAACTTGCGTTTTGCCGACCTTGGAGAAGGGATCGCTGGTGCGCGCGTAATCGTTCAGCGCGAGCGCGCCCTTGTCAGTGACGTAGTTGCAGGCGTCGAGCCAGTCCTGCCGCAGCACCACGGGATCGGCGGGGATGCTCCGCACCTCCTGGACGAAGCGGGCCAGATGCCAGGCGATCTGCGGATCGGTCGGCGGGTAATCGACGGTCGCGGGCGAGACCGCCTGCGCCTGGCCGAGCTTGTCGACTTCCACCATCCAGGGCGTGATGGTGCCGCGCGCCGACTGCCAAACGAGGCCACCGGCGAGGCCGCCACTGAGCGCCAGCGCACCAAAGAAGGCGAAACGCCAGTTCTTTGCCTGGACACGAGCGGAACCGATGCGGTCGTCCCAAACCTGGCCGGCGCGCTCGCTCGCGCCGGCACATTTGCCGTGGCGAACGTGAGCACGGCAACGCCAGCGGCGAGCGCGGCGGGAAAATGACAGTCGCTCATAACGGCACCTCCGAAGTTTTGTTGAGCAGATCGGCCGCCCAATGCAGCCTTTTGGAGCGCAGCCATGCAGCGGCGAATCCAAACATGCCGACCTCGGCCATGATTGCGCCGATGGCGGCTTGGTCGGTCTTCGAGGAGGCGGCGGCGAAGGCGAGTGCCACCTCGGAGAGGCCCAGCTCAATCAGGCGATTGCCGCGCCGCGATTGGCAGTAATAGTCGCGCTTCGGCGTCGAGCGGCTCAGGATCTCAATCTGGGGATCGTACAGTCCGAAGCGGCGATAGATCGTTGCGATCTGGGGTTCGAGTGCGCGTTCATTCGGAAGGAACAGCCGCGTCGGGCAGCTTTCGATGATCGCGGGCGCAATGGCGCTGCCGTCGATGTCGGCTAGCGACTGCGTGGCGATAATGACGCCCGCGTTCTTCTTCCGCAGCGTCTTTAGCCATTCGCGCAACGGACCGGCGAAGCCTTTGTCGTCGAGCGCGAGCCATCCCTCGTCGATGATGAGCAGCGTGGGCCGCGCGTCGAAGCGATCCTCGATGCGGTGGAACAAGTAGGACAGCACGGCGGGCGCGGCGCCAGCGCCGATCAGGCCTTCGGTCTCGAGCGGCTGCACATCCGCCTCGCCGAGACGCTCGGTCTCCGCATCGAGCAGCCGTCCCCAAGGCCCGTTGAGCGTGTAGGGCTGCAAGGCCTGCTTCAGCGCGTTGGACTGCAACAGGACGGAAAGGCCCGTGATCGT
Source organism: uncultured Acetobacteraceae bacterium (assembly GCA_964246135.1). GTDB lineage: Bacteria > Pseudomonadota > Alphaproteobacteria > Acetobacterales > Acetobacteraceae > CAXTPV01. Next base: position 569 of record CAXTPV010000300.1, on the reverse strand, counting down.
CCGTTCCGCAACCGGTGCGGAGGCCAACGAGGTCAGTGCGGACCATAGATGCTCCTTCAGTTCCGGGGTGACCGTGACGGACTCGCGGGTCAGCAGCGCCGCGACCCAATCGGCCGCCCAGGCGCGGTCCCCGGCATCGTCGATCCGCGATAGCGGCTGGAGGGCGACAGGTTCGGTGATGTCGTCGGTCAACGCGCCGCCAAGGTCATGCCAGTCGCCGCCCATCGACAATGCGGCGGCGCGAATCGAGCCGCCGAAATCGAAGGCGAACATCTGTGCGCCCGGATAGCGTCGGAACTGGAGCGCCATCAGCGCCAGCAGCACGCTCTTGCCGGCGCCGGTCGGCCCTACGATCGGCGTGTGGCCGACATCGGCGACATGCAGCGAGAACCGGAACGGGGTGGAGCCTTCGGTTCGCGCAAAAAACAGCGGCGGGCCGCCAAAATGCTCGTCCCGTTCAGGCCCGGCCCAGACGGCCGAGAACGGCATCATGTGGGCGAGGTTCAGCGTCGAGACCGGCGGCTGGCGGACATTGGCGTAGACGTGGCCGGGCAAAGATCCGGGCCACG
>CAXTPV010000299.1:1449-2934 GCA_964246135.1 uncultured Acetobacteraceae bacterium | reverse complement strand
CGCCGCCAGCGCGCCCGCATCGTCCGGGAAGCCCGCGACGCCCACCATCGCCCGTGCCCGCGCCAGGTTGGCGCGCCAACCGAAGCCGGCGATGGAGGCGACGCTGACCACGGCCCCGCCCTCGCGCAGCCGCGGCGCGAGCGCCTCGGTCAGCGCGCGCAGCCCGTAGAAATTGACCGCGAGCGTCGCGGCGATCCCGTGCGCGCCAGACACGCCGGCGACGTTGCACAGCGCGTCCAGCCGCGGCGGCAGGCGCGCGACGAGCTCGGCGATCGCGGTGGGCGAGCCGAGGTCGGCGGCGACGAAGTCGCCCACCGGCTGGACCGGTGCGCGCACGTCCACGCCGATCACGTCGGCGCCGAGCTGCACCGCCAGTTCCGCGGTACGCGCGCCGATGCCTGAGGCAACGCCGGTGACGAGGATAAGCTTGCCGAACAGCATCGCTGCGCTCCTACGGTGTTGGCGATGAGGGAAAGGGCCGTGCCGGCAGCCTGACGCGGTAGCCGACGAACAGCAGGCGAAGGCCGGTGCGCTGCTCCAGCCAGCCCCAGAGGCCGCGCGGCAGGTAGAGCGAGAACACCAGCGCCGTCAGGCCCAGCCCGACCAAGTACCAGACGCCGGCGCCGCCGAAACACGTCTCGATGGCGAAGAACACCACGGCACCGAGGATTGGCCCCTCGAACGTGCCGAGGCCACCGACCAGCACCATGAAGATCATGTAAGCGGTCCACTGCACGCTGAAGTACGTCTTAGGCTGGAAGGTGATGGCGGTGGCCAGCCACAGCGCGCCCGCCATGGCCGCACCGAACGCCGACAGCACGAAGATGAGCCGCTTGGCCGCCAGCACGCGCACGCCGACCGAGGCCGCCGCCCCCTCGTCGTCGCGGATCGCCTGGATCGCGGCGCCCGTGCGGCTGCGCAGCAGGACGAACAAGGCGGCGAGCAGCCCGGCCGCGGCGGCCAGCGCACACCAGTACGTCGCCGCGTGCCGGGTCGCCTCCGGGTAGACGTTGAGCGCGATCAGCGACGTCCCGGTCTCGCCCTGCACAACCCGGTCGAGGTTGACCAGCAAGTGCGCCAGCTCCGCCAACACCCACATGCCGATCGCGAACTCGCCCGCGCGCAGGTGCAGCATCACCATCGAGATCGGCCAGGATATCGCGCCGACGATCACGGCCGCCAGCAGCAGCGCCGGATAGACGCTCACCCCCGCACCGGCCAGCCGCACCGCGGCGTAGGCGCCGAGGCCGAAGAACGCCTGCTGCCCGATCGAGACGAGGCCGCCGTAGCCGGCCATGGCGTTCCAGGTCGCGGCGAGGATGACGTAGAGGAACAGCGCCGTGAGCCGGTCCACCGCCTCGGCACCGAGGACGAGCGGGCCGCAGGCCAGGATCAGCACCGCCAGCCCGGCCGCGCCGACCGCGGCCAGCGACGCGGGCGTCCAGCGCTCGACGCGTGCGCTCACGCCGGGCGTCGCCGCGGCAG
>CAXTPV010000299.1:635-1439 GCA_964246135.1 uncultured Acetobacteraceae bacterium | reverse complement strand
CCGTAGGCCGGGGCGCCGCAGCTCATCTTCGCGTGCGAGGCGGCGGGGATCGGCGGCGCCGGGGCGCTGGGGGGCACGCGGCTGGGCGGTGTGGTTCTGGGCGGCGCCGCGGCAGAAACGGCAGGCGGAAGCCGCCGCGATACAACCGCGCCAGCAGGATCGCCAGGAACGCTAGGTGCCCGCCGATCAGGAATCCCTGCGGGATGACCTGCGCGCCGAGGCTCTGGGCGACGCCCAGAACCACACCGCCCAGCAGCGTGCCCCACAGCGACCCGGCGCCGCCGATCACCGCCGCCTCGAACGCGAAGATGAGCTGCGGCGCCCCGGCGTACGGGTCGAAGGTCGCGCGCATCGCCAGCGCCGCGCCGGCTAGGCCGACCGCGACCATCGCGATGGCGGTGGCGATGCCGCTCACCCGGCGCGCGTCGATGCCGACCAGACCGACCGTGTCCGGGTCCTCCGCCACGGCGCGGATCGCCCGGCCGAGCGGCGTGCGGCTCAGGAACACCTGCAACCCGCCCAGCAGCAGCACGGCGACCGCGAACGTGCCCGCCGCGAGCTGCCCCACTGAGATGTCCTCGGTGATCGTCCAGGAGTCGTACGAGAGCGACCCGATGTAGGGCGCGAGCGAGCGCGTGTCGGCGCCGAACGCCTGGAACAGCAGGTTGTCGATGACAATGGACAGGCCGAACGTGCTGAGGATCGGCAGCAGGAAGCCGCCGCGCTGGCTGCGGTCGAGGACGGCCCGGTGCAGGCCCCAGCCGATCGCCGCCATCGCCGGCAGCACGATCAGCAGGCCGAGGA
>CAXTPV010000299.1:0-625 GCA_964246135.1 uncultured Acetobacteraceae bacterium | reverse complement strand
GGAACGGCGAGATGCCGTACTGGTCGGCCAGCACGAACAGCGCGAACGCCGCCAGCACGGCGAGGCTGCCGTGGGCGAGGTTGATGACCCGCATGACGCCGTACATGAACGACAGCCCGCAGGCGATCAGCGCGTAGTAGCCGCCGAGCAGCACGCCCTGGATGACCTGATCGAGCCAGATCACGCGGGCACCTCCGGGCGGTCGGCCGCGCGCAGGCCGAAATACGCGGCCGTGATCGCGTCGCGGGTGAGAGCCTCGGTGCGGCCCTCCAGCACGATCCGACCCTCCAACATGCAGATCGCGCGGTCGGCGACGCGCAACGCCCGCGTCAGGTCCTGCTCCACGAGGATGATCGTCGTGCCGCCCGACATGAGCGTGGCGAGCGAGGCATAGACCCGGTCCACCGCCAGCGGCGACAGGCCGAGCGAGACCTCGTCGAGCAGCAGCAGCTCGGGATTGGTCATCAGCGCGCGGCCGATGGTGGTCGCCTGCTGCTCGCCGCCAGAGAGCGTGCCGGCGCGGGCGTGGAGCCGCTTCTCCAGGTTGGGGAAGGCGGCGACCACCGCGGCCACGTCCCAGGCGCCGCGCCGCCCGGCCGCCCGCCCCAGCAGCACGTTCTCCTCC
>CAXTPV010000298.1:0-2935 GCA_964246135.1 uncultured Acetobacteraceae bacterium | reverse complement strand
GGTCCGGGCGGGGCGGCGTTACACTCCGTCGTGCGCCGAGCACATGCGGGACACCAAGAGGCGGCATTCTTGGCTCCGGTGGTCGCGATCGATCAAGGTCCGGCCCGGACGGGGTGACGCATGATGATACGCTGGTCTCGAACCATCCTCCTTGCCGCCGCGACCGCAGCAGCGCTTGGCGCGGGCGTCGCGCAACGTGCCGCGGCACAGGGCTGGCACGGCCAGCATGAGGGCTTCCTCGCGGTGCTCCGCGGCGCCAATCTCAGCGACGGCCAGCGCCAGCGGATGCACGCGATCATGCGTGCGACGTTCCAGCAGAACCAGGCGACCAGGCAGCAGCTCCAGGCGGTGACCGAGCAGATCGAGACGGCGCTGCTGTCGAGCGGGGCGGTGTCGGCCGGCAGCCTGGCACCACTGCTCGCGCAACAGGAGCAGCTTCGCACGACGCTCGACCAGGCGCGGCTGTCGGCGGCGCTTCGCATCCGGCAGGTGCTGACCGCGAGCCAGCTTGCGGCCGCGGCCTCGGTGCATCAGCAGCTCGCCGCCCTGCATGAGCAGGAGCGCGCCGTCACCATGCCGTCGGCCAGCGCCGAGTGAACGGGCGGGCCTGACGGCCGCGGTCGTCAGGCCCGCTGGGTTCAAGCTCGATTCTTGACCGGTTTGACCGACCGATCGAGCCACTCGGCAAGCAAATGTCGTTTGCGATCGGTGCATCCGTCCGCACGCGGCAACAGCACGCGCCAATGCGTTACGATGCACATTTTTCCAGCCGGTCTGAATATGGAGACCTTGGGTTTGTGAGGACAGACCGAGCGGAACGGGTCGCCGGCGAGATCTATGTTTCGCGTGCCAGTTCTGGTCGGCCGGGCTGGCGCCGTTACTCCACGGTGACGGATTTGGCGAGGTTGCGGGGCTGGTCGACGTCGGTGCCCTTGGCGACCGCCACCTGGTAGGCCAGCATCTGCACCGGGATCGTGTGCAGGATGGGGGCCGCGAACGGGTCGACCTCGGGCAGCACGATCAAATGGCGCGCGATCGAGCGCAGCCGGTCGGCGCCGCGCGGATCGGTGATCGCGACCAGCTGGCCGCCACGCGCGACCGCCTCCTGCAGGTTCGACGCCGTCTTGTCGAACAGGCGGCCGGACGGCACGATCGCCACGATCGGCACGCTGCGGTCGATCAGCGCGATCGGTCCGTGCTTCATCTCGCCGGCGGCGTAGCCCTCGGCGTGGATGTAGCTGATCTCCTTCAGCTTTAAGGCGCCCTCCAGCGCGATCGGGAAGCAGGCGCCGCGGCCGAGGAACAGCACGTCGCGGGCGTCCGCCAGCATCGCCACCACCGCGTCCATCTCGCTCGCCCGCGCCAGCACCTCGGAGACTCGGCCCGGCAGGTCGAGCAGCGCGGAGGCGAGGCGCACCTCCTCGGCCTCGTCGATCGCGCCACGCCGGCGGGCGGCGCCGATGGCGAGGCAGGCGAGCGTCGCGAGCTGGGCGGTGAACGCCTTGGTGCTGGCGACCGCCATCTCGGGGCCGGCGACGGTTTCGAGCACGGCGTCGCTCTCGCGCGCCATCGTGCTCTCGGGCACGTTCAGCACCGACAGCACCGACTGGCCGGCCGCCCGCAGGCCGCGCAGGGCGGCGAGCGTATCGGCGGTCTCGCCGGACTGGCTGATCAGCAGGCCGAGGCCGCCCGGTGCCAGCGGCGGCGAGCGGTAGCGGAACTCGCTGGCGACATCGGCATCGGTCGGCAGGCGGGCCACCGCTTCCAGCCAGTAGCGGCCGACCAGCCCGGCGTAGAAGGCCGAGCCGCAGGCGGTGATGGTCGCCCGTGGCAGGCTCGCGAAGTCGAACGGCAGCGCGGGCAGGCTCACGGTGCGGGTCACCGGGTCGATCATCCGGCGCAGCGTCTGGCCGATCACCAGCGGGTGCTCGTGCAGCTCCTTTTCCATGAAGTGCCGGTAGTTGTCCTTGCCGATGGTCGCCGAAGACAGCGCGGTCAGGCGTATCTCGCGGGTGACGGGCGCGCCGGACGCGTCGAAGATGCGTGCGCTTGCACGGTCCAGCACCGCCCAGTCGCCGTCGCGCAGATAGGCGAGCCGGCGGGTCAGCGGGCCGAGCGCGATGCTGTCCGAGCCAAGGAACATCTCGTCGTCGCCGAACCCGATCGCCAGCGGCGCGCCGGCCTGGGCGCCGATCATCAGCTCGGGGTGGCCGGCGAAGATCATCGCCAGCGCGTAAGTGCCCTCTAGCCGGGCGAGCGTCGCGCGGGCGGCCTCGACCGGCGCCAGGCCACGTCGGAGGTGCAAATCGACCAGCTGCACCACCGTCTCGGTGTCGGTCTCGGTGGTGAACTCCTGCCCCGCCGCCTCAAGCTCGTCGCGCAGCTCGACATGGTTCTCGATGATGCCGTTGTGCACGATCGAGACCCGGGCGGTGCCGTGCGGGTGCGCGTTGCCCTCGGTCGGCGCGCCATGGGTGGCCCAGCGTGTGTGGCCGATGCCGGTGACGCCGGGAAGCGGCTGCTCGGTGAGCAGGGCGTCGAGGTTGGCGAGCTTGCCGCCTGCCCTTCTCCGCTCGATGTGGCCGTTGACCAAAGTCGAGATGCCGGCGCTGTCGTAGCCGCGATATTCAAGCCGGCGCAGCGCTTCGAGCAGAAGCGGGGACGCGGGGCCGGTACCGATGACGCCGACGATGCCGCACATCGATGCTCAGCCCTCCCCGCCTGTCTTGCGCTTCGCCGCGCCCGCCTTGTTGACCTGACGCGCGCGGCCGAACGCCAGCGCGTCGGCCGGCACGTCCTCGGTGATGACGCTGCCGGCGGCGACGATGGCGCCGTCTCCAAGGGACAGCGGCGCCACCAGCGCCGCGTTCGAGCCGACGAACACCCGCTCGCCGATCACCGTGCGGTGCTTGGCGAGCCCGTCATAGTTGCAGGT
>CAXTPV010000297.1:0-2940 GCA_964246135.1 uncultured Acetobacteraceae bacterium | reverse complement strand
GCGCAGCCGGTCGCCGGCCCTGACCTTGCGGTACGGCACCTTCGACGGCAGCTCTACATGTTCGCCTGCCGCGGTCAGCAGCTCCAGCCGCGCCGTGCTCCCGGCCTCGCCGCCCTGGAAGCCCCAGGGCCGGTACTTGTGCCCCTCGCCCTCGACCGAGAACGCTCCATCGGCGAGGTAGGTGAACTCCCGCACCGTGCCCATGCCGCCGCGCCAGGCGCCCCCTGCCGCGGCGGCGTCGCGCAGCTCGTAGCGATCCACGCGAAGCGGCAGGTGCGACTCGATGTCCTCGACCGGGTTGTTGCGGGTGTTCGCGTAGAGCGTGTCCACGGCGTCCATGCCGTCGCGGCCGGGGCGCCCGCCGTAGCTTCCCTCCAGGATCTCCATGTGGACCCAGGGCGGCCCCTCGCCGCTGCCTCCGCCGCTGAACGCGACCACGCGCAAATTGCCGATGCCGGCGCTGACCTGCTCCGGGACCGCCTGCGCCAGCGCCTTCATCACCGTGTCGGCGAGCTGGTTGCCCGGGCAGAACCGCGCGATCACTGGCGCCGGGAACTCGGGGTTGGCGATCGTGCCCTTCGGCGCCACGATGCGGATCGGCCGCGTCAGGCCGCTGTTCTGCGGGATCGGCCCGTAGACGGCGCTGTCGAGCAGGATCGAGCGCAGGGTCAGCCAGATCGCGCAGTCCACCGTGCCTTCGAGCGGCATGTTGATCGGCCGGTCCACCTGCGCCGCCGTTCCGGTCAGGTCCACGAGCAGCTCGTCGCTCGTGACCGTGATAGCGACGGTGATCGCGAGGTCGCGCCGCGCCGGGTCCGGGTCGTCGAGGTAGCCGTCGAGCACCGTGGCGGCGCTATAGGTGCCGTCGGGCAGCCGCAGGATGGCGGCGCGCATGAGACGCTCGGAGTAGTCGAGCAGGTCCTCGTAGGCCGCGTTCACCGTGTCCAGCCCGTGCTGCTGGACCAGCGCGAGGTAGCGGTCCGCCCCGATGCGCGCCGCAGCGATCTGCGCCTCCATGTCGCCGACCACCAGGTCGGGGACGCGTATGTTGTCGCGCAGCAGGTGCCAGACCGCGTCGTTGCGCCGCCCGGCGTCGAAGACCTTGATCGCCTTGAACTGCAACCCCTCCGCGTAGGCATCCACGGCGTCCACGATGCCGCAGCTCCCCGGGGTCAGGGCGCCGATGTCGAGGTGGTGGGCCGTCGTCACGGCGAAGCCGATGAGCGCATCATCGTGAAAGACCGGCACGCAGAACGCGACGTCCGGACCGTGCGAGGCGCCGCCGTAGGGGTCGTTGTGCATGATGACGTCGCCGGGGCGGACGGTGTCGCCGCGCGCCGCGAGCTGCCGCAGGATGCCGCGGACGTAGCCCGGGATCGGGCCGGACTGCAGTGGCGTGCTCATCCGGCACTCGCAGAGCTGGCGGCCCTCGGCGTCGGTCAGCGCCGCGCCGAAATCCTCCGACTCCCGGATGATGCTTGAGTAGCTCATGCGCATGAGCTTGTGGCCCATCTCGACGGCGATGGTCTCCAGCGCGCCCTGGATGACCGCGGCGGTGAACGGGTCCACCCGCACCTGTGTGGTCACGCTTCTTCCTCCCTCGCCAGCAGCAGGTTCCCGCTCGGGTGCCGCACCGCCGTCCAGCCCGGCGGCACCACGGTGGTGCTGTCCGCCTGCAAGATGATGGCGGGGCCGCTGAACCGCTCGCCGACCGGTAGTTGGTCGCGGCGCAGGAACGCGGTATCGAGGCTGCGCAGCGCGCCCCCGACGCGGAAAACGCAGGCGCCCGTCCTGACTCGCGCCCCGTCCAGGGTATCACCGTGCCCCGGCGAGATCGCGCTCAGCTTCGGGATGCGGCCGATGCCGGAGACGCGCAGGTTCACGATCTCGACGGGGGAGCCTGCGAAGCTCCGCCCGTACTCGGCCTCGTGCAGGCGATGGAACCCTGCCCAGACCAGGTCGAGCTCAGCCTGCGCCAGGCGACCCTCCGGGAGCGGCACCCGCAGCTCGTAACCCTGGCCGGCGTAGCGCAGCTCGCCGACCCGGGCGAAGCGCCGGTCCGTGGGCGCCACGCCGTCCGCCGCGAGCTGCCCCGCGAGCACCTGCTCCATGGCGTCCAGGTCCGCGTTGAGCCGCTCCAAGTCAACGCTGCCGCTGACCTGGAACGCGGTCCGGATCAGGTCGTAGCGCAGGTCGGTGGTCAGCAGGCCCATGGCCGATGTGATGCCGGGATAGGGCGGCACGATCACCTCCGGGATGCCGAGCATCGCCGCCACTTCCGCGCCGTGCAGCGGCCCGGCGCCGCCGAAGGCGACCAGCGCGAAGCCGCGCGGGTCTATGCCCTTCTGCACGGTGCGCGAGCGGATCGCGTTCGCCATGTTGGCGTTGATCACCGTGAGCACGCCCTCGGCGGTCTCCTGCAGGCCCAGGCCGAGCCGGGCGGCGAGATCCTCCACCGCGCGCGTCGCCGCCGCGGCGTCGAGCCGCATGGCGCCGCCCAGGAAGTCCTCGGCATCGAGGCGGCCAAGCACCAGGTTCGCGTCCGTCACCGTCGGCTCCCGGCCGCCGCGCCCGTAGGCGGCTGGCCCGGGTTCCGCCCCCGCGCTGCGCGGCCCGCCGCGGAACGCGCCCCCCGAATCCAGGAACGCGATCGAGCCGCCGCCCGCGCCGATCGTGTGGACGTCGAGCATGGGCACCAGGAGCGGGAATCCCGCGATGGCGGTGGAGCGCGCGTCCGCCTCGGCGAGGTGCCCGTCGGCCACGATGCCGATGTCCGCGCTGGTGCCGCCGATGTCGAAGGTGATGAGCCGCCGCCGCCCAAGCAGCCCGCCGGCCCAGGCACCGCCGAGCACGCCGGCGGCGAGGCCGGACAGCAAGGTCAGCGCCGGCCGCTCGCTCACCATCGCCGGCGTCGCCATGCCGCCGTTCGACGCCGGCGAT
>CAXTPV010000296.1:0-2962 GCA_964246135.1 uncultured Acetobacteraceae bacterium | reverse complement strand
GCGCGCGCGCGCCTCCTCGTCCATGGCCTGGTCGAAGAAGCGCCAGGTGCCGCGCCCGTCGGCCTTGGCACGGTAGAGGGCAAGATCGGCGCGCCGGGTCAGGTCGCCGGTGCTTTCGCCCGGCTGCCCACGCGCGATGCCGATGCTGACGCCCACCGCCACGTGCACACCCTCGACGTGGCAGGGTTCCGACAGGTGCGCGATCAGGCGGCGCGCCAGCAGCTCGAGGTCATGCTCATCCTGGTCGTGGGTCAGCATCGCGAACTCGTCGCCGCCGATCCTGGCGACGACGTCGCTGCCGCGCGAGCCATGCCGCAGGCGCGCGCCGATCGCGACCAGCAGGGCATCCCCGACCGGGTGCCCGTGGGTGTCGTTGACCGCCTTGAAGCCGTCGAGGTCGAGCAGCAGCAGTGCGTGGCCGGCGGGATCGCCCGCTCTCGACGCCTCGGCGATCGCCTCGCTCAGGAAGGCGCGGTTGGGCAGGTCGGTCAGCGCGTCGTGACGCGCGAGGTGGGCCAGCCGACGCTCGGAGCGCTCCGCCGCCGTCATGTCGGAGCCGGTGCCACGATAGCCCGCGAAGGCGCCGCTGGCCGGATCGTAGATCGGCTTGCCGCTGAACGACCACCAGCGCGTGGCGCCGCGCGCCTCCACGGCGACGAGCAGGTTGCGGAACGGCAGCCTCGCCGCGACGCTGTCCTGCAGCCGGGTCAGTGCCTGATCCTCCTGGCGCACGATCGAACGCAGCCAGCCGAACAGCGCGATGCCGTCGAGCGAGGCGTCGTCAAGGCCGGAGACCTCGGCGAGGCGGGGCGACGCTCGGCGTAGGCGCAACTCCGCGTCGACCTGCCACATCCAGTCGCTGGCGCCGTCCTCGAAGTCACGCAGCATGGTGCCGAGCCGTTCGCGCTGCTCAAGCTCCCAGCGTTCGGCCCGCACGAGGTCGCGCAGCGTGCGATGCTCGCGGATGATGGCACTCGCGACCAGGGCGGCCAGCGCCACCGTCGCCGCGATGGCGGTGGCTGGCAGCGACAGGTCGAACCCGACGAGGGCGATGGCGGCGGTCGCGCTGTAGATCGGGCCGGCGCGAGCGCCGATCAGGCCGCCGGCACCGAGCAGCCCGACCAGCATGGACGCGCCGATCAGCGGCGCATGCGGTCCCCCGGATCGGCCGGCGGTCAAAGCCTGCGCGCTCCAGCAGAGCGCGCAGGCGAGCAGGACGGCGTCATGGACCATGACCCGCTTGCGGGTGACGTGATGACCGGTGGGCGGCAGGCGACCACCACGAAGCGTGATCAGCGCGACCGCGTGGGCCGACAGGATGAGACCGGCCTCGCCCAGCAGCAGCGAGCGCGGCATCAGCGGCCAGAGCAGCGCGACGGCGGCAAGGAGGAGGATCGCGGCGGCGGCGGCGAGGCCGGGAACGCTGTCGGCCGCAATTCGGCACTGGCGCGTCCTGACCTCGCGACGGACCTGCTCGTCGAACGCGAGCGGGGCGGTCTCCTCGGGGATGTTTGACGCCACGCCGGTTCCGTCCGCTGCCGAGCGCGACCATGACGGCAGGACCTTACCGTTCAGTTAGTGCGCTCCCGGCGCGGGTCAGTTAGTGCGCCCCCGGGCGCGGGCTGGTTAGTGCATCCCCTGGGCGCGGGGCGAGGCCGTGCGTCCACCGGTCAGCCAGGACGGCACGCCGGTGGTGCCGGGACCGCTCAGCGCCAGCCCGCGACGGCTGCGCGCGGCAAGGAAGCCGAAGCATTGCGCCTCCAGCGCGTCACCGTCCCAGCTCACCGACTCCACCGTTGCCACGGATCGGTCGAACGCCGCCGCGAGTGCCGCCATCAGCACGGGATTGCGTCGGCCACCGCCGGCGACCAGCACGCTTGCCGGAACCGAAGGCAGGGTCAGGCGGGAAGCCGCCGTCGCCGTGAACGCCACCAGCGTCGCCGCGCCGTCGGCCGCCGTGAGCCCGTCGATCAGCGCGAGCGCGCGGTGGAACGCGAGACGATCGAGCGATTTCGGCGGCGGCCGGGCGAAGAACGGGTCGGCCATCAGCAGGTCCAGCACCCGATGGTCGACCTGGCCCTGACGGGCGAGGCCGCCATCGAGGTCGCAGGGCAGGCCGATGTGCCGCATCGCCCAGTCGTCGAGCAGCGCGTTGCCCGGACCGGTGTCGCAGGCCAGCAGGCCGCCAAGCCCGGATTCAGGGATGCAAGATTCAGGGATGAAGGTCAGGTTGGCGACGCCACCGAGGTTGAGGATGGCGACAGGCCGCTCAATCCCGGGCGGCAGCATCGCGGCGTGGAACAGCGGCGCGAGCGGCGCCCCCTCGCCGCCGGCGGCGACGTCGGCACTCCGGAAATCATGCACCACCGGGCAGCCCGACGCGTCGGCGAGGCGTTGCGCGTCGCCGATCTGCCAGCTGCGCCGGCGGCCGCGCGGGTCTTGCCGGCCGTGCGGATCGTGCAGGATGGTCTGGCCATGCATGCCGATCAGCGTGGGTGTGATCCCAAGCGCGCGTACCCCCTCGGCGTGGGCGTCGGTGAGCGCGCGCTCGGTCGCGACGAGTTCGGCGTCGTCGCTGGCGAGCCCGGAAGCACGGTCGAGCAGGGCGCGGAGCCGGTGCCGGAGCACGGGCGTGTAGGGCAGAGTAAGCGAGGGTCCGAGACCGCGTATGCGCTCGCCGTCGGTTTCGATCACCGCGGCGTCGACGCCGTCGAGCGAGGTGCCGCTCATCAAGCCGACGACGATCTCCATCACGCCATCCTCAAACACGCCATTCCAGACCCGCCGGCTTGATCCATTCGCCCTGGATGGGCCATGACAGCGCCCCTGCCCCGCGGCAAGCGCATTCCGGGTGATGATGGCGAGATCGGACTTCCTCGGCGAGGCGCGCGCGCGCGGCTTCGTCTTCCAGTGCACCGACGAGGCCGCGCTGGACGCCGCCTGCGCCGCGTCGCCGGTCGCC
>CAXTPV010000295.1:0-2965 GCA_964246135.1 uncultured Acetobacteraceae bacterium | reverse complement strand
GTGCGACCACCGGGGCGGGGGCCGGCGGCGGCGGCGGCGGCGCCGCGTTGAACGCGTAGCGGACGCCAAACATCAGCTCGTGGTTGGCACCGTCGTTCAGGCTGGCGAGAGCGGTGTGGCGGCCGGTCGTCGTGTAGGAGGTCGACCGGAACGAATAGTTGTTGACCGTCCCGAGGTAGCGATAGTCCAGCGTCAGCGCCAAGCCGGGCACCGGCACGATGTTGTAGGCGAAGCCGATGATGCCCTGGTAGGCGAACTCGCCCTCGCTGCCGCCGGTGCGGTTGATGTCGCCGTTCTGGAAGGTGGTGGTGATCGGCGACAGATGCTCCCAGAGATAGCCGGCGCCGACACCGATATAGGGCGTGATCGGCACCGAGATGCCGAAGCGCGCGAGGTCGATGTCGTACAGCACGTTGACCATCGGGCCGTAGCTCTCGTTGTAGCTGTCGGTCCCGCCCGGGATGTTGGTGCCGTGACGGCCATCGATGTGGTTGTAGAGGTAGACGCCCTCGAGCTCGACCCGGATGCCGTTGCCGAAGCCGTAGCCGGCCGAAGCCTCGCCGCCGGCGCCGTAATCAGACGTGAAGCGCGACTTGCTCGCCGGGCTGACGCCATTCTCCTCGCCCTGCGAGTAGGCGCCAGCGCGATAATGCACGCCCTGGGTCTGGAGCAGGTTGTAGGCGCCACCGAGGCTGACATAGGGCCCGGTCACAGGCTGCGCCATCGCCGCCACGGGAAGCGCCGACATCAAGGTCGTTGTGAGAAGTGCCGTGCGAAGACGCATTGCCAAAGTCCTTGTTTCTATCAAAAACGGCCGGGTGACCGGCCTGTCCGTGCCGCGTGACTAACCCGACAATAGTTCCTCCGGTTGCGATTGCGGAGGCACTACCGCGCCTCTGCCCCATTCGCCCGCAGCCACGTGTCCAAACTGCCACAGTACCGGCGCGGCCCAGGACCGCACGCCGCGCTCGCGCCCGCCGCCATCGCCGCGTCGCTCAACTTGTGATCACAAGTCGCAAGACTTGGACACAACGACGCACTCTCACGGCGCGCAGCCCTCGTCGCGCAGCAGCGCGCGCACCGAGGCCGCCGGCACCGAGCGGACCACCATCGCCTGCCCGATCCCGGCCGCGAGGATGAACCCGAGCCGTCCGTCCCGCATCTTCTTGTCCCGGCCCATATGCGCCAGCAGCGCCTCGGCGCCGAGGGTGACGCCGAGATCGGCGATCCGCGCCGGCAGGCCCACGTGATCGAGATGCCGCACGACCCGCGCGCCGTCCGACTCCGAACACAGGCCGAGCGACGCCGACAGCCGGAACGCGAGCGCGCAGCCGATCGCCACCGCCTCGCCGTGCAGCAGCCTGCCATCGAACCCGAGCGCCGCTTCGAGCGCATGGCCGAACGTGTGGCCGAGGTTGAGCAGCGCCCTGCCGCCATCGGCCCGCTCCTCGCGCTCGTCCTCGGCCACGATCGCCGCCTTGAACGCGCAGGCGCGCTCGACCGCGTCGGCCAGCAGCGCCGGCGCGCCCTCGACCAGCGCCCTCCCGTTGCACTCGCACCAGCAAAACAGCGCGGGATCGGCGATCAGCCCGGCTTTGACGATCTCGGCGTAGCCGGCTCGCAGCTCGCGTGGCGGCAGCGTGGCCAGCGTCAGGGTGTCGGCCAGCACCGCGATTGGCTGGTGGAACGCGCCCAGCAGGTTCTTGCCCGCCGCGGTGTTGATCCCGACCTTGCCGCCGACCGAGCTGTCGACCTGCGCCAGCAGCGTGGTCGGCAGCTGCACCAACGGCAGCCCACGCAGCAGGGTGGCGGCGGCGAACCCCGCGAGGTCGCCGATGACGCCGCCGCCAAGCGCCAGGATCGCGGTGCCGCGCTCGATGCCGCCGGCCAGGATGTCGTCGACCACGCCCCCGCACACGTCGAGCCGCTTCGAGCCCTCGCCCGCCGGCAGTACCCGCCGCAGCAGCCCGCCGGCCCGCCCCAGCAGGCCGTCGCCGATCAGCACATCGTAGTCGCGGCGTCCGAGCGGCACCCGCAACCGCCGCATCTCGCGCGACGCCGCCAGCGCGTCCAGGACCCGTGACGCGGTCTGGTCCGGACTGTCGTCGCCGCAATCGATCGTGAGGTCGGCTTCGGCGTAGAAGTGCCCCCGCTCGCCCTGCAGGCGCTCCAGCGTCGTCATCGCGTCGCCCGCCCGCAGCAGCGGCCGGTGTCCGCGCCTCGACACCCGGCGGTGCAGCACCGCGAGCGGGCAGCGCAGCCACACCGACACCGATTTCGCGCCGATCAGCCGGCGTGTCTGCGCGTCGGTGACGGCGCCGCCACCGGTCGCGACCACCGCCTGCCGCTCGGCGAGCAGGCGCCCGATCACCCGGCCCTCGCCGAGCCGGAACTCCGCCTCGCCGTAGCGGGCGAAGATCTCGGCAACCGAGCAGCCGGCGGCGCGCTCGATCTCGGAATCGGCGTCGACGAACGGCAAGCCGAGCCTGCCGGCGAGCCGGCGCCCGATCGTGGTCTTGCCGGCACCCATCAGCCCCACCAGCACCAGGCTCCTGCCGTCCAGGCGCTCCAGAATCACGGCATGCTCGTCGGCCGGCGCCGCATCGGCCGTCCCACCCAGAGTCACGCTGGCGGAGTTGCTAACCATCAAGCGCGACGCTAGCACAAGCCGCGCGCCGCCTGAACGGAACCGGATCGTCGTCCGGTTGGTGCGATCGCGACGTCGGAGTGAGGCCAGCATGCGCCGCGTCTTTCTGATCGCGCTTGGCGCCGGGCTGGTCCTGCTGGTGCTCGCCGCCTTCGTGGTCGGCGCCTTTCCGCCGCACCCGGTGACCCACCAGGTCGAACACAGCGTGCCGATCGGCGGCGTCGGCGCGGGGCCGATCGGCGGCGTGGGGGGGGGGGGGGGGGCCGCCCCCCCCCCCCCCCCCCCCCCCCCCCCCCCCCCCCCCCCCCCCCCCCCCCC
>CAXTPV010000294.1:0-2968 GCA_964246135.1 uncultured Acetobacteraceae bacterium | reverse complement strand
GTCCGGGCCGGGTCGCCGCCTGCCCGGCCGCGCGCGCGTGCGGGTTGAGGTCGCCCGACACCAGCGCGACCGAGATGCGCCGCCGCCGTGCCCAGGCGTCGATCACCCTGAGCGCGTCGCCGTAGCCGCCGCCGACATCGACGATCCGGAGCGGTCGGCCGGGCGGCGCGCGCCGCATCGCACGCCGCAGGAAGGCGAGCGTGGGCGCGGTCGCCAGCGTCAGCCGGTTGACCGTCGCGAGGTCGACCAGGCAGTCGCGGAAGGTCTCAGGCGTGCACGCCTCGGTGTCCATCAGCTCGGGTGCCAGCACCCGATGGCGGAAGTCGGGCGCCAGCGCCCGATGGCGGAAATCGGGCGTCACGCTCACGCGGTGTGAAACAGCAGCGATTCCGCGACCAGGCCCGGTCCGAAGCCGAGCGCGCAGCCGCGCTGGCCACGCTCGGGCTCGCGCATCAGCGCGGCCAGCACGAACATGATGGTGGCCGACGACATGTTGCCGTAGTCGCGCAGCACGCGTCGCGAGAGGTCGAGCGCGGCATCGGGCAGGCCGAGCGCGCCCTCGACCGCATCGAGCACCGAGCGGCCGCCGGGATGCACCGCCCACACATCGATCTCGCCGGGGCGGGCGCCGTCCAGGATCGCCGGCGCGGCGCGCTGCAGCCCGTCGGCGATGGCGGCCGGGACCCGCCCGGACAGGAACATATCAAAGCCCAGATCGGCGATCCGCCAGGTGATCAGACCCTCCGTCCCGGGCACCAGCTCGGTGCGGAAGCGGTCGAGCGCGAGGCCTTCGGGCGAGGCGCTGATCAGGCTGGCGGCGCAGCCATCGGCGAACACCAGGAACGACAGCACCTGCTCCAGGCTGTCGGATTCCTGGAGGTGGAGCGTGCACATCTCCAGGTTGACCATCAGCACCGCGGCGTCAGGGTCGGAGCGGACCACGTGGCGCGCGAGCTTCAGCGCGTTGAACGCGGCCTGGCAGCCCATGAAGCCGACGATGGTGCGCTCGACCGAGGGTGCCAGCGCCAGCGCGCGCGCGAGCTCTAGGTCAAGGCCGGGCGCGTAAAAGCCGGTGCAGGAGGTGACGATCAGGTGGGTCACCGCGACGGCGCCGACTCCGAGCCGGCCCACCGCATCCAGCGCCAGCGCCAGTGCCGCCTCCTGGTTGCGGCGCAGGCGCGGGCCCGTGGAGGGGAAGCCGCGGCGCTGGTTGATGCCGCGGGGGTCCACGCTGGCGCCGGCCGGGTCGTCGGCGGCCTGCAGCGAGGAGAAACGATGCTCGATGCCGCAGCGACCGACCATGCGCCGGAACACCGCCTGGCGGCGCTCGTCAGGCAGCAGCGTGGTCGCGAATCGCACGAACGCGTCGTGCACGTCGTGGGCCGGAACCGCGAGGCCGATCCGGTTGAGGTAGGCCGTCATGCGTCTGCCTCCGTTGGCCGGTCCGGGATGGTTCGACGCGTCCGCGGCGCCAATCCGAGTTCTCGTCCTCCTTATCTCGGATTGCCGCCGGCTTGACACCAGGGGCCGGCTGGACACCAGGAGGTGGACGCGGGCCGCGAGCGGTGACCGCGTCCTCCACCCGCCTTGCCTACTTGCGCGGCGGCAGCAGCACGGCGTCGACCACGTCGATCACGCCGTTTGACTGGTAGACGTCGGCGATGGTCACGGTCGCATGCCGGCCCTTGGCGTCGGTCAGCACGAACTGGCCGCTCGGCCCCTTCATCACGCTCAGCGTGCCGCCCTCGACGGTGGTGAGGGTCGCGGTGCCGCCGCCCGCCATGATCTGCTGATCGAGGGCGGCGCTGTCGAGGCGGCCAGGCACCACGTGATAGGTGAGGACGCGCACCAGCTGCGCCTTGTGCGACGGCTTGAGCAGGTGCTGCACCGTGCCGTGCGGCAGCGCCGCGAACGCCTCGTTGGTCGGCGCGAACACGGTAAACGGTCCCGGACCCTCCAGGGTGTCGACCAGACCCGCCGCCTTGACCGCCGCGACCAGGGTGGTGTGGTCGTTCGAGTTGACCGCGTTGGCGACGATGGTCTTGCTCGGCGACATCGCGCTGCCGCCGACCATCGGATCGGCCGGCATGGCGGCGGGTGCCGCCGCGACCGGTGCCGAGGATGCGGGCGCGGGCGGGTTGCCGGCGCAGGCGGCAAGGCCCAGCATCGCGCTCGTGCCAAGCGATACACCAAGCATCGCGCGTGCGCTCGAAGATAAACCCAGTCGTCTCATTTGCTGTCCAATCACGTACGACGACGGGCTCATTCCGCGTTGTCTCCGATTTTACGTGAGGTCCGGCGGGGCGGATGCGGCGCGCTGACCGGCGCTCCGGCAGGGGTCGGCGCAACGAGCGTCCTTGACCGCGCGATGCGAAGCGTGGCGGGGTAGGGCGAGCGCAACGAAACGAAGGAAACGTCATGCCCACCAAGAAGACCCCCGCCGCCAAAACGACGGCTCCGAAGAAGGTCGCCGAGCCCAAGCCGGGCGCCAAGCCGAACGCCCTGCAGACGCCGCTGCAGCCTTCCGCGGAGCTGGCGGCGGTGGTCGGCTCGCAGCCGCTCGCCCGCGGCGAGGTCGTGAGCAAGGTGTGGGAGCACATCAAGGCGCACAACCTGCAGAACCCGTCGGACAAGCGCGAGATCATCGCCGACGACAAGCTGCGCAAGGTGTTCGGCAAGGACAAGGTCACGATGTTCGAGATGAACAAGCACCTCGCGCAGCACCTGAAGTAGGCGGCGCGAAGCGCCTCGCGCTAGGGCTCGGCCTTGGCGCGAGGCATCGTCGGCAGGCTGCGGAAGCGCTGCTCGAAGCGCCACGACGAAGGCACGGTGCTTTGGCCCTTTGACTTCAAGGATGGGGTCTGGGGCCAAATGGCCCCAGCGGGTCGAGGGCAGAGCCCTCGCCTTGCCTACCCGCGGCCCGCCAGGTCGCCCGCTCAGTGGTTGAGTTGTAGGAAAGGCAGCGGCG
>CAXTPV010000293.1:0-2972 GCA_964246135.1 uncultured Acetobacteraceae bacterium | reverse complement strand
GGCCGGTGGGTTGCCGAGCGCGGTCTGCGGGACCGACTGGTGATCGCGACCAAGTTCACCTGGAATCTTGATCCCGGCAACCCCAACGCCGGCGGCAACGGCCGCAAGAACGTCATGCGCGCGGTCGACGCCTCGCTCAAGCGGCTCGGCACCGACTACATCGACCTGTACTGGTCGCATTTCTGGGACATGACCACGCCGGTCGACGAGCTTCTGCACACCTTCGCGGGCCTCGTCCGCTCGGGCAAAATCCGCTATTATGCCCTGTCCGACGTTCCCGCCTGGTACGCGACCAAGATGGCCGTGCTGGCGGCCGAGCGCGGACTGCCGGGGCCGATCGCGATCCAGGCGGAATATTCGTTGGTCGAGCGCACGGCCGAGCGCGAGCACGTACCGCTGGCGGCGGAGTGCGGTATGGGGTTGGTGCCCTGGAGCCCGCTGGCCGGCGGCTTCCTTACCGGCAAATACGCGCGCGACGACAAGCGCGAGGGCAACGAGCGGCTGAACGGCGGCAATCCGTTGGGCTCAAGCAAGTTCACCGACCGCAACTGGCTTATCCTGGACGCGCTCAAGGTGGCCGCGGCAGACATCGGCTGTCCGCCGGCGAGAGCGGCGCTCGCCTGGACCATCAACCGGCCGCGCGTCGATGCGCTGCTTCTTGGCGCCAGCCGGCCGGAGCAGGTCCGCGAGAACGTCGCCGCGCTGGCGCTCGACCTGCCCGGTCCGCAACGCGCCGCGCTTGATGCCGCGAGCGCGCTGGAGCCTGCCTTTCCCTATTCAGGCTTCAGCGAAGACGTGAAACGCAGCATCTTCGGCGGTAGGGACGTCGCCGGTTGGCCTCGAAGCGTCGCGCAATGACGCAAGACAGCGAAGCGCGGATCATCGACGCACCCATCCATGTTCCCGAAGCCGAGCTGATCGATCTCCGCCGCCGGCTGACGGAGGCGCGATGGCCCGATCGGGAGACGGTGGACGACTGGAGCCAGGGCGCACCGCTCGATCGCGTCAGGGCGCTCTGCGACCACTGGCTGCACCGCTACGACTGGCGCCGCTGCGAGACGATGCTGAACGGCTGGAACCCGCAGGCAACGACGCTCGATGACCTGCCGATCGCGTTCTTTCACATCCGCTCGCCCGAGCCTGACGCGCTGCCGATGATCATGACGCATGGCTGGCCTGGATCGGTCATCGAGTTCAACCGCGTGGTGAGTCCGCTCACAGACCCGGTCGCGCATGGCGGCGAGGCGCGTGACGCTTTCCACCTCGTACTGCCGTGTCTTCCCGGCTTCGGCTTCTCAGGCAAGCCCGCCGCGCCGGGCTGGTCTGTAGAGCGGATCGCGAGTGCCTGGGCCACCCTGATGATCCGGCTCGGCTACGGACGCTGGGTCGCGCAAGGCGGCGACTGGGGCGCGAGCGTCACGGGCCGGATCGCCGCCGCAGGGCCGCCGGGGTGTATGGCCATTCACCTGAACACGGTGGATGTCGCCGCGGACCCGACCGATGCCGAGGACGACAGCGCAGGGGCGCAGCGGGCACGTGAGCGCGCCGCGCGTTATGCCTCCCAGGAGATCGGCTACGCCAAGCTGCATTCCACCCGGCCTCAGACGCTGGCCTACGCGCTGGCTGACTCGCCCATCGGTCAGGCGGCATGGATTTACGAGAAGCTCAAGATCTGGATCAACCCGGCGCAAGAGCCTGAGACGGTGTTCGGCAGCGACGCGATGCTCGACAACATCATGCTGTATTGGCTGACGCGCGCCGGTGGCTCGTCCGCGCAACTCTATTGGGAGAGTTTGGCGGACGCGGGGCTGTCGAGGCCGATCGCGCTGCCGGTCGCAGTCAGCCTGTTTCCCGATGATGTCACCTATACGCCACGGCACTGGGCCGAGCGGCTGATCAAGAACATCACCTGCTGGAACGAGGTCGAGGCAGGCGGGCATCTCGCGGCCTTCGAGCACCCCGACATCTTCGTGCGCGAGGTCAGGTCGGCATTCCGGTCGCTCCGCGAACACGCCGCTTCGCGCGCGTCTGTCTGAGAGGAAAACGGAATGCGCTTCCCCATGGTCCAGCCCGTCACCGATATGACGCGCGTGGCACTCGCAGATCGCCTCGCCCCGGGCGTGGCCGAGTACCTCGACATGTTCCACGAGGACGCCGTGTTCGAATTTCCCTTCGGACCTGGTGGCCCGGTGCGAGTCGAGGGCAAGCCGGCGATGTCCAATTATCTCGCGTCGATCGAGGGGTCGACGGTGTTCGAGCACTTCGATCTGACGGCCAAATACCCGGTGCGGGACGGCGGCATGATCCTGGAGTACCACTGCCAGGCGCGTGCCGGGAATACAGGTCCTTCGTTCAAACAGGATTATGTCGCTGTCATCGAAACCGACGATGGACGGATCCGCCTCTACCGCGAGTATCTCAACCCGTTGAATATCCCGGGTGTGGCGGATCGCGCGTCAGCGACCACCTTCGATCATGCTCCGCTCACAGGCGAAATCCGATCGCTCGATGCGATCCTCAAGGCCGAGCTTGGCGGCCGTATTGCGCCCGGGGCGGATACCTTCCTCGACATGTTCGCCGACGACGGCATCCTGGAGTGCCCGTTCGCCCCGCAAGGAGCATTGCGCCGGCTGGCGGGCAAGCAAGCGATTGCGGCCTATTACAGGCGGCTCACCGCGGTGCAAGGGTCCGACGGGATGGTCCTCACCGCGAGCTATGCAGCGGAAGACAGAACCTGCGCTTTGCTCGAATATGACGGGATAGTTCGCAATCAACGTGACGGAGGCATCTACCGCCAGCGCTATCTGGCAGTGGTGACTATCAGCGACGGTCGTGTTGCCCTGTTTCGAGAATACTGGAATCCTTTGCCATTGGTCGCCTCTTTCGGGCCGAACGGCCCGCTGCCCGTCACGTGATAGCGTGGGCTTAGGCTCTATTAGCGGGGCAGCGCTGGCCGGTAGCTAAGTGTATCA
>CAXTPV010000292.1:0-2973 GCA_964246135.1 uncultured Acetobacteraceae bacterium | reverse complement strand
CGTAGATCCGGCGATTGGCGGCATGGCTGATGATCGCCCGCTTGCGCGCCCGGGTGATCCCGACATAGGCCAGCCTTCGCTCCTCCTCGAGCGAGGCGTTGCCGCCCTCGTCGAGCGAGCGCTGGCTCGGGAACAGGCCCTCCTCCCAGCCCGGCAGGAACACGGTGTCGAACTCCAGCCCCTTGGCGCCATGCAGCGTCATCAGGCTGAGCCGGGCGTCCGAGGTCTCGTCGAGCTCCATCACCAGCGACACGTGTTCGAGGAAGCCGCCGAGCGTCTCGAAATCGGCCAGCGCGCGCACCAGTTCCTTCAGGTTCTCGACCCGCCCCGGCGCGTCCGGCGACTTGTCGCGCCGCCACATCTCGATGTAGCCGCACTCCTCCAGCAGCGCCGAAACCGTCTCGACATGCCCCGCGCGCGCGAGCTGGTCGCGCAGGCGGTCGAGCAGCCCCATCAGCTCGCCAAGCGTCTCCCGCAACCGGCCGCGCAGCGCGCCTGACGCGATCAGCTGCCCGGTCGCGACCGTCATCGCGACCCCGCCCGCGCGCGCCGCCTGGTGCAGCGACGCCAGCGCCGCGTCGCCGACCCCGCGGCGCGGCAGGTTGATGATGCGCTCGAACGCAAGGTCGTCGGCCGGCGAGTGCAGAACCCGCATGTAGGCCATGGCGTCGCGTATCTCGGCGCGCTCGTAGAACCGCAAGCCGCCCACCACGCGATAGGGCAGGCCGAGCGTGATCAGCCGCTCCTCGAAGGCGCCGGTCTGGAACCCCGCCCGCACCAGGATCGCCATCTCGGCCAGCGACGCGCCGTCACGCTGCAGCGCCTCGATCCGCTCGCCGACCGCGCGCGCCTCCTCGTCCGAATCCCACACCGAGACCACGCGCACCTTCTCGCCGCCGGGATCGTTGCCGGCCGGCCGCAGGGTCTTGCCGAGCCTGCCACCGTTATGCGCGATCAGGGCCGACGCCGCCGCCAGGATCGGTGCCGTCGAGCGATAGTTGCGCTCCAGCCGAACCGTCTTGGCTCCCGGGAAGTCCCGCTCGAAGCGCAGGATGTTCTCGATCTCGGCGCCGCGCCACGAGTAGATCGACTGGTCGTCATCGCCGACGCAGCAGATGTTGGGCGCGCCGTCCGCACGCTGCGCCAGCAGCCGCAGCCACAGATACTGCACCAGGTTGGTGTCCTGGTACTCGTCGACCAGGATGAAGCGGAACTGCCGGTGATACTGCGCCAGCACGTCGTCGCGCGTCCGCAGGATCTCGGTCACATGCAGCGGCAGGTCGCCGAAATCGCACGCGTTGAGCCGCGCCAGCCGCAGCTGGTAGTCGGCATAGGCGCGCCGTGCCGCGCCGACGCCGCCGAACTCGGTGTCGTCGGCGTCGGCGACCTGCCGCTGCATGTGACCGAGATCCTTCCAGCGCTGGATCACCCCCAGCAGCTGCGGCGCCGGCCAGCGCTTGGCATCGATCCGCTGCTCGGCCATTACGGTCTTCAGCAGCCGCAGCTGGTCGTCGGTGTCGAGGATGGTAAACGACGGGCTCAGATCGACGTGCTCGGCATGCCGTCGCAGCATGCGGGCGCAGAGCGCGTGGAAGGTGCCGAGCCACAGCCCCTCGACCGGTCGGCCGAGCAGCGCGCCCGCGCGCTCGCGCATCTCGCGCGCCGCCTTGTTGGTGAACGTCACCGCGAGCACCTGGCCGGGAAAGGCCCGCCCGGTCAGCAGGATATGCGCGAACCTGGTCGTCAGCACCCGCGTCTTGCCGGTGCCGGCGCCGGCCAGCACCAGCAGCGGCCCGTCGAGCGAGGTGACCGCGTCACGCTGCTCCGGGTTTAATCTGTCGAGGTAGGAGGTCATCTGCGCGGCATAGCAAGCGGCCACGCCGTCCGCGAGGGACAAGCGCCGGGACAGCGTGTTGTCTCCGGCCCGCAGGAATGAGAGCGTGCGCGATGAGCGAGATCGAGCTGTCCATCGTCATCCCGACCCGCAACCGGGCCGATCGCCTGGGCGGCATGCTGGCGTCGCTCGCCGCGATCGAGAGCCGCCACCCGTGGGAGGTGATCATCGCCGATAACGGCTCGACCGACGACACCGCCGGCGTGATCCGTCGCGCCGACCAGTGCGGCGGCCGCCTGCGCATGCTCCTGGTCGAGCGGATCGGCTCGGGCGCCGCGCATGAGGAGGGCTGGCGTGCCGCGAGCGGCCGGCTGATCGCGTTCACCGACGACGATTGCTACCTCGCCCCCGACTATGTCGACGCCGTCGTCGCCGCGTTCGAGGACAGGCCGGAGGTCGGCTGCATCGGCGGCCGCATCCTGCTGCACGACCCCGAGGACGCCAGGGTGACGATCGACGAGCGCGACATCGCGTCCGAGGTCACGCCCTGCCAGTTCGTCGATGCCGGGCTGCTGCACGGCGCCAACTTGTCGTTCCGGCGCAGGACGCTCGAGCGCATCGGCGGCTACGATCCTGATTTCGGCGCGGGAACCAGGTTCTCGTGCGAGGACATCGATGCCATCGCCGCCACCATCTGGGCCGGTGAGGCGGTGCGGTTCGACCCGCGCCCGACCGTCCGCCATCATCATCGCCGCCGCGAGTCGGAGATCGGCCAGCTGTTCGTCGGCTACGATCAGGGCCGCGGTGCCTACTACGCGAAGTACCTGCTTCGGCGCGACACCCGCGCGGCCTATCTGCGCGGCTGGTGGAACATCGCGAGAACGCACCAGGGCGTGGACGGCCTGGTGCGTCTCGCCCGCGAGATGCGGGCCGGCAGCGCCTATCTTCGCGGCCGCCGCGCCTACGGCTTCCTCGCGATCGCCGCGCCGGTCGCGGTCGCGTCCTACGGCGCCGTCACGCTCATCGTCGGCACCCGCGTGCTGGCCCGCCGTCTAACCGGCTGGGGTAAGCAAGGCCCCGGGGCGGCCCGGGGCCCCCCCCACGCCCCGCCGCGGGCATACAATAAATAAAATATTAGG
>CAXTPV010000291.1:0-2975 GCA_964246135.1 uncultured Acetobacteraceae bacterium | reverse complement strand
CGTGTGAGCGATGGCGGCACCGCGCCCGCGAATGTCAGGCAGGAAGCTTCGTCATGGCTTGCGCGCCTCGTGGCGGAGCCCGACGCGTGAGGTGGCTGGCGGCGGCGCTGGTGGTGCTTGGTCTTGCCGGCTGCGGTAAGAAGGGTGAACCCTCGCCGCCCGGACCGCCAGGGGCGCTGATCTTTCCAAAGGCTTACCCGCCGCCACCAACGCCCTAGCAAAATGCCTGAAGAAAAGGGGTCTGGGGCCAACGGCCCCAGCGGGTCGAGGGTAGAGCCCTCGCCTTCATGTTCGTCAGCAGTCGGAGCGACAAACGCTTGATCGTTCATGATTTCGGCAGCGACAGGCTGCGTGCGCGCGTCAAGGCGCATGGCGCCGAGCTTTGCTCGCTGGCGGCCGATGGCACCGAGCTGCTGTGGCAGGCAGGTCCCGCCTGGCCGCGTCATGCGCCGGTGCTGTTCCCGATCGTCGGTCGCCTCGCGCATGATGCGCTTCACCATGACGGACACACCACCCGTCTGACCCAGCACGGTTTCGCGCGTGACCGCATGTTCCGGCTGCTGGAGGCGGATGCCAGCTCATGCCGCTGGGTGTTGGAGGATGACGAGGCGACGCGGGCAATGTTCCCGTTCCCGTTCCGGCTGACGCTGGCCTACGCGGTCTCCGGCGCGACGCTGACCACCACTTACAGCATCGAGAACGCCGGTGCTGCCGTTCTGCCGGCCTCGCTCGGCACCCACACGGCGTTTGCCTGGCCACTCGTCAACGGCATCGACAAGGCGGCGCATCGTCTCGTTTTCGAGGCGGCCGAGACCGGTCCGGCATGGCGGCTGGATGACGGCCTGCTGCTGCCCGACCCCGTCCCCTCGCCGGTCGCGGGGAACACGCTCGCGCTGTCGGACGCCCTGTTCGCGCAAGACGCCGTGATCCTGCGGCATCCGGCCAGCCGTCGGGTCCGCTACGAGGCGCCAGGCGCCGCGCATGCGATCGAGGTCGGATGGGACGGTTTCACCGATCTCGGCATCTGGTCGAAGCCCGCGGATTTTCTCTGCATCGAGCCGTGGTCGGGCCATGCGAGCCCGGTCGGCTTTGATGGCGAGTTCCGCGACAAGCCTGGGGTGATGCTGATCGAGCCGGGGGACGCCGTCGTGCGCATGCTGACGGTCCGGATCGTGGCCGGGCCGGGGTGATCGTCAAGCACGCTAAGAGAAGCTGATGATGGATTTGTTCGCGACCGCGTCGGAGACGCTCGGGGACGGCGCCTTACTGCTGCGCGGCTTCGCCGGCCAGGAACAGGCGGCGCTCGAGGCGGGGATCGCGATCGTCGCGGCCGCCTCGCCGTTCCGGCACTTCACGACGCCAGGGGGGCGCACGATGTCCGTCGCGATGACCAGTTGCGGCGATCTCGGCTGGGTGAGCGACCATCGTGGCTACCGCTACGAGGCGCTCGATCCCGACACCTTGCAGCCGTGGCCGGCGATGCCGGCGGCGTTCCTGTCACTCGGCCGACGCGCCGCCTTGGCCGCCCGATTTTCCGGCTTCGCGCCGGATTGCTGCCTGATCAATCGCTACCAGCCGGGCACGGCGTTGTCGCTGCACCAGGACCGCGACGAGGAAGATTTGTCGGCACCCATCGTCTCGGTCTCGCTCGGCCTGCCGGCGATGTTCCTGTGGGGCGGGGACGCGAGGGGCGACCGCGTGCGGCGCATCCCGCTGGAAGACGGCGACGTGGTGGTCTGGGGCGGAAGGTCGCGCTTGCGCTTTCACGGCGTGGCCCGGCTGGCGCGTGGGCATGATCCGGCCATCGCGGCCGTTCGGCACAACCTCACCTTTCGCCGCACCGGCCAGACGCCGTAGGCGGCGATGATGGCAGGCGGCATCACCGGGAGCGACCCTGACGTCGAGACCCTGCTGGCACGACGCGATGGGCTGACGCTCGGCACCGACGGGCTGGCTTTCGAAGGGGTGCCGCTCGAGACGATCGCGCACGCGGTCGGCACGCCCACCTGGGTGATCGGCGCGGGCACGATACGCGAGCGCTTCGCGACGCTGGCCGCGGCGCTGGCGCCGGCCGGGCTCGCCCGGTCCCCCATCCACTATGCCGGAAAGGCGAACCACCACCTCGCGGTGCTGCGCGTGCTGGCGCTGGAGGGGGCGGGCGCCGACGTGGTGAGCGGAGGCGAGCTGAGACGCGCGCTGCTCGCGGGCATCGCGCCGCATCGCATCGTGTTCTCGGGCGTCGGCAAGACCGAGGACGAACTCGCGCTCGCGCTGGCGGAAGGCGTCGGGGCGGTTCATGTCGAGAGCGTCGAGGAGCTGCGATCGCTGTCGGCGATCGCGTCTGCGATGGGGCGCAGGCAGCGTGTGGCGCTGCGCGTCAACCCCGACGTCGAGGCGGGGGGCCACGCCAAGATCACCACCGGCCGCGCCGGCGACAAGTTCGGCATCGCGTGGCGGGACGCGCACGCGGCCTACGTGCTCGCGTCGTCGCTGCCGGGCCTCCATGTCGTTGGCCTGGCGATGCATCTGGGCAGCCAGATCGCCGATTGCCGCCCGGTCGCGCAAGCCGCGTCGCGCCTCGCGGCTTTGGCGCAGGACCTCCGCGCCGACGGTCAGAGCGTCGACGTGGTGGATGCTGGCGGCGGCCTCGCCATCGATTACGGCGACGGCGTCGCGGCCGACCCGGTGGCGCTCGCCGACGCGCTCGCGCGCATCCTCGGCCCGCTCTCGGTGCGCATCACCGTCGAGCCCGGACGGTGGCTGGTCGGACCCGCGGGCGTGCTGCTGGCGAGCGTGGTGCGACGCAAGGAGGCGCGACCGCGCCCCTTCCTGGTGCTCGATGCGGCGATGAACGACCTCGCCCGCCCCGTCCTCTATGGCGCCTGGCACGGCATCCTGCCGCTGACGGTCCACGCTGGCGACCGGGAGGCGGTCGACCTGGTCGGGCCGGTGTGCGAGAGCGGCGACGTGCTTGC
>CAXTPV010000290.1:0-2977 GCA_964246135.1 uncultured Acetobacteraceae bacterium | reverse complement strand
GGATGTGGAGCAGCAGGTGGGCGGTGTAGGGCCGGTCATCGGGGTTGGGCGGGTTCAGCTGGGTGTCATGCGGGGTGAAGATCGACTGGCCGATGCCCAGGCTGACGCGCTGGACGCCATCGCCCCAGATCATGTGGCCGAAATCCTGGATCGGCCGGGCGACGCCGTAATCATCGGTCGGCGACGTCCAGCCGAGGCGCTGGCCCGCGGTGTAGTACTGGTCGGAGGTGCCCTTCAGCGTCGACACGGCGTCGTTCTCGACCTGCACGGTGACGATGCTGTTGGGATCCTGCGGTGGCGTCGCCCTGGCCGCGACCGGGACGACGGCCATCGCGCCGACAGCGAGGACAGCCCGACGCAGTGGGAGGGACACCGATCCAGTCCGATCACGACGCATGCTTTGACCACTCCCCCGACCGGCACCGTCTTTAGGCGGACCAGCGTCGTGCGCAAAGGGCTGGCGGGCGCATCATCGGCGGACCCGCTCGCCATTCGCGTTCGATGGCCGCGCGGTCGAGAAATCCGGCTTGAAAATGTCGCGCCACTTCGCGAGGTGTATGCTAGACGAAAGGGTGCGGAGCCCGGAAAGGCACGCTCACCCACGATGACCCAGGATAGACGACGTTGAGAAATAATAGAACCGACCGCAGCGCCCGTTCACCTCGCCGCGGCGGCTTCGACGATGATTATGTCCCCGCACCGACGTTTGGCGACAGGGCCCGTCCCGGCGGGCCGCCGAGCAGCGGCTTTGGTGCGCCACGCTCGCAGGTTCTGGCTTCGGGTCCCGATCTCGAGGCGGTGGTGAAGTGGTTCAACCCCGAGAAGGGGTTCGGCTTCGTGGAGCTTTCGGATGGCTCCGGCGACGTGTTCCTTCACGCCAATGCCCTGTCGGCGTCTGGTCACGATAGCGTGAACCAGGGTGCGACCTTGCGCGTCAAGATCGGCCAGGGTCCGAAGGGACGCCAGGTCGCCGAGGTGGTGTCGGTCGACGAGAGCACCGCCCAGGCGCGTCCGGCGCCGCGTGGGCCGCGTCCGGGAGGCTTCGCGAGCGGGCCGCCCGGCGCGGGTGGCGGCTTCCGGCCGTCGGCGCCTCGGCGTGCGCCCGATCTCAGCGCCGCCGAGGAGATGATCGGCGTCGTCAAGTGGTACAACGCGACCAAGGGCTTCGGCTTCATCACGCCGCAGAGTGGCGGCAAGGACATCTTCGTGCACGCCTCCGCGCTCGAACGCTCAGGCATCGCGAGCCTCGCCGAGGGGCAGACGGCGCGGGTCCAGGTGATCCAGGGCATGAAGGGTCCGGAGGCGGCGGCGATCAGCGTCGACTGAACCGACGTTCTCGCGGGGTTCGCGGGCGGGGCTGGAAACGGCACCCGCCCGCTTCGTTTTGGCGGTCATTCGGGTTGGCGATCAGAGGCGGCGCACCAGCATCGCCTGGGTGGTCGTGAGCTCGATGACGCGCTCCGGTTTGTCACCGAGAAAGCTCTCGAACGCTCGCGCCACGCCGGGAATCACCGAGTAGTCGTGGGTCAGGATGATGCCGCCAGGCAGCATGCGGTCGTAGAAGAACTCCAGCCCGGCGCGGGTGCTGTCCTCCAGGTCGACGTCGAGGTGCACGAACGCGAACCGGCGGTCGCGGAGCATCGAGGCGGTCGCCGGAAACAGGCCCGGGTGCAGGTGGACGTCGCTGTAGCCGGCGAGCGCCGACCGGACCTGAGCCAGCACCGCGGGGAACTGCCCCTCGGCGAACACCCGGCCCTCGTCGTCGCCAGGCGGCGGCAAGCCGCCGAAGGTGTCGAACAGGTGCAGCGTGCGTTCGCCCTTGACCTCGCAGAGCAGTCGGGCCGAGGTTCCCTCGTAGACGCCGAACTCCGCGAAATCGCCTGGCAGGCGGTTCTGCGCGAGGCCGATCGCGTGCAGCATGAAGGCCTCGTCGGCGCTTAGCAGCGATTCCGCGCCGGCGCGCGACCGGCGCAGCGTCGCCAGGGTGTCCGGGCATTTGTGGCCCGACAGCAACAGCATCTGCAGCTGGTTCGAGGTACCCATCAGGGCGCGGCGGAGCGGGCGGCTTCTCGCCATCACGCCACGCATGCGCTCGTTCCTCATCCACATCGGCGCTGATCCTGACAAGGTGTGGCGGGTGGTGCCGCCCGCAGCACGCCGTCCGGCACCCTGGTCGCGGTCGCGACGCGTGCCATCAGCCCGGGCCGTGCCTGTGCCAGCAGGTGCATCGCATGCTGCGCCGGCCGGTGCACCATCAGGCGGGACAAGGTGGTCGCGCGGCCGACCACCGGCCCGACCTCGCCGGCGAACGCCGACTGGAAGCTGCCGGCGCCGGCGGTGAGCCGGGAGGCCGCGAGGAAGGCGCTGTGCAGGGCGATCGACACGCCGTCGCCGGAGAAGGACGGGATGACGGCCGCCTGGTCGCCGAGCCGCCAGGGCTGGCCGTCGTTGCTGGCGACGAAGCCGTAGGGCATGCCGGAGATCGCGATCGGCCGTGCGGGGTCGCTGGTGGCGCCCGCCAGCAGGCGGCCGAGCGGGGGGCACGCGCCGGCGATTGCGGCGAGCAGTCGCTCCCACGAGCGTCCAAGCTCGGCGAAGCGTGCGCGCCTGACCACCAGGCAGAGATTGGCGCGGCCATCCTCGATCAGTTGCAGCCCGGCATAGCCGCCGCGGAACAGTACGAGGTCGATCGTGCCGGTGAGCTCGCGCGCCGCCTCGGGCTGGAGGCGGAGATAGGTCTTGAGGCCGATCAGGTCGCATTGTACGCCACCGGTCCGGTTCCAGCCGCGCAGCTCGTGCTTGCCGGTGGCGATCACCGCGCGGCCGGCCAGAATCCCGCTGCCGTCGGCGAGGCGCAGCTCGGAACGGCCATCCGGCCGGGGGAACAATCCGTCGACGCGGGCACCGCGTCGGATTTCGGCGCCGCAGGACGCGGCGCGCCCGAGCAGCGCCTCGTCCAGGCACCGGCGGCTGAGGC
>CAXTPV010000289.1:0-2981 GCA_964246135.1 uncultured Acetobacteraceae bacterium | reverse complement strand
CGAATCGACGTAGGCGCTGGCGGCCTTCGACACATCGACCACGTTGCTGCCGGTGCCGGCCGCGATGGTGTCGCTGCTGCCCGCCGCCGCGACGATGGTGTCGTTGCCGTCGCCGGACGCGATCGTCGCGCTGCCGGCGCCGGCGTAGGATAGCGTGTTGCCGTCACCGACCAGCAGCGACGACGAGCCGGCGGGGCCGCTGACGGTGACGTTGCCCTGTCCGGCGGCGATCGAAAGAAAGGTGGACGCGCTCGGGTAGGAGTAGACGCCCGACGCCGAGGAGGCGACCTGCGAGGTGAGGCTCTGGAAGCTGCTGGCCAGCGCCAGACCGAAGGGGTCGCTGGTCAGCCGTATCGCCGGGCCACCGACGGTGGCCCCGGCGACCGTGAGCAACCCAGCGGCGGCGTCCGCCATGAAGCGCCCTCCCGGGACAGATGACTGCGGTGCCGTATCATTACGTTAACCTAACTTCATCCGCAAGTGCCGTGTTGCTGCTTCCGCTCGGGCTCGCCCCGGCCACCACCGCGACGATCCCCTCGCACAGCGCGGCAACGGCGTCGGCGTCGATCGTGAACGCGGGGGTGAGATAGACGATGTCGCGGAACGGCCGCACGAACAATCCGCGCCCGAGGAACGCCTGCCTGAGCGCCGGCAGATCGGGTGGCGCGCGGAGCTCGACCACCCCGATCGCGCCGAGCGTCCGCACCTGCCGCACGTGGGGGAGGTTGCGGCAGGGCGCGAGCCCCTCGGCCAGCGCGTGTTCGAGCGACGCGACCTCGGCCAGCCGGTCATGCCGCTCGAACAGGTCGAGCGAGGCGTTGGCCGCCGCGCAGGCCAGCGGGTTGGCCATGAAGGTGGGGCCATGCATCAGCGCGCGCCCGGGATCGTCGGAGTCGAACGCGTCGTGGACGTGCCGTCGCGCGACGGTCGCCGCCAGCCCCATGGTGCCGCCGGTCAGCGCCTTGCCGAGGCAGATGATGTCCGGCACCACCCCCGCCCGCTCGCAGGCGAACATGGTGCCGGTACGCCCGAAGCCGGTGAACACCTCGTCTGCGATCAGCAGCAGCCCATGCCGGTCGCAGGCATCCCGCACCGTTCGCAGCACCGAGGCATCATGCATCCTCATGCCGCCCGCACCCTGCACCAGCGGCTCGATCAGCACCGCCGCGAGCGACGCGGCGTGGCGCGCGAGCAGGGCCGCGAACGTGTTGCGGTTCGCCTCGGTGTCTGGCAGCGGCGAGATCACTTGCTCGGGCAGCACGCCGCGGAACAGCGCGTGCATGCCCTCCTCGGGATCGCAGACCGACATCGTCGCCAGCGTGTCGCCGTGATAGCCGTCACGGAATGCGAGCAGCCTGGTGCGCCCTTCGACGCCCCGGTTGATGCCGAACTGCACCGCCATCTTGATCGCGACCTCGACCGCGACCGACCCGGAATCGCTGAAGAACACGTGGTCGAGATCCCCCGGCAGCATCGCCGCCAGGCGCGACGCCAGCCGCAGCGCCGGCGCGTGGGTGAGCCCGCCCAGCATGACGTGCGGCATCCGCTCCAGCTGGCGCGAGACCTCGTCGCGTATGTGCGGGTGGTTGTAGCCGTGGCACGCCGTCCACCACGACGCGACGCCGTCGATCAGCACCCGCCCGTCGGCGAGCGTGATCCGCGATCCCTCCGTGCGCACCGCCTCGACCGGCGGGAAAGCGGTCCGCACCGGCGCGTAGGGCAGCCAGAGATGCCGCGCATCGAGGGCATACTGTCCCACCAGGGCGTCCGCCACGGCCGGATCGGGCGGCGCCACCGCGCCCGCCCTACGCCACCGGCGCAACCCGCATCCCCAGCCGGTCCAGCAGCGCCACATCACGGTCCGCCGCGGGGTTCGGCGTGGTCAGCAGCCTCGCCCCGTAGAACATCGAGCTCGCGCCCGCGAGCAGGCAGAGCGCCTGCGTCTCGTCGCTCATGCCCTCGCGGCCGGCGGCGAGGCGCACCCGCGAGCGCGGCATCATGATCCTCGCCGCCGCGATCACCCGCACGAAGTCGAGCGGCGGCACCGCCTCGGCCTGTCCGAGCGGCGTCCCCGCGACCCGCACCAGCAGGTTGATCGGCACGCTTTCCGGATGCGGATCGAGCGTCGCCAGCGCCACCAGCAGCCCGGCCTGGTCGTCGCGCGTCTCGCCCATGCCGACGATGCCGCCGCAGCAGACGCGTATCCCGGCGTCGCGCACGTGCGACAGCGTGTCGAGCCGGTCGGCGTAGGTCCGCGTCGTGATGATCTCGCCGTAATACTCGGGCGAGGTGTCGAGGTTGTGGTTGTAGTAGTCGAGCCCGGCCTCGGCGAGCCTACGCGCCTGGCCGCCGGTCAGCATCCCGAGCGTCACGCAGGTCTCGAGCCCCATCGCCCGCACGCCCACGACCATCTCGCACACCACGTCGAGGTCGTGGTCCTTCGGGTTGCGCCACGCCGCCCCCATGCAGAACCTGGTCGCGCCCGCGGCCCGCGCCGCGCGCGCATCCGCGAGCACCGCGTCCACCCGCATCAGCCGGCTGGCCGCGACCGGCGCCTCGTGCAGCGCGCTCTGCGGACAATAGGCGCAGTCCTCCGGGCAGCCGCCGGTCTTGATCGACAGCAGCGTCGCGACCTGCACCGAGGCCGGATCGAACGCCGCCCGGTGCACCGTCTGCGCCCGGTAGATCAGCTCCGGGAACGGCAGCGCCAGCAGCGCCATCGCCTCGCCGCGTGTCCAGTCATGCCGCGTCGCGTCAGGCTCGAACTGCATATCCATGGCAAGCCCCCGCGGCACGATGACGATCGGTGCTTGTCTGGCACCCCCCGAGTGGCGAAACAACGTCCCGATGCGCAAGGGCGATGCGGGGGGAGGGGCGATGCACGGCCTAGACGCGATGGCGACGGCGACGCTGGCCGCGCTCGGTCATGCCGGCAGGCGGCGCCGGCTCCGCGTCGTCGACCGGGGGGCGCCCCCCTATGT
>CAXTPV010000288.1:0-2996 GCA_964246135.1 uncultured Acetobacteraceae bacterium | reverse complement strand
CGGGTCGTTGCTGACGTTGCGCGACGGCAGGTAGCCGCCGACGCCGACGATGCGGGACCGCCTGCTGGTCATGATGCGGTCAGGCGCCGGTCGCGGTCGCGTCGCGCGCGCCGGTGCCGTCACGATCGCCGATCCGGCCGAGGCCCTCGCGGATGCGCTCGTTGAACCCGTAGGTGACCATGTCCATCGCGACGTCGACCGCGTGCGCGAAGCCCTCCGCGTCGGTTCCGCCATGCGACTTGACCACGACGCCGTTCAGCCCGAGCAGCACGGCGCCGTTATAGCGGCGCGGATCGAGCCACTCGCGCAGGCGCTCAAGGCCGGGACGGGCCAGCACGTAGCCGAGCCGCGAGGCCACGCTCGAGGTGAACACCTGGCGCAGCAGCTCGCTCACCATCCGCATCGCGCCCTCCCCCGTCTTCAGCGCGACGTTGCCGGTGAAGCCGTCGGTCACCACCACGTCGGTGCGGCCGGCGGTGATGTCGTGACCCTCCACGAAACCGACGAATTGGGCGGAAATGTGACTTTCCCGCAGCACGATGGCGGCGCGGCGCAGGCGATCATCGCCCTTGCCCTCCTCGGACCCGACATTCAGCAGGCCGATGGTCGGTTCGGTCAGCCCGAGCACGGCGCGCGCGAAGGCGTCGCCCATGATCGCGAACTCGACCAGGTTGCGAGTGTCGCACGCGAGATTGGCGCCCAGATCGAGCATCACGACGTCGCCGCGCGTGGAGGGCGACAGCGCCGCCATCGCGGGGCGGTCGATGCCGCCCATGGTGCGCAGCACGACCTTGGCCAGCGCCAGCATCGCGCCGGTGTTGCCGGCCGACACCACGCCCGACGCGGCGCCGACCGCGACCGCGTCGATCGCGACCCGCAGCGAGGCGTCGCGCAGGCGGAGTGCCGCGGTCGGCTTCACGTCGTTGCTGATCACGCCGCTGGCGTGACGGATGGTGCAGGATGCAGCGGCGCGCTTGCTTGCGGCAAGCAGCGGTGCGAGCCGCGCCTCGTCGCCGACCAGGAGAAAGCGTGCCTTGGGGTGGCGCTCGGCCGAGATTTCGAGGCCCTGGACCACCATCGCGGGCGCCTCGTCGCCGCCCATCGCGTCGATCGCGAGCGTCCACTCGGAGGTCATCGCCAGATAAGGTGCCGGTGACCGAGCGCCATCAACCTGGGGCGGCCGATCAGACCCGGACGGTCCCCTTCAGCGCCTTGCCGGCGCCGACGACCTCGCGGCCGTCGTAGTGGCCGCACTGCGCGCAGACGTGATGCGGCCGCTTGAGCTCGCCGCAATTGCCGCACTCGTTGAACGCCTCGATGCGCAACGCCTGGTGGCTGCGACGCATGCCGCGCCGCGAGGGCGAGGTCTTCCGCTTCGGAACTGCCATGGAACTTGGCCCCTCCACGGGCCTTCGCGCGACGCCGGATCGGCCGCCGCGACATTGCAAGGACGATGCCTGTGGAAAGCCAACAGAAGCGCCGCGCTCTAGCAGAGCGATGCCGCGGCCGCAAGGCGCGGTGGTTCAGCCGGGACGGCGCCGGCCGAGCACCGCGAACGGGTGCACCGAGGCGGTCTGCGCCGCGTCCTGGGCCGCCTCGGCTCCGGCCGGATCGCCGGGAGCGGCATCGATGCCCGCTGCCCTCGGGAACGGGTCGAGCGATAGCGCCAGCTGCTCGACCGTCGCCTCGCCGAGATCGATCATCCTGCCCTCATAGGGGATTTGATCGATCGATTCCGGGTCCTCGTCGTCGGTCAGCGCGGAGGGCGGCACGAACAGGACGGTGAAATGCTCCAGGATCGTCGCCTCGACGGGCTCCTGCGTGACCACGCAGAGCTGGACCACGCGCGCATCGAGCCTGGCCGCCGCCGCGACGACCGCGCCGGGCAGGCGGGTGAGCGTCCATCGGGCGGCGAGCGCCAGGACCGCCTCGATGCCGAGCCGGCGCGCGACCCGCCCGCACTCGGCGGGGCCGGCGTCGACCGCGACCTCGATGCCGGCCGTGGTGACGCGCTCTGCCGCGATCTGGCGGCTGAGCTCTGGGGATGCGCGTTCGGGGTTTGACGCGCGTGGCGGCAGGTCGGTCATGACGCCAACATGCCGCGTTGACAGCGCTCCGCCAATGCGGCACCGGAGCCACAGCGGCGACCGGGCTAGCGGGGCACCTTAACATTGCGCTCGAACATCATCCTCGTCCCGGCACTCGCGTCGGCGCTCGGCCTCGCTGCCTGCGAGTATGTGCGGCCGAACCAGCAGACGCGCGGCACGCTGATCGACAACATCGACTACAGCCAGATCACGCCCGGCACCTCGACCCGCGCCGACGTGACCTCGCTGCTGGGCTCGCCGACCACGCGCGCGACCTTTGACGACAACACCTGGATTTACGTGGGCATGATCACCGAGCCGGTGATCATGGGCTTCCCCGCGATCACGCGACAGCAGGTCGTGGTGATGGATTTCAACCCGAACGGCACGGTTCATGCCCTACGCCGCCTGACCGGCAAGGATGCCATCCACGTCGCGATGGAAGGTGGCTCGACGCCCTCGCCTGGCAGCGAGGCGACCATCCTGCAGCAGGTGATCGGCAATGTGGGTCGCTACAACCCGGCAGGCCTGCTCGGGGGCGCCGGCGGTCCCGGCGGGCTGAACGGCTCGGCGGGCGGCCAGGGCGGCCAGGGCAACACGCTGCCCTGAGAAAGGGGTCTGTGGCCGATGGCCGCAGCGGGTCGAGGGCAGCCCCTCGCCGTGCTTTTTCAGTCGCCTGCCAAGGATGACGCCACGGCCGGGCGCTACTGGGAGATCGCCGGGGCCACGCTTTCGAGCGACTTGCCCTCGGCGTCGATCCCTAGCACCAGCTCGGCGAGCGCGCCGCCGCCCATCAGAAGCGCCGCCCACAGATAGCCGCCCGCCACCGACCAGGCGCTGACGCTGCCGATCATCATGAAAAGCAGATACTCGGAGAACACGCAGACGAAGAAAAGTAAGATCACGAAG
>CAXTPV010000287.1:0-2999 GCA_964246135.1 uncultured Acetobacteraceae bacterium | reverse complement strand
GGCTCGCGACCTCGATCACGCCGACATGCGGCGGCTCGTCGCCGGGAATGGCGACATCGATGCTTCGCACGATGCCATGCGCGCGCAAGAGATCCGGCACCAGGAAGCGTCCGGCGGTCAGCAGGTCATTGGCGATGATCGCCTCGCCGCTGCGCCACGCGAGACCCGCCGCGGTGCCGGCGTCGGTCGCCATCGCGTCATCGACGGCGAGGTCGTTCGCCCAGCCGAAAGCGGCCGCGATCTCGAACCGTCCCGTCGTCGCATCATGGGCAAGGAGCTTGGCGAAGCGCGCGCCGACGCCTTCGGCCGCGACGCGGCAGGCTCGTCCGAGCAGGGCGGGACGGTCATCCTCGCGCGCGGCAAAGACGCCGAACCGGTGCGCCCGCGCGAGCTGCCGCCGCAACCGCGTCGTCGCGAGCAGCTCCCTGGGCGCCGCCGGCGGCGACCCCGCGCGCCAGATCAGAGGCTGCCTCGCCGTCATGCGGGATCGCCGTCGCGGCTGAAAATATAGGGCCGAATCCAAACCTGGGTTCGCGACAGCCGACGATCATCGGCGCGATGATGGCGCATGACATCACCTGATCCACACGGCCAGGCCGCGCTGATGCTTGGCGAAGGCCTGATGCTGCTGCTGATGCAAAAGGGGATCATCAGCGGATCCGAGGCGACGGAGCTGATCGACGAGATCATCGCGGTCAAGCGGGAAATGGCCGGCACCAGCGAGAGCGTGGTGGTCAGCCTGGCATCGATCGGCCTGTTGCGCGCGGTCTCGCAAAGCGTCTCGGCGTTCAACGAACCGTCTCCTCCGCTGGCGGCCTGAGGCCCAAAATGGTCGCGCGGCAAAAGCGAGAACGCCGCGCCTGCTCCCGAACCATGCTTCCCCAGCCCTCGAACTTCCAATAACGTATTTACCGGCGCGGCAAGGCTCTGGCATTATACCAGTATAGTTTTGTCGAGGAATCGCATGATCCTGCCGGAGTCTGAACGTCGGCAAGCGCCGCTCGACGCATCGCCGAGCCGCAACGTTCTCACGCGCAAGCTGTCGCACTTCGCGCCGCTGTCACACGCCGACCAGAACCTTCTCGATGGCTTGTCGGCGACGGACGAGCACTTCGCCGCCGACAGCAACATCGTGTCCGAGGGGCAGGCGCCACGCTCGGTGTTCCTGCTGAAGGAGGGCATGGCGGCACGCTACCGCAGCCTGCCGGATGGCGGACGCCAGATCATGACGTTCCTGATCCCCGGCGATCTCTGCAACGCCCACATGTTCCTGCTGAAAACCATGGACCACTCGATCGGCACCGTCACCCCGGTGCGGGTCGCGGCGATCCCGCGCGAGCGCATCATGGATCTGTTCCATCATCATCCGAGGATCGCGTCCGG
Source organism: uncultured Acetobacteraceae bacterium (assembly GCA_964246135.1). GTDB lineage: Bacteria > Pseudomonadota > Alphaproteobacteria > Acetobacterales > Acetobacteraceae > CAXTPV01. Next base: position 1,616 of record CAXTPV010000287.1, on the reverse strand, counting down.
CCTCTGGTGGAGCTCGCTGCAGGAGGAGGCGATGCTGCGCGAGCGTATCGTGTCGCTCGGGCGGCGCGATGCCCGCGGCCGCATCGCCTACCTGCTTTGCGAGCTGCTCTGGCGCTACGCCGCGGTCGGGCTGACCGAAGGCGAGGTGTTCCGGCTGCCGCTGACCCAGACCGATCTCGGCGACGCGCTCGGGCTCACGCCGGTCCACGTGAACCGGGTGCTCAAGGATTTCCGGGGGCGGCATCTGATCACCATGGAGCACAGGATGCTCCATCTGCTCGACGTCGACGGCCTGCAGAAGATCGCCGCGTTCAACAAGGACTACCTGCACCTCGAAGGCGCCTCGGAGGAAGTGACCCGCTACCTGCAAGGATTGGACGAGCGCGACAAGCCCGTCCGGGCCTGACGCTCAGGCGAAGCAAGCGAGGCGCCCGACGGGCACGCCGAGAACCTCGCCGTCGCGCATCACGATCTGGCCGCGCACGATCGTCGCGACCGGCCAGCCGGTGACCGCCAGCCCCTCGAACGGCGACCAGCCGCAGGGGCTGGCGAGCCAGGCTGCCTCGATCCTGCGCCGCGCCCCGAGATCGACCAGCGTGAGGTCGGCGTCCTGGCCGGGCGCGATCCCCCCCTTGCCCACCAGGCCGTAGACCCGGGCCGGGCCGGCCGACATCAGCTCCACCATCCGCGCCAGCGACAACCGCCCGGCCGCGACATGGTCGAGCATCAGCGGCAGCAGCGTCTGGGTGCCGGTCAGGCCGGCGGCGGTCGCGGGCCATGGCCGCTCCTTGGCCGCGCGCGGATGCGGCGCGTGGTCCGAGCCGAGCGTGTCGACGCGGCCGTCGCGCACCGCCCGCCAGGCGGCATCGAGATGGCGGCGGTCGCGTATCGGCGGGTTCATCACCGCGTAGCCGCCGAGGCGCTCATAGGCCTCGGGCGCCACCTGGCTCAGATGGTTGACCAGCACCTCGCACGTCGCGACGTCCCGGTGCGCCGGCAGGAACGCGAACTCCTCCTCGGTCGAGACGTGCAGGATGTGGATCGGCCGGCGACGGCGCTCGGCCAGCGCCACGATCCGCCTGGTGCCGAGAAACGCGCATTCCTCGTCGCGCCAGCGTCGGTGATCGTCAAAGCCGTGACCGCCACCCTCGAACAGGCCGCGACGCGCCCGCAGCCGCGCCTCGTCCTCGCTGTGAAAGGCGACGCGCCTCGCGCCCGAGGCCAGCACCGCGTCGATGCCGTCGTCATCGGCGACCAGGAGATCACCGGTCGAGCTGCCGGCGAACACCTTGACCGCGCAGACGCCGCGCCCGCGTTCGAGGCCGGCCAGCGCCGCGGCGTTGCGCGTGGTCGCGCCGACATAGAGGCCGACATCGCACCAGGCGACGCGCTCGGCATGCGCCTGCTTGATCGCGAGCGTCGCCTCATCGACCAGCGGCGGCATCGTGTTGGGCATGTCGAACACCGTGGTGAGGCCGCCGAGCACGGCGCCGCGGGTGCCGGTCGCCATGGTCTCGCCGGACGCGTCGCGCGGGCCGGTGCCGGCGTCGCGGAAATGCACGTGCGGGTCGATCAGTCCGGGCAGCACGTGCAGCCCGCCGGCGTCGAGCGCCAAG
>CAXTPV010000286.1:0-3049 GCA_964246135.1 uncultured Acetobacteraceae bacterium | reverse complement strand
CCAACTCATCGAAACCGCAGACCCACCTACCGCGTCAGCGGTTTAGTTCAATCCCGCGGATTCGATCAGAGACGATCGCGCTCTTTGAGAGCGCAGACTCGCAATCAGCCCTTCAGCCGCACAAGGCGGCCCCGGCGGGTAAGCGTTGCGGCGGCGGCACCCAGTATTTCGCTGGACTGTTCCGTGTTCTGATAGATCAGGACTGCTGCCGACGGAGACGTTTGACGCGGTGCTTCTGATAGGCGGTAATTTCGCGTGTCAGGGGGAGGCGCGGGTCGAAGCGCAAATGGGTAATCGAGGTAAATGCTTCTTTCGCGGCATCCGAGCCGAGGTCGAGTTTGCAGACGATGCCGCCTTCATCACCCATGTAGGTGATCCACGTCACCGCGCACTGGGCTGGAACCGTGCCGCCGGTCTGCTGGCAAAGCGACGTCTGGAGTTCAGCTATAATTCGAGCCGGGATCGGCAGCACCGCGTTCAGCTTTGCCACGAGGCGCTCGACGGTTTCGAGGTGGTCGATCAAGCGGCCTGGGCCAGTTCGACCTGACCGGGTGGACGCCAGTTCCACGGCAGCAGCTTCTGCATCTCGTGGGCCTTGGTCCTGCCGGAGATGATCCGCTCGAGCACGTCGGTAAGCCAAGCCATCGGATCGACGCCGTTCAACTTGGCTGTCTGGATCAGCGTCATAGCCGTTGCCCAATGCGTCGCCCCACCGTTGGACCCGGCGAATAACGCATTCTTTCTCGTCAGGGTGTTCGGTCTGATCGCACGCTCGACCACGTTGGTATCCATCTCCACCCGGCCGTCGGCGAGGAACACCACCAGGCCTGGCCAGTGCCGGATTGCATACCGCATTGCCTTTGCTAGATCGGACGCGCCGGATACCCGCTTGATCTGCTCATGCAGCCAATCGTGCAGCGCCTCCACGATCGGCCGACTTCGATCCTGGCGCACGGCCTGGCGATGCTCGGCGGAGTGGCCGCGAATGTCGGCCTCGATCGCATACAGCTCACGAACCCGCACCAGAACTTCCGCCGCCAGCGGCGATTTGTTCGACACGTATTCTTCGTAGAAATACCGGCGCATATGCGCCCAGCAGAACGCCAAGGTCACCGACGCGTCGTCGCGCGCGCTGGCCAGCGCCTTGAACCCATCATAGCCGTCGACCTGCAGCACGCCGCGGAACCCTGCGAGGTGCCCGGCCGGACGCGCGTTCTTGCGGTCGTCCGAATAGACGTAGGCGGCCATCGGATGGGCGGGCCCTTTCCAGGGCCGGTCGTCGACGGCGTAGCACCAAAGGCGGCCCGTCTTGGTCCGTCCCCGGCCAGGATCGAGCACCGGCAGCGTGGTGTCGTCGGCGAACATCTTCGGCGAGCCCAGCACGGTGCTGAGCATCAGCTCGTAGAGCGGGGTCAGCCACCAGCATGCCCGCCCGACCCAGTTCGCCAGCGTCGAGCGGTCCAGCCTGATGCCTTGGCGCTCCAACATCTGAGCCTGCCGATACAGCGGTAGGGAGTCGGCGTATTTGCTGACCACCACGTGCGCCACCAGCGCCTCTGTGGGCATGCCGCCGTCGACCGGGCGATCGGGCGCGGGTGCCACCACCACGGCGCCCTCGCACCCGTGGCAGGCGTAACGTGGCCGGCGGGTCACGCGCACCCGTAGCTGCGAGGGCACCATGTCGAGTTGCTCGGTCCGCAGCTCGCCGATCGCGTGCAACCTGTGGCCACAGCACGGGCAGGCGCGGTCCTCGACATCAACCACTACCTCGTAGCGCGGCAGATGCGCCGGCAGCGCACCGTGGTTGCGGGCCGGTGCCTCGGCGCGCGGCTTGCGCATTAACCCCGCAGCAGCAGCGATGGCGTCCTGGCCAGCCTGGTTGGCGGCGATGGTCTGCTCCAACGCCTCCAGGGCGAGTTGCAGCTGGTCTTGGGTCAGCTGCTCGGAACGGCGCCCGAACTGGTGGCGGGTCAGGCGCTGGATCAGAAGCCGCATCTTGTCGTTCTCAGCGGCTAGTTCGCCTTGCTGCAGCAGCACCGTCCGCAGCATCAGCTGCAGCGTGGCGGCGTCGTCCGGCAGGGCGTCAGGGTCGATCTGCACACCGCGATAATGAACGCCGCCGCCGCGCCGGAGCCACGTGTTTTTGCCTTGGATTGCGGATTTTTAGCCCGCCAGTTCCGGCCGCCGCACCGGCACCGGGGCCCGCCACTCACAGCCGTCGAGCAGGGCGGCCAACTGCGGCGCGGACAGAGCGATGCGCCCGGTCGACGTGGCCGAAGGCCAGACGAACTGGCCCTGCTCCAGCCGCTTGGTCAGCATGCACAGGCCGATCCCGTCATGCCATATCAGTTTGATCAGCCCGGCGCGGCGGCCCCTGAACGCGAACACGGCGCCGTCGAACGGATCGGCGGACAGACCCTGCTGCACCAGCATCGCCAATCCGGTCATCCCTTTGCGCATGTCGGTCACCCCGCAGGCCAAATACACCCGAAGGCCGGACGCGAGCGCGATCAATGGTCCGCCAACGCGCTGAGGACCTGGCGCAACGCGCGGCCATCGACATGCGCGTCGACATGCAACGATACGCCGGAGAGAAGCACGATCTCGATCAGGCCCTCCGTTCGGGACGACAACGGCGCGGCCGGCGTCCCCGATGCCGGCAACTGATCCGGCAGTGCAGGAGCCGGACTTACCTCCACTGACGCAAAGCCCGGCCCGGCCCGCGTTGACACGGCGCGCTGCACGCCGACCATCTGCCGGCGCCATGTGTAGAGTTGACCGGTACCGATCCCATGCAACCGCGCCACCTCCGACGGTGTTACGCCGGGCTCGAGGCTCTCGGACACGATCCGGCACTTCTGCTCCGGCGTCCAGGATCGCCGCCGGTCTGCCCGGACAAGGATCTCAACCCGACCAGAACGACCACTCTTACGAGTGCTCGTATAAGCGCTCGCATCTTCCAAGCCCAAATCCGCCGTGATCGTGTCCATGCCCAAAACAGATCATGAAAACGATCCGAGTCGAAGGATGTCCTCGCCGCACCGCTTAC
>CAXTPV010000285.1:2293-3063 GCA_964246135.1 uncultured Acetobacteraceae bacterium | reverse complement strand
TATGGACCATGTCGCGCGACAGGAACGAGGCGGCGTGGCTCGGGCCGGGGCGGGAAGCCTCGGGGGACGAGCGAAATCTCACGCGACGGGGTGCCGCCTGATCGCCGTCCGCGGCCGCCCGCGCGGCATCCGGCCCGGCCAGTCGACGATGTGATGGTCGAGCGGACCGGCGTCCCGCTCGCTCACCGCGCGGCCGCGAACCGAGGCGCCCGCCGCGTGCACGGATTCCGGGTCGCCGGTCAGCAGCCGGTGCCAGGCCGGCAGCGCCTTGCCCTCGCTCAGACGCCGATAGGCGCAGCTCGGCGGCAGCCAGTCGATCGTCTCGATGGCGGCGGGCGTGAGCTGCACACAGTCGGGCACCCGTCGCGCGCGACGTGCGTAGTCGCCACAGCCGCAGCTGCCGTGATCGAGCAGCCGGCAGGCGACGTTCGTAAAGTGGATCGCATCGTCCTCGTCGCGCAGCTTGTGCAGGCAGCACCGCCCGCAGCCGTCGCAGAGGGCCTCCCACTCGGCCGCGGTCATCTCCGCGAGCGACTTGGTCTCCCAGAACGGGCGTGTGTCTGCCATCGGAGCCAGACTACGGCGTCCGTCATCGGCAAGGAAGCACCTCCCGGAACCGGTCAGGACGCGAGCCACGCCCGGAAGCGGTCAGACAGCGCCTGGTGATCGCGCCAGAACGCGTCGTCGATCCGCAAGCCCGAGCGCGCGGGTGACCGCGGATCGGCCCCTTGCGACAGGCCGTCGATCGGCAGCAGGGCGGAGACCGCGTT
>CAXTPV010000285.1:0-2283 GCA_964246135.1 uncultured Acetobacteraceae bacterium | reverse complement strand
CGCGCGCCCCGCCCTCGCCGGAGGGGGGGCCGCGGCCGGGATCGCCCAGCTCAGCAGCTCGGTCAGGCCCTGATGCCATTGCTCGCCGACCTTCCCGCCACCAGCACCCGGCGGCCCGGGCGGGAAGGCGTCGGCAGGCGCGCTCGTCATGATCACCGCGCCCGAGGACAACGCCCGCACCGCCTCGTCGCCGCCGCCGAGCCACACGACATAGGGGCGTATCTGGTCGAGCTTGCGAAACGCGCGCGACATCCCCGCCGACGTGGCGAGCGTCCGGTACACCTCGCCGGACGGGACGCCATCCGCCATCAAGGCGATCTCGAGCGTCCCGCGCGCCTGTCGCAACAATCCGCGCTTGCCGGGAACCCGCGCCACGTCCCAGAAATCGGCCCAGTTCGGCGCGGCGCGGTCCGGGGTCTTGGGCCAGGCCAGAATCACGCCGGCGAGAAAGGCCGGGACGCCGCACGTGCTTGCGTCGCGGCTGGACCCGGTGGTCGCGAGGCCGGTGGTCGCGAGGTCGGTGGTCGCGAGGTCGGGCACCGCGCGCAACGGCAAGAGCAGGCCCTCATCGCAGGCGAGCAGCGTCTCCGCGTTCGGCAGCAGCACCAGGTCGGGCGAGGTCGCGCCGGTCGCCGCGCGTTGCTGCAGCGCGGCCAGGCTGTCCTTGAGGACGGCGACGCTGATGGCAGACCCGGACGCGGGCGATCCCGTCGCGTTGCGCAGGGCCGCGGCGAAAGCCGAGTTCGGGACCGCGACCAGCAAGGGGCCGTGGTTTCCCCTTGCCTCGGATGCGAGCAGGCAGGCGACGGACGCGAGGATGTGGCGCGCAGGCAGCAAGGCTCGGCCTCTCCCTCATCCGCCGCCTGCTTACGGCGCTCCGTCGGATTGCCGTCCTGCGCCGGCGGGTCCGCCCGATCGCGTCAGGCTAGATCACCCGTTCTGGCACGGGAAGCCGGCAACAGTTCCGTCGCATCGGGCGGCGCCGACACCGACGAACCGCGCCCAGGAACCAGGCGAGGTTTGCTGACGTTTGGAGGCACGAATGAGTGAGAGGTCACAACATGGCGACGACCAGCAAGGTCTCGAAAGCGGCGGACGATACCCAGGATCAGCTGCTGCAGCTGCGCGCGCAGGTGGAACAACTGCTGAACGAGCGCGTGACCCCGGCGATCGCCGACGTCGCCGGCAAGGCCGGCAGCGCCGTGCATTCGGCACGCGACTATACGACCACCAAGGCCGACAACGTGTCCCGTCGTGTCAGGGGCCAGCCGCTGGTCGCGGTCGCGGTTTCGGCGGCGGTCGGCTATCTGCTGGGCCGGATCGCGCGCTAACCCCACGCCGCGGCATCAGACAAGGACGAGACAGCAGATGCGGACCGTGAGCCTCAGCAAGGCGGCGTTGCAGTACGAGATCGTCCTTCTCAAGGCGAGGGCTCTGCGGACCGCGCGCAGCGCCGCCTTCATGGCGGTCGCCGGCGTTCTGGGCCTGTTCGCGCTGGCGCTCCTGCACGTGGCGCTGTTCTTTGTGTTCGAGCTTGACGCACACATCACGCCGGCCTGGTCCGTGGTGATCGTGGCCGGCATCGATGTCGTGCTGGCCTTGCTGCTGGTGGTGATCGGACGCGTCGGCGGCCCCGGCCCGATCGAGATCGAGGCAAGGATCATGCGGGATCGCTCGCTCGCCGACCTACGCAACGCCTTCGCCTTGGCCGCGGTCACCGGCCCCGCCGGGCGCCTTGCCGGCCGCGGCGCGCTCAACGTCGTCCGCCGCATGTTCTCCCGCCGCCGTGTCTAGGCGGCCGCTCATGAAGTAAGGCAAGGGCTCTGCCCTCGACCCGCTGGGGCCATCGGCCCCAGACCCCATTGAGGCCTGCTCGCCATGGCCCCGCCCCTTCAGATTCGGTCATCAACCCTCTCTAGCCGATGCGCCTTCACCTCCGCCCGGAACCGGTGCAGCGACGGCTCGGTGTAGCCGTTCGGCTCATCCACTCCCTCGAACACCAGCGTGCGCGCCGCCTCGAACGCCACGCTCTCCCCCTGCCCCGCCATCGGCCGATACGCCGGATCGCCCGCGTTCTGCGCGTCCACCGTCGCCGCCATGCGTGACAGCGCCGCCTCCACCTCGTCGCGCGTGCACACCCCGTGCAACAACCAGTTCGCGATGTGCTGGCTCGAGATGCGGAGCGTCGCCCGGTCCTCCATCAGCCCGACATCGTGGATGTCGGGCACCTTCGAGCAGCCCACCCCCTGATCGACCCAGCGCACCACGTAGCCGAGGATTCCC
>CAXTPV010000284.1:0-3068 GCA_964246135.1 uncultured Acetobacteraceae bacterium | reverse complement strand
GGTCGCGAGCCTGGGCGGGTTGGGGGTGTGGTGCGTCCAGGCGTTGGTGGGGGGGGGGGGGGTGCGCGCTATGCCTATGCGGGCGGGCGCCAGCTTGCGGATGGGGCTGGCGACGACGGTGATGGTGGCTTGCGTCCTCGCGGTGCCGGGATCGGGGGTGCTCGCGCTGCTGATGCGGATGCTGGCGGGAGTCGCGAGCTACGCCGGCATGATGCTGGCGCTCGGCATGCGCCGGACGCTGGGCGCGCCCCGCCTTGCGCGCGTCGCCGCCGGGCTCACGCCCGCTACCTGACGAACGGGACGGTGCTGGCGTTGTTGACCTGGTAGAACACGTCCGCCTGGGTCGAGACCGGCAGCGACCGGCGCAGGTACTGGTCGACCCAGGTGTCGAGCGACGCGATGTCGGATCGCGGCACCAGCACGGTGTCCTGCGGCCGGATCAGCACGTTGGCGGCGAGGTCGGCGCCGCTCTCGATGCTGCCGACATCGACCGCGAAGATGATCTGGCGTCCGTCGCCGCCCTGGCGCACCACGATCACCTCGTGGCGCCGGGCGGTCGGCAGCAGCCAGCCGGCCGCCGCCAGCACCTGGGTCAGCCGGTGGGCACCGCCTGGCAGGTCGAGGAAGCCGGGACGGGCGACCTCGCCGCCGATGAACACCTGCTGGGTCGCGGCACTGCGGAGCAGGACCACGACGTCTGGCGCCCGGATCCGCGCCTCGCTGGCGTAGAGCGGAACCAGCACCGACCGAAGCTCGGCGAGGCTGAGCCCCGCCGCCGCCACCGGCGCCCTGATCCCGGGCACGGTGATGCGGCCGTCGGGCGCGATCGCCACCACCGCCGAGTAGTCGGTGTCGATCAGGTGATGCACCTCGATCTGGTCGCCGGGCTGCAGGCGGTAATCGGCGCGGGCGGCCGCCATCGCATCGGCGGTGACGATCGCCGGCGGGGTCGGATGCTCGAGGATCGGGCCGCAGGCGGCGAGGTTGAGCAGGGTGGCGGCGACGGCCAGGATCGGCGGCGCGTGGAACGCGCGCGCGGGGCCACGGAGCGGGCGCTGCGACATCCGACCAACTCTCCCCTCGCGCGGCAAGCCACTCGCCGCGACGTTATTTGACGATAACGTTACGCGAGGCGCATGTCGAGGCCGAGGCCTTCCTGGCGCCCGCGGTCGATGCTCGCGCCGTTGGCGCTCGCGCGGTCGGCCACGGCGGCACGCAGCGCGCGGCCGAGAAAGACCGGAATGTCATAGGCATAGCGGCGGGTCCGCGCGCGCTGCTGCAGGCAGAGCTGCAGCCATTCGAGACCAGCGGCGCGCACCAGCGGCGACGCGCGACGGAGATCGCCCGCCCAGTGATGGAACAGGCCGCCGACGCCAAGGCAGAGCGTTGCCGAGAGCGTTGCCGCGTGGCGGTCCATCCATCGCTCCTGCAACGGGTTGCCGAGACCCACCAGGACCAGGTCGGCGCCGCTGGCGTTGATGGCGTCGACGACGCCCTGGTCGTCGGCATCGATGAAACCGTGGTGCCGCCCGGCCACCGACCAGTTCGGATAGGCCCGCGCCAGATGGGCGGCGGCGGCGGCGTTGATCGCCTCGGTGCCGCCGAACAGGAAACAACGACGGGCACGGCGCGCCGGCGCCCGCAGCAGCGCCGGCACGAGGTCGGTGCCGACCAGGTTGGCGCGCAGACGCTCGCCGCGCATCAGCAGCGCGAGCCTGACGCCGGTGCCGTCGATCAATCTGACATCGGCGCGGGCGAGGGTGCCGCGATAGGTCGTATCCTCCGACGCGAGCCTCGCCGCATGGGCGTTGACGAACACGCCGGTGACGCAGCGCGCGCCGGGATGGTCAAGCACCGCGGCCAGCGCCCGCACCGCGTCCGGCATCGAAACGTTGGCCAGCGTCAGCCCGAACAGAACCGGCATGCCCGAAATCCTTGCTGGTGAGGGGCGTGCGGCATCGTCGCGCTGGCCACCACGGCCAGAACATCCTACCGTGGGCTTATGTTACTTTGCAGCAATGGTTATCGCAAGCTGGTCGTCATGCTGCTGATGCTCGGATGGCCCGCGGACGCCGCCTGGTCGCGGACGCTCGCGGCGCTCCGGGCCGATGGCTACGTGGCGGTCCGGGTGCTGCACGTCGCGGGCGACTATCACGGTTGCCGGCCCCGGCAGGGGATCGCGCTCACGGAAGGCGGCGTGTTCTTTTGCGACACCTCCTCGTTTCGCTACCTGCATCGGCCGGACGCCGTGCTGCTCGAGGCCGCCGACGGCGACCGCGTTCTCCTGCTCGCCGGCGAGGAGCTCACCGGCACGTTCGCCGGCGTGCCGGGTCTCGCGCGCCGGCTGCGTACCGGCAACGGGCCGCAATCCGAGCCGGTGCGATCCGACTTTCCCGATCTCCCGCTCACCGGCGCGCTGCTCCAAGCCGAGCCGATCATGCCGACGCGAGCCTCGATCCCGCCGCTCGATCCGCTCACTCCGGCGTTCGCGCCGTTCCACGATGATGGCGAACCCCGACGCTATTCGGATGTCGACGAGGGCGACTAGCTAGCCGCGCCGGAACAGGCGCTCGATCTCGTGGCGGCTGAGGCGAAGCACGGTCGGGCGGCCATGCGGACAGATGGACGCGCGCGGCGTCGCCTCCATCGCGCGCAGCAGCGCCGACATCTCCTCGAACCCGAGGCGGCGGCCGGCGCGTATGCTGCCATGGCAGGCCATGCGGGTGACGACGGCATCGAGCCTGGTGGCGAGCGCGGTTGCCTCGCCGCAGTCGAGGAGCTCGTCGGCGATGTCGCGCAGCAGCGACGGGATCGCGGCCCCGGCGATCGCCGCCGGGACGGCGCGCACCAGCATCGCGCCCGGCCCGAACCCCTCGATCGCGAGCCCGAGCGAGAGCAGCGACGGCGCCGCCTCGGTCAGGGTGCGCACCATGGGCGCGGGCAGCTCGACCACTTCGGGCAGCAGCAGCGCCTGCGCCCGCATCGGGCCCTGGCTACGCTCGGCGAGCAGCCGCTCATGGGTCAGGCGTTCATGCGCCGCGTGCTGGTCGACCAGCACCAGGCTGCCA
>CAXTPV010000283.1:267-3081 GCA_964246135.1 uncultured Acetobacteraceae bacterium | reverse complement strand
GGCCTGGCCCGGCTCGGACGCGATGCCGGCCGCCCGGCCGACGCGCTCGACCGCGAGGCGCATCACCTCGCGGGCCAGGCGGCATCGCCGTCAGCGATCGAGGCCGCCGCGATGCTGCACGAGGCGGCGCGCCTGCTCCGGCGCCACCGCGACTTCTTCGAGGGTCGCCTCGCCATCGAGCGGAACTGACGCCGTGCTGAGCGAGATCGACATCGCCGGCGTCTACGTCGCCCCGATCAGCGTCTACGGGCTGGTGGCCGTCCCGATCACGCTCGCGCTACGCTGGCTGCTCTGGCGCACCCGCCTGCTCGGCCTGTTCTGGCACCCGTCGCTCGTCACCTTCTCGCTCTACGTGACGGCGTTGTCGCTCCTCGTCATCTACGCCTGACCGCGAGCCGATGCGGGCGGTCCGGCTGATCCTGCGCGTGCTGCTGACGCTGGCCGCGCTCGCGCTCGCGTCGCTGCTCGCGGTGGCGCTCTGGCACACCTACATGATCTCGCCCTGGACCCGCGACGGCAGGGTGCGGGTCAACGTGGTCGACATCGCGCCCGAGGTCGCCGGCACCGTGGTCCAGCTGCTGGTGCACGACAACGAGCGGGTGCGTAAGGGCGACGCGCTGCTGGCGATCGACCCCGCCCGCTACCGGATCGCGGTCGCTTCGGCCGAGGCCAGCCTGGCCGCCGCCGCCGACGAGCTGCGTCTCCGCCAGAGCGACGTGCGCCGCCGTGAAGGCCTGTCCGGCATCGTGTCGGCCGAGGAGCAGGAACGCTTCAAGAGCTCGTCGTCGCAGGCGCAGTCGAGCGTCGACAGCGCGCAGGCGTCACTCGACACCGCCCGGCTCAACCTCGAACGCGCCGTCGTCTACGCCCCGGTCAACGGCTACGTGACCAACCTGCTGCTGCGCGTCGGCGACTACGCGACCGCCGGCCAGACCCGCCTCGCGCTGATCGACGCCGACAGCTTCTGGATCTACGGCTACTTCGAGGAGACCAAGATCAGGCGCATCCATGTCGGCGACCCGGCGATGATCCGTCTGATGGGCTACGACGCGCCGCTCGGCGGCCATGTCGAGAGCATCACCCGCGGCATCAACGACGCCAACGGCGCGCCGGACCGCGAGGGCCTCGCCGACGTGAACCCGGTGTTCACCTGGGTGAGACTCGCCCAGCGCATCCCGGTCCGCATCCGTATCGACCAGGTGCCGCCGGGCATCACGCTCAGCGCCGGCATGACCGCCTCGGTCGCGGTCGGCGCCCAGGCGATCCACCCGCACGGGCTGCTCGCGACCTGGCTGCAGGATCACCTCTGAGGTGCGCCGGCGGCGGACGGTCGCGTGGCCGGCGGCCTGCCTGCTGGCACTCCCTGCCTGCCTCGCGCTCCCCGCCTGCACCGTCGGCCCGCGCTACCAGCCGGATCACCCCCCGCGCCCCGCCGCCTTCGAAGGCCGACTGGCGGCGGCCGGGCGCGTGGCGACCGAGGCCGAGCTTCGGACCTGGTGGCGCGGCTTTGACGATCCCGTGCTCGACCGATTGGTCGACGCCGCGATCGCCGGCAACCTCGACCTCCGGCAGGCCGCCGAGCGTATCATCGAGGCGCGCGCGGTCCGGCGCGAGCAGGAAGCCGGCCTCTATCCGCAGCTCGCCGGCCAGGCGTTCGGCGGCGACCAGCACTACCCGATCAACCTCGAATACCCGCCGCTGCCGGCCAACACCTCGACCTTCAACCGCGACTGGCAGCTCGGCCTGACGCTGAACTGGGAGCTCGACCTGTTCGGCCGCGTCCGGCGCTCGGTCGAGGCCGAGGACGCCAACCTGCAGGCGACGATCGAGGACAGGCGCGGCCTGCTGGTGAGCCTGCTCGGCGAGGTCGCCGACACCTACGCCAGCCTGCGCGCGAGCCAGCACCGGCTGGTGATCGCGCGCGGCAACGTCCGCGCGGCGGTCGCGGCGCTCGCGCTGGTCAACCGCAGCTTCGCCGAGGGCCTCGGCACCAGCCTGCAGGTGGCCCAGCAGCAGGCCCAGCTGGAGGCCGAGCAGGCGAGCCTGCCGCCGCTGCAGTCGTCGGTCGACCAGGCGGCGCACGCGCTCGGCGTGCTGACCGGGCAGCTGCCGGAAAGCCTGACCGCGGCACTGCGGGAGCCGCGACCGCTGCCGGCGATGCCGCCGCTGCCGCCGACGCTACCGTCCGACGTGCTCGCGAACCGGCCCGACATCAGCGCCGCCGAGCGACGCTACGCCGCCGCCGTCGCCCGCGTGGGTGTCGCGGTCGCCGACCTCTACCCGCAGTTCTCGATCCCGCTCGAAGCGGTGCCGCAGGCGAGCTTCATCCACCAGATGTTCGAGGCGTCCAACCTGTTGTGGCAGGTCGCGCTGTCGGCGAGCGCCCCGATCTACCAGGGTGGCCGCCTGCGCGCCGGCGTCGTCGCGGCCCGCGCGAGCGCCGAACAGGCACGCCTCGCCTACGAGCAGACCGTGCTCGCGGCGTTCCAGGACGTGGAGGACGGACTGACCGCGCTGCGCTCCGACGGCGCCCGCGGCGAGCGCCTCGAGGCTTCGGCTTCTGACAGCCGCCTTGCGCTCGCCCGCGCGCAGGTCCTGTTCGCGCATGGGCTGACCGGCTTTCTCGACGTGCTCACCGCCGAGCAGTCGGTGTTCGCCGCCGAGGACGCCGCCGCGCTGTCGGACCTCGCCCGCCTGACCGACGCGGTCCGGCTCTACCGCGCGCTCGGCGCCGGCTGGCAGAACGCCAGCCTGGATCCAAAGGCGACGCCGTAAGAATCCATTTGCTTATATCGAATAGGTTACCAAACGCCC
>CAXTPV010000283.1:0-257 GCA_964246135.1 uncultured Acetobacteraceae bacterium | reverse complement strand
AAATCATTTTTCTTATATCCATGGGTTAACAAACGCCCCCGGGGGTTGGGGGGGGGGGGGCAGCCCCCCCCCTTCCTTCCATCCGACCATCAAGCCGGCGGCCGCACCATCCGCACCCGCCGCGTCAGCGCCGACCGCGCCAGGTTCGCGTCACGCGCGAGCGCCAGCAGCGTCGCGATCTGGCCCGGCCTGCGTGCCAGCGAACGCAGCACCGCGCCCACCTGCACGCCGCCGGTCGGCGACAGCGCGGCCAGCAC
>CAXTPV010000282.1:0-3093 GCA_964246135.1 uncultured Acetobacteraceae bacterium | reverse complement strand
CGGCCTGGCCACCGACGCTTCAGCCCGTTGGCGGCAGATTTCTCAACAAGCATGAACAAGGATGCGACATGAAAATCCTGGCACTTCTGACGCCTGCCGCCGGCAAGACCCCGGCCGATTTCGGCCCGCTGGTCGTGGCGGAGGAGAGGGCGGCCTGGGCCGCCTACCGGGCCGGCACGATCCGCGAGCTGCACTTCCAGCCGGAGCCGCTCACGGTGAGCCTGGTCTTTGAGGCCGCGAGCCAGGGCGAAGTCGAAACCGCGCTGAAGGCGTTCCCGATGGTCAAGGCGGGGCTGCTTGACATCCGCCTCGTGACACTTGGTCCGTGGACGATGCTCGAGACGCTGTTCGACAAGGCGCATCTTTCATGAGCGGCATGGGCGTGGACGGCCCGGTCAATGCCTGATCTTCCCAGCCTCCGCGATCTCGGCAGAGCGCCCGCCAGCCGCTAAATAGAACGGTTTCCAAAGGCCCACGGCCTTTGGCGGGTCTGGGCAGAGCCCAGCCTTGCTTCCTCAAGCCGCTGCCCCGCAGGCCGCCTCAGCTCGTGATCTGCACCCGCAGGCCGCCCTCCCGGCGCAGCACGTTGATCGCCACCTCGTCGTCCAACCGCTTGAGGTGAACGGTGGCGCTCGCATCGCCGATCCGCAGGTTGTGCAGGACCATGCTGTCGAGAAAGGCCGGCAGTCGCGGCTGGTCGAACAGCACCGTGCGGGTGACCGGATCGAAGCTGAGCCCGAGGGTCGCCTGCACCAGCGCGGGCAGGGTGGTCGCCGCCCAGGCCTGCGGCGAGCAGGCGACCGGGTAGCGCACCGGCCCCAGCCCCTCTTCGCGCGCAAAGCCGCAGAACAGTTCCGGCAGCCGGCGCTGATCGCTCTGGAAGGCTGCCGCGAACAGCCCGGCGAACAGCCGCTCGGCCTCGTCCTTCAGGCCCAGCCGGAGAAAGCCAAGCGCGATCAGCGCGTTGTCATGCGGCCAGACCGAGCCGTTGTGATAAGCCATCGGATTGAACCGCGCCTCGCCGGCGGCGATGGTGCGGATGCCCCAGCCGGAGAAGAAGTTCCGCCCCAGCAGCCCGCGCGCGACACGCCGCGCCCGCGAAGGGTCCGCGATGCCGGTCAGCAGCAGGTGGCCGGCGTTGCTGCTCCTGACCCGGCAGGGCTGCTTTGCGCCATCCAGCGCCAGCGCGTAGGTGTCGAGCTCCTCGCACCAGAACGCGGCCTCGAAGGCGACTCGGAGACGCTCGGCCTCGGCCTCGAGCGGCGCCGCGCGCGCATGCTCGCCGATCATCCGGGCGATCCGCGCCGCCGCCAGCTTGGCCGCGTAGACGTAGCCCTGCACCTCGACCAGCGCGATCGGCCCGTCGGCGATCCGGCCGTCCTGGTGGAACACGGAGTCGAAGCTGTCCTTCCAGCCCTGGTTGGCGAGGCCGTTCTCGTTACGCCTTCCATACTCGACGAAGCCGTCGCCATCACGGTCGCCGTAATGGTCGATCCAGCCGAGCGCCGCGTCGATGTGCGGCCACAGCACCACCGCCGCGTCGCGATCATCGGTGCGTTCGAGGTAGAGCCCGGCCAGCCAGACGAACAGCGGCGTGCTGTCGACCGAGCCATAATAGTGCCGGAACGGCACCTCGCCGAGCATCGCCATCTCGCCATGGCGCACCTCGTGCAGGATCTTGCCGGGCTCCGCGTCGGCCACGTCGTCGATCGTCGTCGCCTGGTTCTTGGCAAGGTAGAACAGCACGCCCCTAGCGATCGCCGGGTCGAGCCAGAGCGCGTGCATCGCGGTGATCAACGCGTCGCGTCCGAACGCGGTGCTGTACCAGGGCACCCCCGCATAGGGGTAAGGTCCGGTCTCCTTGTCGGTGACCAGCATATAGAGATCGGAGATCGAGCGCCTGATCGCCTCGTTGAACACTTCGTTGCTGGTCTCGATCGCGGTCGCCCGCGCCGACGAAACCCGGAGCGCCCGGCGCGCCTCCACCATCGAGAACAGGAACGTCTGCCCGGCGTCCTGCTTCTCCCCGCCCGCGGGGTCGCAGGTGATCTCGACGTGCAGGATCACCCGCTTCTGCGAGGCGAGGTCGAGGCGGAACACCGCGCGCCCTTCGGTCAGCTGGTCCGGTGCCGGCGAGAAGCGGAGCCGCGTCGTCCGGCGCTGCCGGTCGAGCCCGTCATAGCCCAGGACCACCGTGTCGGTGCCGACCACCGGCGTGAGTTCGGTGCCGCGTTGCGCGCGGTGCATGCCGCGCGCCTCGAACAGATCGGCGTAATCCGCGCCGAAGCTGATCTCGACCTCGACCACTTGCGTCGTGTCGGAGAAGTTCCGCACCAGCACCCGCTCGTGGCAGCGCTCCGCCCAGATGAAGCGGGACCGCCGCACATGGATGGTATCGTGCGCCAGCACGATGGTGCCATCGTCGAGCTGGTAGTCGGGATTGGTGAGGTCGCAGGTCAGGGTCGCGTTGTTGTCGCGCAGCGTCGAGCTGAGCAGGATCGGCGAGGCACCGTTCAGCCGCAGGTCGAACCGCGACAAATAGCGGGTGTCGCGATGATACACCCCCTCGGCGATGCCCGGGCCGGCGCGAACGTTGCCGTTCTGGTCGAACACGCCGAAGGTGTCGCCACCCTTGAGCGACATCATCCGCCGCTCGCCGATCGCCGCGGTGGCGCCCACCTGGTAGGCGCTGGGGGTGGCGCTGTCGTCCAAGTGCGGTGCCTCCGGAATGTCGCGCCAACACGTGCAGCGGACGGCGTGCCCGCGCAAGCCGCGAAACCGGACGCGGGCAGGAACGTTGCGCGACGTCATGGCGAGCAACCCGAAACGTGCGCGCTCCTACGGCGAGAAGCGCGACTTCGCGCGCACCCCCGAGCCCGCTCACGCGGCCCCCAATCACGCCGCCCGTCCCGTCGCAGCCGGCCGCGCCTTCGTCGTGCAGAAGCACGCGGCGCGCCGGCTGCACTGGGATTTCCGGCTCGAGCATGGCGGCGTGCTCTGGAGCTGGGCGGTGCCGCGCGGCCCCTCGCTCGATCCCGCCGACAAGCGGCTCGCGGTGCATGTCGAGGACCACCCGCTCGACTACCAGGGCTT
>CAXTPV010000281.1:0-3115 GCA_964246135.1 uncultured Acetobacteraceae bacterium | reverse complement strand
CCCTCGCCCTCGCCCTCGCCCTCGCCCTCGCCCTCGCCCTCGCCCTCGCCCTCGGTCGGTTGGTTTCTGCGTTCCCCCCCTGCCTGCCCTTCCTTCTTCCCGGAAGCACGCTGTGCCGCGCCTGCCTGCGAACTCGCACCCTGCAGCTGCGAGGCCGCCTCTTAAGCCCCTGGAAGCCGCCAAGCCGACACGGAGATTGCGAGCTGACCGAGGCGATGTAGCGACATGTCGATGGGAGGGCTGCGCGATCATGGTTTCGGCACCGCTGCGGAAACGTGGACGAACAGCCCATCGGATTGCGGTGCGATCGCCGACAGGTCGCGCACCGCGACGGCAGACGGCGAGTCGTTCGGCGGCGGTTTGGCTGCCGCGTGATCGACAGGTTCAGCGCTTACCGATCGCACGATGAAAAGCGGCGCCTGTGTCCAAGACGACGGATCGGAGGCCGCCACGAGGACAGGCCCATCGGTCGCGCCGTCCCCGACAAAAGGGACAAGCGCCGCAACGTAAGCGACGGTTTCCGGCGGCAACGGACGATGGCGGTCTCGATAATCCTCGTATCGGCCAGGCCCGGCGTTGTACGCCGCGAGGAATCCCGGTGATCCGTAGCGGTCATGCATCTCGCGCAGGAAAGCCGCGCCCGCCAGGATGTTGTCGTGCGGATCGAACGCATCGCGTCCGAGGCCGTAGCGAGCGCGAAGCGCAGCCCAGGTCTCGGGCATGAGCTGCATCAAACCCATCGCACCCCTGGGTGAGACGGCACGGCTGTCCCCATGGCTCTCGACGTGCATCATCGCTCGAATCCACGCCGCTGGAATGCCGAAGCGTTGCGCGGCTTCGGCAACGAGCGCGGCGTAGTAGTCGCCCGAAGCCTGCAACGAGATGGGCGCCGCTTGCGCATGGACGGCGCCGGCGGGCATGCCGAACGCCGTCACGCTGGCGAACAGAAGAAGCGCGCGCCGCATGCGATCAGCTCCGATCGCCGCGCTTGGGCGGACGATTCCAGTTCAGCACCCACGACGACTTGTCGTCGCCCGACTGGAAGAGGTTGGCGCGGATCGGCTGCGCGAGTGCGGGATCGTCGATGACGAGTGAGACATACTCGCCGGCCTTCTCGCCGGTGCGCTTCCAGCCCGCGCCGATCTCCGGGCCATCGCCATCGCCCACGTGGACACGATAGTCCGGCGCATTCTCAGCATCGGAGGATTCGGCCGGAACGAGTGAGAGGTCTTGGGTGAAGAAGAGCGTCTGGACGCGCCCGGTGAAGCCCGACTTATCGCGGGTGAACTGACCAATCTGCGCCATGGGAAACCTCCGTTGTTGGCGGGTTGAGAAGCGGATCAATCGGTGGCGGCGCGCCACACGAAGCGGCCGTCACCGGCCTCGTCGGTCCACAAGGGGACCGCGCGGGCGACGATCGCGGTGGTCGGGAGCGGGCCGAAATAGCGTCCGTCCAGGCTGTCCGGGACGGTCGGGTTCATGAGGAAGACTTCGGCGGGACCGAGCGTGTGGCAGCCGCTCCAGCGCGGCAGCGGGCGGCCCAGATGATCGCGCTCACGCGCCGCGCCGACGCTGATATGATCGACGATGATGGCGTCGCCCGCGCGGCACACGGTCTGCCCTGGCAGCGCCATCACATGCTTCAGCAGCGGCACGCCCTTGGGCAGGAAGCCGCCATCGGCCAGGTAGCTGGCGATCGGCTCGGGTGTGCGCACGGCGACCAACTCGAGCGCGTGGAGCTGTCCGGCCGGCCGGAGCGCATAAAGCCCGGTCGGCGTGCTCGCCGTGGCGTTCCAGATCAGGCGCGGCGCCGGATGGACGAAAGCCAAGCCGATGAAGACGAGCATGGCGAAATACGTCGTCATGACGTAGCCGAAGCGGGTCATAGCGTGACGCTCCGGCGCTTGAGCCAGGCGGCGTGCTGATCGCGCGTGTAGGAGCGCGGTTCGTGTCCGGCGGCGATACGGTTGTGGAGGTGGCGCCAGTATTCCGGCGCGGCGTCGGCGGGATCGATGCCCAGCGCCTCGACGGCGTCGATCGCCTGCAGCACGCGCTCGACCTTCGGCCAGCTATCGACGCGCAGCAGGATCTCGCCGCCGGGGCGCACGAAGGGCAGCGTCTGGAAACGCGCGCCCGGCTCGACCGCCCGCACGATGTCCATGCGCGAGATGACTGTGCCGTAGTCGTTCGACGCCCAGCGCACAAACGCGAAGATGCTGCCTGGCCTGAAGCTCGAGATGCTGCGGCGGCGATCGAGGATCTTCTCCTCGGCGCGGCGGCCGAAGCGCAGCCAGTGTTCGATCTTCTTCTCGATCCAGGTCAGCTCGACATGGGTGAGTGCGACGGTGCGCCGATGCGATGGCGGCACGACGCGCGGCGGCGACGGCTCGTTATCGTTCATGAGGTCTCTCCGGGATCGGCGGGGAATTCGCGCGCGAAGAGGTCGCGCAGCATCTCGGCGACGGTGATCCCGCGCTGGAACGCGGCGACCTTGATGCGGCCGCGGAGAGCCGGCGTGACGTCGATGGTCAGGCGCGCGGTATAGGCGGAGGACTCGTCGCCGCGACGGCTTGAGGCGTCGGGCGCCTTGATCCAGCTCTCGGCGTCGCCGGGCCGGGCGGCGAAGCCGCGTCGGGTGGTGCGCGCGCTCATGGCGCGATCCTCGCGACTTCAGCGGCGAGCGCTGCGATCTCGCGCGCCGCGGCGCTCTGCTCGGCCAGCTCGACAACGAGGCGGCCGGATTGCGCGGCGTCGGCGAAGACGACACGCTGACCGATGGTGCTGGAGAGCACCGGCGGATCGTGATCGGAGAGCGTTTCGGCGGTCTCGCGGGCGATGACCGTGCGCGCGCCACAGCGGTTCAGAACGAAGCGAGCGGCGAGCTGCGGGCGATAGATGCGGGCCTCGCGAAGCAGGCCGAGCATCTCGGCCGAGGCCCAGCCGTCGAACGGCGATGGCTGCACGGGGATCAGCACGAGATCGGCGGCGAGCAGCGCCGAGCGCATCAACCCCGCGACGCGCGGCGGTCCGTCGATGACGACGTGATCTGCGGTGCGCGCGATTTCCGGCGCTTCTCGGTGGAGCGTGTCGCGCGCGAGGCCGACGACGCCGAACA
>CAXTPV010000280.1:2691-3129 GCA_964246135.1 uncultured Acetobacteraceae bacterium | reverse complement strand
CCCTATCGCAGCGCCTCGGCAGGGATCAGGTTCTTGCGGCGCAGCGCGATCCGATCGAAGCCGTGCCGGCGGGCCGCCTCGTCGATCAGGCGCTCGATGACGAACATCGCCTCCGGCCGCCCGGCGCTGCGATAGGGCGCGGTGGGCGAGGTGTTGGTGTAGACGGCGCGTGCCCGGGCGGCGGCGAGGGGGATGTGATAGATGCTCGCCATCAGTTCCGTCGCCTTGGTCAGCGGGACGAAGGAGGCCGAATAGGCGCCCAGATTGCTGAGGTTGGAGGCGCGGAACGCCAGGAAGCGCCCGTCCGCGTCGAGCGCCAGCTCCGCCGTCACGGCGAGGTCGCGGCCGTGATAGTCGCTGAGGAAGGAGACGGTGCGGTCGGCGGACCACTTCACCGGGCGGCCGAGGCGGCGCGACGCCCAGGCGACGAGCGAGAAT
>CAXTPV010000280.1:0-2681 GCA_964246135.1 uncultured Acetobacteraceae bacterium | reverse complement strand
GTAGTTGCGGGTGCCGAAATTGCCGCCGACATCGTGCGCCACGACGCGCACCTGCTCCGGGTCCAGCCCGAGCATGGCCGCCAGATCGCGCTTCGGCCCGACCACGCCGCCGCCGCCGGCATACAGCATGAGGCGGCCGGTCGCCGCGTCGTGGCTCGCCATGGCCGTTCGCACCTCCATCGGCACGCCGGTCACGCGCGGCACATGGGTTTCGATCCGCACCACGTGATGCGCGGCGCGGAACGCAGCCTCGGTCGCCGCGGCATCGCCGACGCGGGCGTCGAGCACGACGTTGGAGGCCATGGACGGCCACAGCGTCGCGGCCGGCGCATCCGCAGCCTGGCGCGCGTCCGCGGCCGCCGGGAGCACGTCGTAGTCGACCTCGACCAGTTCGGCCGCGTCCTGCGCCGCCGCGAGGGTCTCGGCCACCACCAGCGCCACGCCTTCGCCGACATGGCGCACGCGGTCCTGCGCCAGCGGGTAATGCGGCGCGATGAAGCTCTCGCTGCCGTCGCTGTTGCGCAGGAAGATATCGGGCGGGTTCAAGGCGAACGGCGCGTGCATCAGCGGGCGCAGCCCCTCGGCCAGGTAGTCGGCCCCGGTCAGCACCAGCAGCACGCCGGGCACCGCTCGCGCGGCCGCAGTATCGACCCGGCGGATCGTGGCATGCGCGTGCGGGCTGCGCGCAAGCGTCGCGTGCGCCACCTGCGCGGGCGTGAGATCGCTGCCGAAGCGGCCGGCGCCGGTCAGCAGGCGCTGGTCCTCCCGCCGGCGCGGCGAGGCGCCGATGCCCGCGATGGTCATTGGTGGTCTAGAACCAGAGAAAGCGCCTTCTTTTTTGAAAAAAAGAAGCAAAAAACTTTTGTCTGTCTGGTTCGGAGCATCGACAGGAGAGTTCTTCCTAAATCAAAAAAGTTTTTGGTTCTTTTTCCAAAAAGAACACCTTGCTTGCTTTCTGATGCCTAGGCCGCCGACCTCAGCCGGCGGCTTCGAGGTCTACGCCGACGCTCAACGTATGGCGCCCGCCGCCCAGGATGATCCCGCGCACCGGGCTCAGATCGCCGTAATCGCGACCCCAGCCGAGCACCACGTGCTCCTCGCGCACCACCAGGTCGTTGGTCGGGTCGAGATCGACCCAGCCATGGGCGCTGCCCAGCCAGCAGCCGACCCAGGCATGCGACTGATCGGCCCCCACCCGCCGCGCGCGCCCCGGTGGCGGGCGCGTGCGTATGTAGCCGGAGACATAGCGCGCCGGCAGGCCGAGCGCGCGCAGGCCGGAGATCATCATATGCGCGAAGTCCTGGCACACGCCGGCGCGCTGCGCGAGGGTGCGCGAGACCGGGGTATGGATCGAGCTCACCCCGGCCCGGAAGGCGAAGTCGCGCCGGATGCGTCCGTTCAGTTCGAGCAACCCCGCCAGCACCGGGCGGCCCGGCGTGAAGCTGGTGGCGACATAGGCGCCCGCCCCCGCATCGGCCGCGGCCATCGGGCTGTCGAAGCGGAACTCGGCGGCTTCCCATGAGGCGCCGCCGCTGGCGCGCGCCTCGGCTGCCACCGTCTCCCAGGCCGGCGTCGCCGCCGGCTCGGGCGGGGATGGAAACGCCACCTCGATCACCGAATGCGCGGTCACGTCGAAGATCGCATGCGGGGTATCGAGGAAGAGCCAGGTCACCTGGTTGCCGAAATGGTCGCGCGCGGTGCTGCTCCGCAGGGCTTCGGGCGTGGCGCTGATCACCGAGGAGAGCACCGACTGATGCGGCAGCGGGCGCGGCGCGATATGCAGCACGTGGCTCGCGAGATCGACCGGCTCGCAATACACGTAGCGGGTGCTGTGGCGCAGGGTGAACCTCACGCCGCGCCACGCAATTCAGGCGCCGCCATCCCCAGCGACTGGCGCGGCGGCAGCAGGGTGAAGAAGCGCCGGCCGATCCGCACCGACAGATCGGCGACCGTCGCCTCGATCGCGCGCAGCAGCGGCGGCAGCTCGGCCGCCCGGGCCGCCTGCGACGGGCTGTCGACCACGCCTTGCACCAGCGCGACGACCCGCGCCAGCAGCGCGGCCGCCTCCTGGGTGAAGGGATCATCGGCGCCGGCGACATCGTGCAGGCGGGTGCGCATCGCCGCGAGCTGGAAGGCGAGCGCGCGCGGGTTGCTCTCGTCGGCCAGCACCAGATCGAGCACCGGCGCCGGCTGCAGCGTGGTCAGGTAGCGGCTGCGATAAGTGATGGCGGAATCGCACAGTTCGAGCACCAGGCGCAGCCCGCCCTCGATGCGCGCCGCCGGCTGGTCGAGCGTATTGGCGACATCGGCCGCCACCGCCTGGGCCCGCTCGATCCGTCGCCCGAGATCGAGGAACAGCCAGCCGCCGCCGCGCACCATGTTCTCCGCCGCCACCCCGGAAAACGAGGCCGCGAAGCGCAGGATGGCGATCAGCGCATGCGACAGGTCGTCGAGCGTGCCCGCCTGCTGGGTCTGCAGCCGCGCCTCGCGCAGGCCCTGGGTGAAGGTGGAATACATGTCGCTGGTCAGCCGCTCGCGCGCCGTCTCGGTCAGCCGGGCCACGCGGGTGAACTGGCGCGCGATCAGGCCGCCGTCGCGCACGCTGGCGAGCGCGGCCTCGGTCATCGCCCGCCCGGCGGCAAGCCCGGCCTCGGCGTCCAGCAGCCCGGCATGGCGCAGGC
>CAXTPV010000279.1:0-3150 GCA_964246135.1 uncultured Acetobacteraceae bacterium | reverse complement strand
GATCGAGCAATGCGGCGCGATCGAGTGCAATGTCGCGCCCGGCATGCTGGCCGAGGCCAGCTGCGCGTTCCTGGCCAACAGCCTGGCCCTGAGGCCGATCGCCTCGGTGGACGGACTGGCATTGCGCCGTGCTGACGCACTGGTTGCCCGCCTAGCCAGTCAGGCCGGGTGAAGGGGCGGCGCGCCCCTTCCGGGTCCAGGGCAGAGCCCTGGCCGTCACCCCCGCCGCACGACGTAGCGCCGCGACAGCGCGGTCTCGATCTCGGTCGCATGGGTGGGGTCGCGGGCCTCGACCATGACCTCGAGCTCGGCGGCCTGGACGCTGGGGGCGGCGAACAGGCGCTGGTGCGACACCTCGATGATGTTGCCGCCGCTGGTGCCGATGGTGGTGGCGATGTCGGCGAGCACGCCGGGGCGGTCCGGGATTTCCATCCGCAGCCGCAGCAGGCGGCCGTCGCGCAGCAGGTTGCGCAGCAGCACGTTGGCGAGGATGCGGCTGTCGATGTTGGCGCCGCAGACCGGGATCGCGACGCGCCTGCCGGCGAACCGTTCGGGGTAGGCGAGCACGCAGGCGAGCGCCGCGGCGCCGGCGCCTTCCGAGACCTGCTTGGCGCCCTCGATCAGCAGCGCGATCGCCTCTTCGACCATGCGTTCGGGGACCGGCAGCACCGCGTCGACATGGGCGCGTATCATCGGCAGCGCGAGTTGGCCGACGCGGCTGACCGCGATGCCCTCGGCGATGGTGGCGCCGCCGAGCGGGTCGCGCTCGGCGCCCGGATGGTCGCGGAGCGAGGCGTGGCTTTCCACCTGCACGCCGATGATGGTGGCGTCTGGGCAGAGGGCGCGCGCGACGGTCGCGCAGCCGGCGATCAGGCCGCCGCCGCCGACCGGCACCACCAGGATGTCGACCGGGCCGGCATCCTCCAGCAGTTCGAGCGCCAAGGTGCCCTGGCCGGCGATGATCGCGAGGTCGTCGAACGGGTGGATGAACACCAGGCCGTCACGGTCCGCGATGGCGGTCGCGTGGTCGCTGGCTTCGCCAAGGGTGTCGCCGTGCAGCACGATGGTGGCACCCCAGGCGGCGGTGCGGGTGATCTTGGCGACGGGGGTCGTGCGCGGCATCACGATGGTGGCCGCGATGCCGAGCAGGCTGGCGTGGCGAGCGACGCCTTGGGCGTGGTTGCCGGCCGACATCGCGATCACGCCGCGTGCGCGCTCCGCGCCAGTGAGCAGCGCCAGGCGGTTGGCGGCGCCGCGCTCCTTGAACGAGCCCACGACCTGCAGGTTGTCGAGCTTGAGCCTGATGTCGCAGCCGCAGGTGCGCGACAGGGTGGCGCTTGGAACGGTGGGCGTGTGGATGACGCGCCCTGCGATCCGCGACGCCGCGTCGCGCACGTCGGTGATGGTCAGCAGGGTGTCGCGCACCGGCGGCGACACGCGGCCTCAGGCGTAGGAGATGCCGAGGATTTCGTAGGAGCGATCGCCGCCGGGGGCGGGGACCGACACGGTGTCGCCGGTCTTTTTGCCGATCAGCGACTTGGCCAGCGGCGACGACACCGAAATCCGGCCCGACTTGATGTCGGCTTCGTAGGCGCCGACGATCTGGTAGGTGGCTTCCTTGTCGGTTTCCTCGTCGATCAGCTTGACTTGGGCGCCGAACTTCACCTGGTCGCCGGACAGGGTGGAGGGATCGATGACCTCGACCGAGGACATGATCTCCTCGAGCTCGATGATCCGGCCCTCGACGAAGGATTGGCGTTCGCGGGCGGCGTGATACTCGGCGTTCTCCGACAGGTCGCCATGGCTGCGGGCTTCGGCGATGGCGCGGATGATCGCGGGCCGCTCTTCGGACTTCAGCTGGCGCACTTCCTCCGTCAGCCGTTGCAGTCCGGGCCCGGTCATCGGGAATTTCTGCAACGCTTTGGTCCTCGGAATCGCGGACGCGCCTCGGGCGCGAGGCGGGCCTAAAACGGTCGCCTAAAATATGACTGCAGCGGCGCGACATCAAGTGAGCCGGCGCGGAGTGCGGCGATCGCCGCCACCGCCGCGCGGGCACCGGCCATCGTCGTGTAGTGCGGCACGCCGTGGGTCAGGGCGTCGCGCCTGATGGTGTAGCTGTCGGCGACCGATTGCGCGCCGGACGCGGTGTTGATCACCAGCTGGATGTCGCCCGAGCGGATCGCGTCGACGCAGTGCGGGCGTCCTTCCAGCACCTTGTTGATCGTCTCGACCGCGAGCCCGGCCGCGCGAAGGTGGGCGGCGGTGCCGCGCGTCGCGATGATCCGGAACCCCATCTCCAGCAGCCGTCGCGCCAGCGGCAGGGTGAGCCCCTTGTCGGTGACGCGCACCGACAGGAACACGGTGCCGGCGCTCGGCAGCCGGACGCCGGCGCCGAGCTGCGCCTTGGCGAACGCCCGCTCGAAGCTGGTGGCGAGCCCCATCACCTCGCCGGTGGAGCGCATCTCCGGCCCGAGGATGATGTCGACGTTGGAGAAGCGCGCGAACGGGAACACCGCCTCCTTGACCGCGACGTGGGCCGCGGCGGCGCGGCCGTCGAGATCGAACTCCGCGAGCCGCGCGCCGGCCATGACGCGGGCGCCGATCTTGGCGATTGGCACCCCGGTCGCCTTGGCGACGAAGGGGACGGTGCGCGACGCGCGCGGGTTCACCTCGAGCACGTAGGAGATGTTGTCCTTGACGGCATACTGGACGTTCATCAGGCCGCGTATCCCGAGTGCCCGCGCGAGCGTCGCGGTCTCGCCGCGTATCTCGTCGACGGTGGCGGGCGACAGCGAGTAGGGCGGCAGCGCGCAGGCGCTGTCGCCGGAGTGGATGCCGGCCTCCTCGATATGCTCCATCACGCCGGCGACGTAGACCTGCTCGCCATCGGCGATGCAGTCGACATCGACCTCGATCGCGTCGGCGAGGTAGCGGTCGACCAGCACCGGGCTGCCCGACGCGCGTACGGCGTCGCGCATGTAGCGCGCGAGTCCCGGGCGGTCATGGACGATCTCCATCGCGCGGCCGCCGAGCACGTAGCTCGGCCGGATCATCACCGGAAACCCGATGCCGTCGGGGCGGGCCCCCCCCCCGGCGGGCGGGGGGGCGGGGCCGGGGGGGGGGGGGGGCCCGGCGCCGCGGGGCCGCCCG
>CAXTPV010000278.1:827-3154 GCA_964246135.1 uncultured Acetobacteraceae bacterium | reverse complement strand
TCATCGCGGCGCCCGCCGCGTCGTCGGTCGCCATCGCGGCGCCTGCCGCGTCTTCGGTCGCCACCGCTTCGGACATGGTGAGCGTGAACGCGCCGCGTCCCGGCTTCAGCGTCACCCCCGAGGGCAGGCTTTGCCGCACCGATGCCGCGTCCGAGAGTGCCCGCCACACGCGATCCGGTTCGGCCGGGATGCGGTGTTCGCCCGAAATCTCCATCGTGAGCGCACTCCTGAACGGCTGATCCCGCGCACGCATTGTTATTCCCGCTCCCGGGGATTTTGGCCACCCGCCGGGCCGGGGCATAGTCGCACCGCCGATCAACGGAAGGGCGGAGCAGGTGGGACAGCTGCGTATCGAGATCGTTCCCGTGACGCCGATCGAGCAGAACTGCACCCTGATCTGGGACGAGGATGGCCGCGCCGGCGCGGTGATCGACCCCGGCGGCGACGTCGCGCGCATCCTCGACCGGGTGTCGGCGCTCGGCCTGAGCATCGAGCGCATCCTGCTCACCCACGGCCATATCGACCATGCGGGCGGCGCGTCGGCGCTGCGCGACCGGCTCGCGGGGCAGGTGCGGATCGAGGGACCAGGGGATCGCGACGGCTTCCTGCTCGCGAGCCTGCCCGAGGATGGCAGGCGGTTCGGCATCATGGACGCGCGCGCCGTCGTGCCGGACCGCTTCCTCGCCGAGGGCGACCAGATCGCACTCGGCAGCCACCGGCTCGATGTGCTGCACGTGCCCGGCCATACGCCCGGGCACATCGTGTTCGTCGAGCGCCGCGCGCGGCTGGCGCAGCTCGGAGACACGCTGTTTTGCGGCTCGATCGGCCGCACCGACTTTCCCTATGGCGACCAAGGGGCCCTGATGCTGGGGATCAGGACCAAGCTGCTGCCGCTCGGCGACGATCTCCGCTTCGTCTGCGGTCACGGGCCGCCTTCGACCATCGGTGACGAGCGCCGGGACAACCCGTTCCTGCGGAATTGAGAAGGCTTGTCGCCGCGTCCACCCGCGCTGTTCGTGTTCAACCCGATCTTCGCGCGCCCGACCCACAAGGCGCCGCATCCGCTCGCGATCTCGCGTGTTTCGGCGGCGGTCGATCTGTGCCGGGCGCTGGGCTGGCTCGACGACACCAACACGGTGTTGTCGGCGATCGCCGAGCGCCGCGACGTGCTCCGCTTTCACACGCAAGCCTATCTCGATTGCCTGGCGCGGGCCGAGCGCGACCAGGCGGTGACCGCGGGCGAGGCGCGTCGCCATCGGCTTGGCGTCGAGGGCAACGGTCTTTACCCCGACGTCTATACCAGGCCGATGACCGCGGTCGGCGGCACCATGCTCGCCTGCCGTCTCGCGCTCGAGCGCGGCGGCATCGTGCATCATCCTGGCGGCGGCACCCATCACGCCCGCGCCGATCGCGCGTCTGGGTTCTGCTACCTGAACGACGCCGTGATCGGGCTGCTGGGCTGGCTCGACGCCGGGCTCACGCGCCTGGTCTATCTCGACATCGACGCGCATCACGGCGACGGGGTCGAGGCCGCCTTCGCCGACGATCCGCGCGTGCTCACCATCAGCATCCACGAGCGTGATCGCTGGCCGCGCACCGGGCTCGCCCATGACCGGGCCGGCGGCGCCGCGCGCAACCTGCCGGTGCCGCCCGGCCTCAACGACAGCGAGATGCGCCTGTTGTTCGACGACGCGGTGCTGCCGCTGATCGGGCGTTTCGCGCCAGACGCCATCATGATCCAGTGCGGCGCCGACGCGCTCGCCGAGGATCCGCAATCGCATCTGTCGCTGTCGAACAACACCCATTTCGAGATCTGCGCGGCGCTGGCCAAGACCGGCCTGCCGCTGGTGGCGCTCGGCGGCGGCGGCTACAATCCGTTCGCGGTCGCCCGCTGCTGGGCCGGCATCTGGGGCACGCTGAGCGGGCGGGCGTTGCCCGATCGGCTGCCCGAGCCGGCACGGCGCGTCCTCCAAGGCCTCGAGTGGCACCTGGCCCGGCGCCGGCCGCCGGGTGACGAGCTGCTTGACCGGTTGCGCGACGCGCCGCGCGATGGCCCTGTGCGCGACGAGATACGGGCGCTCGCGCGCCAGACGCTGGCACCCAACGCGACCGAGCCGCCTGTCTAGCGGGCTGTTGAGACACGCCAAAGGCGTTGTTCGAAGCGTAACGAAGCCAAGGCAAGGGGCTTTGCCCATCGACCCGCTTTGCGGTTCGATCCGATCAAAGGCTCGCCCTTGCAATCCTTTGCTCTAGAAAAACTGGGGTCTGGGGCCGGTGGCCCCAGCCGGTAGAGGGCAGACCCCTTGCCTTTATCTTTAAGCAACCAG
>CAXTPV010000278.1:0-817 GCA_964246135.1 uncultured Acetobacteraceae bacterium | reverse complement strand
GCCCCCCCCCGGGGGGGGGGGCCCCCCCCCCCCCCCCCCCGGGTCGAGGGCAGAGCCCTTGCCTTGCTCTTTCCGCAGCCTGCCAGGAGACATGCCATGCGCAAGCCAGCCACCCGCCGCGCCGTCGTCGCGGCCAGCCTCATCGCCGCCCTGGGCGCCACCGGCGCGCCGGCCCGGGCCGACACCGAACCGACTTCGGCGCAGAAGACGCTGGCGACGGTTCCGCTCGAGATCATCGGCAAGGATGGCGGCCATCACCGGTTCGTGGTCGAGCTCGCGCGCACGCCACGCGAGCAGCAGGTGGGCCTGATGTTCAGGACCGCGGTCGCGGCCGATGGCGGCATGCTGTTCACCTGGGCCGAGCCGCAGGTCAGCCAGATGTGGATGGAGAACACGCTGGTGCCGCTCGACATGGTGTTCATCGCGCCCGACGGCGCGATCGACTCGATCGCCGAGGACACGGTGCCGCGAAGCCTGGCGATCGTGTCGAGCAGCGGCCCCGTGTCGTCGACGCTGGAACTCGCGGCCGGCACGACGGCGCGCCTTGGGATCACGGTCGGCGATCACGTCGTCTCGAAGGCGCTGGCGCCAGCCGGCTGAACGTTACGGTTGGGCGTGAGGTGCGCGGACAAAACGGCGGGTTTGGCCGAGATCGCGTCGTTTGCCTGTTGACCGTGGGTCGCGGACGACCTACATCACCGCCTCGCCCATCGGTGGCCCGGAACTAAGCCTTTGACAAGGCTGAGTTTTGTTGTCGAGGGGCCCGTTCCTTGACACTTAAATCTGTATGGAAGGGATATGTTGGCGGCGCCTGTTG
>CAXTPV010000277.1:0-3170 GCA_964246135.1 uncultured Acetobacteraceae bacterium | reverse complement strand
GGGATCAGGCCCGGCGAGGTGCGGCTGATGGGCCCGGCGCTCTGGAACGTGTTCGCGCGCAAGCTCGGGTCGATCGCCGGCGCCTGGTACGCGGCGCCCGATCCGACCGCCCGCGCCAGCTTCGCGCAGGTCTATGAAGGCGCGACCCGTCGGCCGCCAAAGGGCCTCGATGACACCGCCTACGACAGCGCGGCGCTGGCCTCGGCGCTGGTCGCCTCGGGCGGCATCACCGCCGATGGCCTCACCCGGGCGGATGGCTTCTCGGGCGTTGACGGCGTGTTCGCGCTGGAGCCCGACGGCCATGTCCGGCGCGGCCTGGCGCTGTTCCAGATCGATCCCGGCGGCGGCGCACACATCGTGTCGCCGGCGCCCGCGCGGCTCGCGCCCGTTCCTGGGGGCGCCTGAGCGTCACGCCTTCCGGTATCGAACCGGTGGTCCCCAGCCCTTCGAGGCGCGGGGTGGCGTGGCCGGTTCTGCTCTGGGCCGCGATCCTGTCAGCGGTGCCGGTGCTGGTTCTGGCGGCTTGCGCCGCGCTGGGAACCTGCCCGATCCCGGTCGCCTGCGGCACCGCGTTGCTCACCATCGCGATCGCCTACTGGGCCGTTGCGTGCTGGAACGCCGACATCGCGATGCTCGCCGAGACGGCGCGGCGAGCGGGTCGATCGGCGGTGATCCCGCCGATGCCGTCATCGCTGCCTGCCAGCGACGAGGCGCGCTACGAGATCGGCCGGCTTGCCGGCCAGTTGTCCGATCGCGCCACGCTGATCGAGACCCTGCTCGGCGCCGAGGAGGCGATCGTCGAGCTGCTGCCCGATCCGCTGATCCTGCTCGGCGCCGATCGCGTGGTCAGACGCGCAAACGTGGCGGCCCGCCGCGCCTTCGGGCCGGACATCGCAGCCGTGCTGCGGCACCCGAGCCTCAGGGGCGCGATCGAGCAGGCTAGCGGCGAGGGTGCCGGATCACGGCCGCCGATCGATCCCGTCGACCTCGCGCTGTTAACGCCGGTCACCCGCGACGTTCTGGCGACCGTGATCGGCCTCGATCCCAAGCGGCCTGGCGGTGGTCGCGTGCTGGTGGTGCTGTCCGACCGCACGCGCGATCGCGCGATCGAGCGCACCCGGTCCGACTTCATCGCCAACGCCTCGCACGAGCTGCGAACGCCGCTGGCGAGCCTGATCGGCTTCATCGAGACGTTGCGCGGACCGGCCGCCGACGACCCACCCGCGCAACGTCGCTTCCTTGAGATCATGGCCGAGCAGGCGGCGCGCATGAACCGCCTGCTTGACGACCTTCTCAGCCTGTCGCGGATCGAGATTTCGGAGCACCGGGCGCCCGACGCGCGGGTGGATACCGCATCCGTGCTGGCACGCGTCGCCGCCGCGTTCGAGCTTCGCGTCGCCGCACGCGGCCAGCGCCTGACTATGGATGTGCCGTCCACCCTGCCGACGGTGCTCGCCGACGAGGATCAGCTGGTCCAGGTGATCGAGAACCTGCTCGACAACGCGCTGAAATACGGTCGCGAGGCTGGCAGGATCACGATATCGGCCGAGCCGGAGCAAGGGGGTACCCCGCAACGCTCCGGTGTCACGATCGCCGTGGGTGATGACGGTCCAGGGATCGCTCCGGCCCACCTGCCAAGGCTGACCGAGCGGTTCTATCGCGCAACCGCCGGCCAAAGGCGTGGTCCGGCCGGCACCGGCCTTGGTCTTGCCATCGTCAAGCACATCGTGAACCGCCATCGCGGCACGCTACGGATCGCGAGCCGCGAAGGCGAGGGCACGGTGTTCCGGGTCTGGTTGCCGGAGGGTTAGGTGCGAGCCCCGGTCAGGCGGCGATCGGGTTCACGGGCGCCACCGGACGGATGCAGTAGAGCGCGGCCTCGAAGCTCCGGAACAGACCGAGGCGGCGATCACGCAGATGGTCGATCACCACCCAGCTGAAGCCCTCGGTGCGAACGACATAAGCTGGATCAGGGTTCTCGCGCACCCATACAAAGACCTCGGCCTCGCGGCCGGAGCCGACATCGGCGTCGCAGAGGCCCATCCGGGCTCCCGCCTGCAGCCACCGGTCGAGATAGCTGCGGTGGCGCGGGAGAACCTGCAACCGCAACGGCACCACCTTGCCGTCGGCGCTGGGTTCGGGGAAAGACAGAGGCTGTGTGACCTTACTGGTCAGGCTGGCTTTGCGCATATGGACGCCCGCTCCGGTCCCGCGTTAACGCTGACAATTATGTTACCGGGCTGCCATGTGCGACGCCAACGTAGATTTGATGTTGCATCAAACGCTGTGGCTTAATCGGCACAGTTCATGGACAAAGCGGAATGTATCAGAAACAAGACGATGTCCGTCCTTGGCCTTAACACTCTGTTAAGGAATATTTTCCGTCTGAGACGCCGCGCGTCGGGCGGTTTCCTCGTCCGCGGCACCCTTTCCGGAGGCGCGTGGAATTCTCGCGTCAGCTTAAAGTTGGATACTTGCTGCATCCGTTCAGAAAAGAGGCCGAACACGGTTTTTGATCGGACGCCGAGTTATCCGGCGATCTCGCCCGCCGAGCTGGCACGCTCCTTGTCCAGCACGGCGTCCAGGATGCGCTCGACTCGGTCATCCGCCCAGTCGAGCGACACGCCGACAACAGTGACCCGGCTGCGGAATGATTTCGGCAGGCGAACCGCATCCTTCGGCGTCGTCACCAGCACGGCGTCGGCTGTTTTTGCCGCGCGCTCGAGGGCCGCGAGATCGGATGCGCGATAGCGGTGATGGTCCGTGAATGCGCGGGTGGCGACGATCCTCGCGCCCGCTTCGCGTAGTCCGTCGAAGAACTTCATCGGCCGCCCGATCCCGGCGAAGGCGAACACCGCCCGTCCGGCAAGTTCGGCGACCTCCTCGCCTTGCCGGAGGCTCGCCCGCAGCACCGGCAGCCTGAACCGGAACTGGCGTCCGACCTCATGGCGATCCTCACCGATCAGCACGACGGCACGACAGCGTCTCGCGGCGCTCGCGGGATGCTCGCGCAGCGGTCCCGCCGGCATCACCTCGCCGTTGCCGAACCCGGCTCCGCCATCGATGACGAGAAAGCTCGCATCCTTGCGCAGGCCGGGATTCTGCAGCCCATCATCCATCACCAGGATGTCGGCCGAGGCGAAAACCGCCGCGCGTGCCGCGGCGGGCCG
>CAXTPV010000276.1:0-3197 GCA_964246135.1 uncultured Acetobacteraceae bacterium | reverse complement strand
GCCCAAACGCGCGCGCGACCTCGCGCTTGCCGACCCGGCCCGGGCTGTCGGCGATGAACCGCGCAAGCTCGTCCCGCGTCGGCAAGCGGCCTTCCGCACCCGTGGCGGGAACGAACTGGGCGCGGCGCCCACCACGCGCGGAGGGCCGCGCCATCTAGCAGGATGCTGGAAAAGTAAGGCGAGGGCGCTGCCCTCGACCCGCTGGGGCCGGCTGGCCCCAGACCCCATTCTCTGAACGAAAGGATTTCAAAGGCTTGCCTTTGATGAGGTCAAAGGGGCAAAGCCCCTTGGCTTCGCCAGGCTTCAAACAAAGCGTCGAGCGTTTCTCAGCAGCCACCTAAGCCGCCTTGCTGGCGCCCGAACGCTTGCCCCGCTTTGCCGCAACCTTCGCAGGCCTCTTCGCCCCCGGCTTGGCCTCCGGCGCCTTGGCCGCGGCAGCCTTGGGCTTGGCCGGCTTCCCCTTGCGCGCGCCCGGTCGGGGCTTGAGCGTCTTCCCCCTGTCGGCCAGCAGCGCCACCGCGTCCGCCAGCGAGATGTCGTCCATCGACACCTCGCGCGGCAAATTGGCGACCACCTGGCCCGACTGCGCGTACGGCCCGAACCGGCCCTTGCGCACCAGCACCGGCTCGCCGCCCTTGGGATGCGCGCCCAGCGAGCGCACCGAGGCCTGCTTGCGGGCGATCAGATCGACCGCGCGGTTGAGCCCGATCACCAGCACGTCGTCGTCGCGGTCGAGCGAGCCGTAGATCGCGCCCATCCGCACGAACGGTCCGTAGCGCCCGAGCCCCGCCTCGATCGGCTCGCCGCTCTCCGGATGCAGCCCGACGATCCGAGGCAGCGACAGCAGCCCGACCGCCGCGTCGAGCGTCAGTGTGTCTCCCTCGACTCCCTTCGGCAGGCTGGTGCGTCGCGGCTTGGCCTTGGCGTCGCCAGGATCGGGCTCGCCCTGCTGCACATAGAGCCCATACGGGCCGCGCCGCACCGTGATGTCCTCGCCGGTCGCCGGATGCGCCCCTAGCGTGCGCAGGCCCTCGCGCAGGCCGTCGCCGCCCTCGCCGCCAGGATCGGCCGCGAGGCCGCGGGTGTAGCGGCACTCGGGATAGCGCGAGCAGCCGATGAAGCTGCCCTGCCGCCCGAGCCGCAGCCCGAGGCGGCCGGTGCCGCAGACCAGGCAGAGGCGCGGGTCGCTGCCGTCCTCCCGCTCCGGAAAGAAATGCGCGCCAAGCTCCTCGTCCAGCGCGTCGATGACGTCGGAGATCTTCAGATCCTTGGTGCCGTCGAGCGCGCGGGAAAAATCCTCCCAGAAGCTCCGCATCACCTGCCGCCAGTCGATCGCGCCGTCCGAGATCTCGTCGAGCTGCGCCTCGAGCCCGGCGGTGAAGTTGGCGTCGACGTAGCGGGTGAAGAAGCTGGTCAGGAACGCCGTCACCAGCCGCCCGCGATCCTCCGGGATGAAGCGCCGGTTCTCGAGCCGCACGTAGTCGCGGTCGCGCAGCACCGTCAGGATCGAGGCATAGGTGGACGGCCGGCCGATCCCCAGCTCCTCCATCTTCTTGACCAGGGACGCCTCGGAGAAGCGCGGCGGCGGCTGGGTGAAATGCTGCTCGGCCACCACCGCGCCGCGCCCGACCGGGTCGCGCTCGTTCATCGGCGGCAGCATCCGGCTGTCATCGGCCTCGGCGGCCCCGCTCTCGGTCTCGTCCGAGCCCTCGCGGTAGAGCTTGAGGAAGCCGTCGAACGCGATGATCGAGCCGGTCGCGCGCAGCCGCACCGCCCGGTCGGCGGTGACCAGCTCGACCGCGACCTGGTCGAGCTCGGCCGACTGCATCTGGCTCGCGACCGCGCGCTTGTAGATCAGCTCGTAGAGTCGGAGCTGCTCGCCGCCCAGCCGGCCCGCGATCTCGGCGGGCGCGCGCGCGACGTCGGTGGGGCGGATCGCCTCGTGCGCCTCCTGCGCGTTCTTCGCCTTGGTGCTGTACTCGCGCGGCTGCGCGGGGAGATAATTCGCCCCGAACGCGTCGCGCACATGGTCGCGGATCGCGTCGATCGCCTCGCCCGCCATCTGCACGCCATCGGTCCGCATGTAGGTGATCAAGCCCACCGTCTCGCCGTCGAGTTCGATCCCCTCGTACAGCTGCTGCGCGGTGCGCATCGTCGCCTGCGCCCCCATTCCGAGCTTGCGGCTCGCTTCCTGCTGCAGCGTCGAGGTGGTGAACGGCGCCGGCGGGTTGCGCCGCACCCGCTTGCGTTCGACCGAGCCGACGGTGAACGGCCCCGCCTCCACCGCTTCCTTGGCGCGCGACGCCGCCTCGGCGTTGCCGAGGTCGAACTGCTCGAGCCGGCGGCCATTCAGGTGGGTCAGCCGGGCGGTGAACGGCGCGCCGGAAGGCGTGCTCATCGCCGCCTCGACGCTCCAGTACTCGCGGGCGCGGAACGCCTCGATCTCGGATTCGCGCTCGCACACCAGCCGCAGCGCGACCGACTGCACCCGTCCCGCCGAGCGGCTGCCCGGCAGCTTGCGCCAAAGCACCGGCGACAGCGTGAACCCGACCAGGTAGTCGAGCGCCCGACGCGCGAGATAGGCCTCGATCAGCGGCTGGTCGAGCGCCCGCGGGTGGTCCATCGCGTAGCGGACCGCGGACCTAGTGATCTCGTTGAACGTGATGCGCTTGACGTCGATCCCGCGCAGCGCCGCGCGCTCGTCGAGCATCGCCCGCACATGCCACGAGATCGCCTCGCCCTCGCGGTCCGGGTCGGTCGCGAGATAGAGCGTGCGTGCGCCCTTCAGCGCCTTGGCGATCGCCGCCACTTGGCGCTGGCCGCGCTCGTCTGACTCCCAGTCCATCGCGAAGCCCTCGTCGGGCCGCACCGAGCCGTCCTTCTCGCGCAGGTCGCGGACATGGCCGAAGCTCGCGAGCACGGTGTAGCCGCCGCCCAGGTACTTGTTGATGGTCTTGGCCTTGGCCGGGCTCTCGACGACGACGACGTCCGACATGCTGCCGACTTCCGCTTTTGGCCCCCGTCAGCCCGGGGACAATCTCAGCCGGTGGTGAGGCAGACCCGGCTTCCCGGGAGCGTTTCCACCCGCCCGTCGAGTTCGAGTTCCGCGAGCGCCGCGGCGACGAGGGACGCGGAGAACTGGCAGTGACGGATCAGATCGTCAATGGCCGTCGGCGCCGGACCGAGCAGCAGGAGCA